>CAZHVT010000006.1:0-79871 GCA_964536205.1 uncultured Gammaproteobacteria bacterium
TTGGTTTATTTATTCGAGTGATGATTGTTCGTACGAATGTAATGCGTGTGTTGGTCGTTCGTTCTAGTTTTCGGCAGGCTATTTTATTCACCTTACTTGTGCTTTCTTCTCTTGTATTGCAGATGCAGGGTATGATGACATGGTGGGCATTTGGTCTGATTTTTTTATTTGCTATTAGTCTGGAATTCTTTTTTGCTTCTGGAGAGCACCTTTGAGTGCTACAAAAATGTCATTCCTGGGATGGCGGGAAACCATATAAATATATGAAGATGTCACAACAATTTGCTTCAACGACAAAAGATATCTCAAAGGAGGAGGTGAGTATTAATGCGCAGCTTTTGACGAAAGCGGGATATATCGAAAAGGTGATGGCGGGTGTGTATGCATTTTTACCGCTTGGACTTCGTGTTCTTAGGAATATTGAGCAGGTTGTGCGTGAGGAAATGGATGCTGCTGGAGGTCAGGAATTATTGATGCCCGCGTTGCATCCAAAAGAATATTGGGAGGCGACAGGACGATGGGGAGGATTGGATGTGTTGTTTAAGGTTGATAGTCGTCATGGAGGTCGTGAATATGCTTTGGGGCCTTCTCATGAAGAAGTAGTCGTTCCGTTGGCGCAGCGATTTGTTCATTCATATCGAGATTTACCTCAATATGTGTATCAGATTCAATCTAAGTTTCGAGATGAACCTCGGGCGAAATCTGGAATTTTACGAGGTCGTGAATTTATGATGAAAGATTTGTATAGTTTTCATGTAGATGAGGATGACATGCATGCGTATTATGATGTTATGAAAGTTGCATATTCAAATGTATTTTCTCGATGTGGTTTGGATGCTATTGAGACTGAAGCTTCTGGAGGGACATTTTCTGAATTTTCTCATGAGTATCAAGTTGTCACAGAATCTGGCGAGGATATTATTTTTTCGTGTGAATGTGGGTATGCGGTTAATCGTGAGATAGCGAAGGTTAAGGGTGGTGATGAATGTCCATCATGTCATAAAGGTTCTATCGAGGAGAAAAAGGCGATTGAGGTTGGAAATATATTCTCATTGCATCGAAAGTATTCAGATCCATTTAAATTGAAATACACTGATGAGTCTGGTGAGCAGCAGCCGGTGTTCATGGGATGTTATGGAATTGGGATTTCTCGATTGATGGGAGCTGTTGTTGAGGTGCATCATGATGAAAAGGGGATTGTTTGGCCTGCCGGAATTGCGCCGTATCAAGTTCATATTGTGCAATTAGGGGATGATACAGAAGTGAAAAAGATGGCTGGTCAATTGATTAAAAAATTAGACAAGTCATATATGTACGATGATCGTCAGTTTTCAGCTGGTGCTGCTTTGGGAGATGCTGATTTGATGGGGGCTCCTCATCGCGTTGTTGTCAGTACTCGATCGCTAAAGGCTGGAGGAGTTGAGCACACATTGCGATTATCTGGAGAGTCGAAAGTTATTGACATCGCGCAGCTTGTGAAAGAACTCTAATATAAGTAAGATGGAGGAAATCAGGGTCAGCCATACCCTAGTAATTTGCCAAAATTTTCAGTTTCAGGCTAGATTCGGACAAAATTTTATTGGCTTAGCCTCCACTAAACCGCAAAAATTTTCTGCGAATCTATCTCTGAATCTGGCAATCTTGGCTAAAATACTAGGATAAGGCTGACCCTTAATCCATTTTTTATGTTGTCAGGATTTTTCGGAAGATTTTCAAAAAACCTTGGAGTTGATTTAGGAACATCGAACACACTTATTGTTCAGTCTGATAAGGGTATTGTTGTGGACTCTCCAACTGTTGTGGCAATCAACAATAAGACAAATCAGATTATTGCTGTTGGTCATGAGGCTAAGGATATGGTTGGGAAAATCCCTCCGTATATCGATACCTATTTGCCTTTAACGAGGGGTATTATTTCGGATTATGAAATTACTGAAAAGTTGCTTCGATATCTGATTAATCGAGTTCATGAGCAATCTACTGCTCTGATTCCTCGTCCTCGTGTTCTCGTTGGTGTTCCTTTGGAAGCTACTGAAGTTGAGCGAAAGGCGGTAGAGGATGTGGTGCTGGCGGCTGGTGCTCGAGAAGTAATTATGGTCGAGGATGTTATGGCTGCAGCTGTTGGAGCGCGTTTGCCGATCGAGGAGCCAGTTGGCTCTATGATAGTTGATATTGGTGGAGGAAAAACTGAAGCTGCTGTTATTTCACTTGGAGGAATTGTTGAGTGGAGAATGACTCCATTTGCTGGTATTGAGATGAATAAGCAAGTTGTCGCATATACTCGTGATGTTTTTAATTTACTTTTGGGAGAAGCGAATGCAGAGATGGTTAAGATTCAGCTTGGGAGTGCTGTTGTGTTGGGTGAGCCACTGCAGGTGAATGTTCGCGGGCGTGATGTGATTACTGGATTGCCTAAGGAGGTTTTGATGACGGATACACATGTAAGAGAAGCAATCGATAAAACGCTTAAAAGTATTGTTGATACAGTTAAGAATGTTTTGGAGGTAACTCCTCCCGAGCTTGTCGCAGATATTCATGAGCGTGGGATTGTATTAGTAGGAGGTGGTTCTCTTTTGCGCGGCATAGATACTCTTATACATCGAGAGACCGATATTGCTGTCCGTGTGACAGATGACCCGCTGACAGCTATTGTTCGTGGTATGGGCGTTTTGTTTGAGGGGAATGAGCCGCTTAATACTGTTCGGCTACCTTCAGCTCGGGATTAATTTTCAATCGACTCACATATGAATACTCGATCTGTTTTTTTTCGCGGTTTTATAGTTGTGTTGATTGTCGTTGGGGTTTCCTTGACTCCGTTTGGGACAGGTTTTTTTGATAGAGTTCGATCTACGCTTATTGATATTGTGTATATTGGTCAGGATGTTCGGATGTCCATTCTTGGCAATGATGTTGTATCAGTTGAAGGAGATGTTGCGGCTGCTCGACTTTTAGATATTGAAAGAGAAAATAATGAATTGAGAACGCTTCTTGCCTTTAAGGAGCGTTTTGATTTTGAAGGCTTGGGTGCGGATGTTTTGTCTCGATCGTATGATCCGACTCGAGCGCATCTTATTGTTAATCGAGGTGAGGAGGATGGAATTGAGCGCGGAGCTCCAGTTGTTGTTGGTGATGGCGTTTTGGTTGGCATCGTTGAAAAAGTTATGTTGAACACAAGTGTTGTTCAGTTGCTGATTGATCCTGCGAGTAAAGTTGCAGGCAGATTATTGAATGATCAGCAGAGTGAGGGCGTTGTTGCTGGAGGTCATGGAATTGTTGTGCGTGTTGAATTGATTCCACGTGATGAAGACATTCCTCTTGATACAGCCCTTGTAACATCTGGACTGGATCAGTCTGTTGCGCGTGGTTTGTTAATCGGAAAAGTTGTAGCTGTTGAGCAGGATACAAGTTCGTTATTTAATCGTGCGATTGTTGAAACACCGGTTGATTATCAGAAAATCACACAGGTATTTATTGCCGCATCTTCATTATGAGATTTTTTCGATTTTTTCAATATGTTTTTGTTGGTATAGGCTTGGGTCTTTTGGAGTGGACTTTATTTAATATTGCCCCTGTATTTGGAATGGTTCGATTGGTGTTGATGGTATCACTTGTGTTGCTTGTGCGAGGGCATTTGGGGGCTGCTTTTGTTGTAGGATGTTCTGGAATGTTTGTGAGAGATGTTGGATCATTCTCTTTTGAGATTCCTGTTTATATGATTTTGTTTGTTGTTCTGTTGGGATTGTTTTCGCTCTTTGCTCGGCGCATTGTGACGTATCACTCTATGATAGGATTTGGTTTGTTTGGATTATTTGGGTTTGCGATTTTTCGACTGATGACGGACATAGGTTCTTGGATGGCAACAGGTTCTGCATATTCGTTCAGATATTTTTTTTGGACAGAAATATTTGTTTCATTCATCATATATATTGTGAGTGTTGCTGTATTGCAGCGTAAATGGCGTGTATTGCGTGTTGATTGATAAACTATGTCTAAGCAGCCTCGATTGTTTCCCATCGGTGATCCAGAACTTTTTCCTTATAATACGAAGGGTCATTTTGATGTACCGCAAAAAAGGGATAAGAGGTGGGTTGAGGATGTATATATGAAGGGTTCTTCTGTGCTTGATGAGGGTCATGAATATATTGGGACGTCTCTTACAAAACCAATGTATGCATTTGCAGTTGCGTGTGTAATGATTGTTTTTTTGTTGTTGTATGGTCGTGTGATGTTTCTTCAGGTGATGGCGGGGACAGCTTATGCGCAACAGGCTGAAAGTAATCGTACACGTCATATTGCTGTAGCTGCAGAGCGAGGTGATATTTTTGATCGTCATGGCGTACCGCTTACACGAAATATTCCGAAGTTTTCATTGCATATTTCTCCGCTCGATATTCCTGGTGATGATGACTCTCAAGAGGCGATATCAAATGCATTAGCTAGTATTTTACATCGTCCTTATGATGAAGTTTTGCAGGATATACAACATGCGGCATCTTTGAGTGATCGTGAATTATTATTGTATGAGGATGTAACTCAACATGAAGCGATTGCATTGAGTGTTATTTCTTCGGATGTTCCGTCATTGCGGGTTGGATCTGGAATTTCACGTTCTTATGATGTGTTTGAGGATCCGATTGAGTCGTTGTCACATATTGTCGGTTATGAGGGGAAAATTTCAGAGAGTGAATATGAGTCACATGCTGGTGAAGGTTATGCACCGACTGATTATATTGGAAAGCAGGGAATTGAGGTTCAGTATGAGAATGTTTTGCGAGGTACAAAGGGGGACAGGGTTTTGGAAGTAAATTCTCGTGGGATTGCTTTGAATGTTTTGTCTGAAGAGGTTTCGTCGCAGGGTCAATCTGTTGTACTGACGGTTGACAGTGATATGCAGCGTGCAGCAGAGCAGGCTTTGACGAGAGGTTTGGAGTTTAATGGAAAACATCAGGGGGTTGTGGTTGTGCAAGCTGTTAATTCCGGTGAGATTTTGGCGATGGTTAGTTTACCCGGATTTTCTAATGAAAGTTTTGCGCGTGGTTTGTCATATGAAGCTTATGAGGAGATTCTTGAAGATCCTCATCATCCACTCATTAACCGATCTGTCGCTGGGTTGTATCCATCTGGTTCAATTATCAAACCGATTATGGCGTTGGCTGCGCTTACTGAAGATGTTATTACGCCGCACACTACGATTGTGTCGTCAGGAGGAGTTGGGGTTGGGCCGTGGTTTTTTCCTGATTGGAAGGCTGGGGGTCATGGTCGAGTGAACGTGAAAGAAGCTATTGCAGATTCAGTTAATACATTTTTTTATGTGATTGGTGGTGGGTTTGAAGAACGTGATGGATTAGGGGTTGAGCGTATTAAGGTGTGGCTTGATCGATTTGGATTTGGTCGTCCGACTGGAGTTGATATATTGCATGAGAAAATTGGCTTGATTCCAGATCCGACATGGAAACAGCAGGCAAAGAATGAGCAGTGGTATATTGGTGATACGTATAATTTGTCGATCGGTCAGGGTGATTTATTGATTACTCCTTTGCAAATTACCAACGCAATTGCAGCGATTGCAAATGGTGGTCGATTGTATAAGCCACGACTTATTTCTTCGATTGGTGAAAAAGGGTTTGTTTCTTCTTATGAAACCATCGGTGCTTCGCCAGAAGATTTTGAGGTTATTCAAGATGGCATGAGAGATACGGTTATTTATGGATCTGCTAAATCTATGGCAACTCTTCCGATTATGGTTGCCGGGAAAACCGGGACTGCGCAGTGGTCGAATATTCATGATCCTCATGCGTGGTTTGTTGGTTTTGCTCCATATCGTAATCCTCAAATTGCGATTACAGTTTTGGTTGAGGAGGGTGAGGAGGGAAGTCGAGTTGCTGTTCCTATTGCGCGAGAGATATTTGAGTGGTGGGCAAAGCATGGATTTCAGATTGAGACTTGACGATGTGACTTGGCTCGGGCATACTTCTTATTATTAGACATATTATTATGAGTCAACCAGTTTATCTTACACAGCAAGCGATTGAGGATTTGAAAGTTGAAAAGCAGCAATTGCTTGATGACGAAATTCCGATGATCGCGGATAAAATTAATAAGGCGAAAGAATTGGGTGATCTGAAGGAGAATTTTGAGTATCACGAGGCGAAGGATCATATGGCGAAAGCGCATAGTCGCGTACAGCATATTGAGCGACAGCTTTTGCATGCTGTTATTTATGAGGCTAAAGAAGGTGGTGATACGGTTGTGTTGGGTTCCACAATTGAAGTTGATAAAAATGGATCTGTTCGTTCGTATCAGATTGTTGGTGCGCATGAAGCAAATCCTTCTGAAAGTAAGATTTCAAATGAGTCTCCTTTAGGGTCTGCTTTTCTTGGTCGCAAGGTTGGGGAGCAGGTACAGGTTGAGACACCACGTGGTGTGTCTGTGTATGTTGTGAAATCGATTAAATAGTATGTCTATTGTTCAAATTGCACTTCTTGCCTTGATTGGGCTTTTTTTTGTACGTACTGTGCGATTGAGTAAGGATGAGGCTGGTGTGCCGAGTCGATTGGTGTGGACGTTGTTTTGGTTGGGTAGTGCGACGGTTGTGGTGCGTCCGGATTTATTATCTCGATTGGCGGAATTTGTTGGAGTGGGTCGTGGTGTTGATTTAGCATTGTATGTGATTATTTTGGTGATGATGTTTGTAATGTTTCGCATGTGGGTGAGGTTGTATGTTATGGAATCTCATATCACGATATTAGTGCGTCACATCGCTTTGGATGAGGAGTCTGATTCGTAGTATGCGAGTTGTGATGATCACTCCGGTATTTGCTCCGTATCGAGCTGGAATGGCTCGTGTGGCTCAGCAGTATGCTGATTCCGCACATGCTGCAGGACATTCTGTTTGTGTTGTGACTCCTGCGTATCCTTCACGTTCACAAGAGAAGTTTGAATATGATGTTGTGCATGTTCGACCGTTGTTACATTTTGGAAATGCAGCATGGATCAGGAGTATTGAGATTGATGGAGATGTTGATATTATTCATGTGCATGTACCATTTATTGGTGGGATTGGAGCTGCCGTTAAACTTTCAAAAAAATATCCGCGTGCGAAGGTAATTGTTACGTATCACATGGATTTAATTTCAGGTGGATGGAAACGTCCATTTTTTTGGTTGTGGAATCGGTTGGCTTTACCTGTTGTTGCGAAGCTTGCTGATGTTATTCATGTCACTTCTCGTGATTATTTTGATCATTCGATCTTTTCACGATATGTACGTGAAACACCTGTTGTAGAAATTCCACTTGGAATTGATGTGGCTCAATTTTCTCCTCGTGAGCATGTGCATGGATTCTCTATTTTGCTTGTTGCTTCATTAGACTCATCACATATGTTTAAGGGTGTGAAACGGGCTGTGAGGGCGATTTCGAGGGTTTCAGAGGCTCAATTGATCATTGTTGGGGATGGAAATATGCGCGCGTCATATGAGGCTATTGCTCATGATTTGGGTTGTGGTGATCGAGTTGAATTTAAGGGTAAGGTGAGTGATGAGGTTTTGTCCGGCTTATATGCTCGAGCAGATATTACCATTCTTCCTTCCACTGCATCTTCTGAAGCTTTTGGGTTAGTATTGATAGAATCGCAAGCTTCGGGAACCCCGGTTATTGCAAGTGATCTGCCGGGAGTTCGAACGGTTTTTACAGATGGTGCGTCTGGATTTTCTATCAGCACTTTTGGCGATGATGATTTGGTAGCTGTCTTGAGCCGATGGTATGGTTTGTCTGATGAGAACAAAACTGCAATGCGTGAATCAGCGATTGCGAATAGTACAAGATTTGATCGGCACAAAATTGATTGTATGTTGTTGGATGTATATCAATCACTCTTGCAAACGGACGTGTAAGTGTGAGATCATAGTCATATAATAAATACATATATGAAATTTTTTAAGAAATTGTTTTGGGGTTCATTGCTCGCAGGTGCTGGGTATCTGCATTTTTCAAAAAAAGGTAAGGCAATCAAAAAAGAGATTCAGGCGAAGTTGCCAACAATCATGAAGGAAGCGAAATCTCGATATAAAGCTGGAAAGAAAACATTGGATCAAGTTGTGGATGAGGTTGTTGAGGAATGGAAGCATGCGAAGAAAGTGATGGGGGAAACTGCAGCGCCTTTGAAGCGTGAAGTGAAGCGTCGGATGAAGAAGTAGGTTATACACTTTGCATACTCATTGACATTCGCTACACTGCATGCATGCTTGTTGTGGATAGGAGAAGGTCACGCATGTCGTGATAGAAAGAAGGAGCCTCGACTTTGTCGGGGTTTTTTTATTAAAAAATCCGACCGTTGGGTCGGATGTAGAATTACTGATCTTTTGTCAGTAGTTCGATTGCGGCTTCAGTGGATGTGATGTCGAGATCGATATCACTGATTTCTTGTTCCAGTTCTGCACGCTTGTCGCTTTGTGATTGTTTGGCTTGGTTCAGTCGTTGAGTAATATCGTTCAGCTCGTCACTGGCAGTAGTGATTTTTTTGCCGAGCCGATCGCATGTTTCGGTCCATTTTGCCGTGTGCATGCTTTTGGGAAGATCACGCAGGATTTTCAGTTTGGTATCATCGCTGTCGCGTTCCTGTGCGAGTTGCCTGTTTTGGGTTGCAAGCTCTTCGTGACTTTGTTCGGGTAGATCGAGCGTTTGTTGTAGCTCTTCTCGTGCTTCCCGAAGTTGATCCAGTGACTTGCCGAGATCTTCGATCATGCCGGCCATGTCTACTTCATCATCTTCACTCACACTTTCGTCGATACTTGCAGGCACTGGAGTTTCTTGCGCTGGTTCCTGCGGAGGTTCTGGAGTCTCTACCTTCTTTTCTTCCAGTGCTGACTTGTCCAAAACTACATCATCTGCAAGGAATCCTGAAATCGACTCAAGAGTTTGGTCTTTGCCAAGCGACACTCTGCGATATCGACGAGCTGCGTTCTCACTTTGTTTGATGCGGATGAGGCCCATATCCCTCAAAAAGTACAGGTCGCCTCGAAGTGTTGAGGAGGCGACTCGATCTCCGTCACGCTCAAGTCGTTTGTCGATTGCAAGGGCATTTGGAATTACGAGTAATTCCCCAGCTTCCTTGTGCTCATGCAATAGTTGAACTATCACGCCCAGCACACGGGATCTCCGTTGTGCTGCTTTCGACGCTGGATTGCTTTGTGACGTATCGACATTTGATGTGGTGGACTGTGATTCAGGTTGGCTGCTGGATCTGTTTGATCCCCGAGCCATAACAATTGCCTTTGACTCATCGACAAGACAAATCGACAGAACCTTTCCAAATTCTGAACCGTTTTGTCGATGAAGTGAAATTGCGCCTTGTTCTTTGAGGTGGCGCACTCGCAACTTCATCATGTCCATGTGATTGAAAGGCTTGTTGGTGCCTTTTCTCGCTTGGATCCGTTCCAGAACGTCTTTTACGGAACCATTGAATTTGTGATCCGGTTGCTTTTTGAGCTCCACAACTACTTCGTTGTAGATGCGCTGTTTGTCTGCATTGCTCAATGTGCGACGTGTCATGAATTTCCTCCGTTGTTGTGACTTGGAATGAACACTCTAGAGCCTAGCATTATGTGTGTTATGTGTCAAGTATTGAGTTGGGCTGTTTTAACGCTGTTTTGAGCGAATTCTAACTGCTGTTTTGTGTTAATTCCAATTGCTTGTTTTGGTGGAATTTCTATGGTGTGTACAGTTTTATGTTGTTGTGAAGCTATCTTGATGAGATCAGTGATGTATAGTTCTGATTGAGCGTTCTGATCTGATAGTTTATGAATGTTTTGATTCAGCCATGCTGTTTCAAAGAGATATGGTGATGCATTTACTTGTGTTATATCTCGTGTTATTGCGTTGGCATCTTTAAACTCGATGATGCTTGTGACGGTGTTATTTTTTTTGATTACTCGTCCCCAGTGTTCAAATGTTGCGTACCATTGTTGATAGTGAGGGACGGTTACGGTTCCAATTGTTGTAGTATTTTTGTTGGTTGCTGAAGCACAGAATTTTTGAAATGTGTGTGTTTGAAAGAAGGGGTGATCTCCATAACAGACAAGTGTGTATTGGGATGTGATGTGTGGTAGTGCACATTGTAGTGCATGACCTGTTCCGCGCGGTTTTTTTTGCGTTGCGTATTTTAAATCACATGGTAGTGTTTTTCTTATTTCGGTCTCGTTATCGCCAACAACAATGAGAGGGGTGGTGATGGATTGGCATGGTTTTAGTGCATCAATAAGATGTTGAATAATAGGTTTTCCATTTATTGGTATCAGTACTTTTGGGATATCTGATACCATTCGTGTGCCTTTTCCTGCCGCTAAAATTACTGGTTGTATTAACATATGTTTTGTATTTACATATATATTGACATATTTAAATATGTTTGTTAATATTAGATGTGATTGGTGGTGTAATTAACATTGTCAATGTAAGCGTTCATTACAAGGTGAGGGATACATGGCACAGCGAATATTCATTAGATACCCAGTCGTCAGTGGCGGTTGGGACTATGTGCAGATTGATCCTGCACGAGCATCGTTGAATATGTTGACTGAGCTTTGGACAAAGGCTCGTCAGCAAGGCGGAGATATCAAGTATGTACATGCCTTCGGGTATGAGAATTTGATCAGTAAGCAACACAACACAGATGAGTTGGATGAACTGATTGAGCAGGTTTTACATCCAATGCAAGTTGCGATTGATGGGAATTCCCCTGAAACATCTGCAACGCTCTCAAGTTTGACAACGGATATTCGTAAGCTGAAAGATGTATTTGCATCGATTGGATCTGGTCAAATAAAAGATGCCGAGCATAAGCTTCGGGATTTACTGTGGTCTATTCAATCTACAGTCTGTACTATCGCGAGCCTTCTCGAGTTTATTCAGGAAGAGGTTTCTGGGTTGAACTCCGTAAACCAATCATGGCAGAATGCTTCACAACTTAGTGATGATGCGCGTGGTTGGTATGACGATTGGTCAGAGCAAGCGATGAAGATCATCGAGTATGTCGGTGCATTGAAAGGGTTTCGTTCGACTATCGAATCGGAAACTCAACGCGCAACAATAGGTAAGCGTCATTTTGACCAAAGTGTAGCAGAGGCTCAAGTTATTTACTCCGAGTCTTTGTTGTTCCTCGATGATCCTGAATCTTTGGGGCATGACAATTTTTGCGAGCGTGCTCAAGCGTTTAGTGTTGATTGCTCGAAAGAGGATCGTACTGCGATGGAGCAAGACATTGCGAGTGCTCGTGAGCATATCGCACGATGTCGAGATCTCGCTAAGGCGTTGCACGAAGATTGGGTCAACGGCCGTACGGTATTGGTTCAGAAATCGGTTCAACTTAATCGAGACATTACTCGATGCGTAAATGCTTTACTGCATTCGCGAAATTCGTTTACAGGTTTGCGAGATGGTATTTTTGCGGACAAGCCTGCTCCATTCTCACTGAATGACCCTGCAATTTCTGAAGAGGATTTTTGTCTGGCTATGCAGTATGTGGATTCATCGGAATGGATTCCAAGCCGCGCAAAAAGTCGCCTTGTTGCGTTAGCTCAAGCACTTCCAGAACATTATGGAAGTGAGCCGGAATGTTCCGCGGAATTGGAACGGGCAATGTCATTTGCAATGCAACATATTGAGCGAATTGAATCCGATTGGAGACATGAAGATCAGAAATCAGGTGCAGATGAAAATCAAAGTTTCGGCTTTGTGATGCCGACGTTTGGTAAGTCTTCGTCATCTGACGATGAAGAAGATGATGACTCGGTTTCAGCTGAATCTCGACCGTCAGCAACTGATCGTGCAATCATTAAGCCTTCAGCTGCTCAGACGTTAGCTCGTCGCAATGGGAATGGTTCAGGTCAAGATGCTGCTTCTCAAAAAGGTGGTATTGAGGCAACGATAGATTTGGAAATATTGTATTCTCGCGCTACGTTTGATCAGGTTCATGATTTGCTTCTGTGTTGTGGGTATGTCATAACGTGCAACGCGAGTGGCATCTCGCTGAGTAATGCAAATGCGTTGCTCAAAACGGTGCGTAAACTCAACTTGGTTCATCCGCGAATCTTGAATGTTTACTGGGATCGTATGCAGGATTACATTGAAGAACCTGATAGATGCACGATTGTACAAGAGCGATCGAATCTGACTCGCATGTGGCGTTCTGCTAGCACTCCTTGGGTTAAGACTCTTCAGCCCATCAATAAATGGTGTTGGATGAAAGTCAGTCCTTACGCTCGTGAAATGTGCCAGTTTTTGATGGCGAAGTACGGCATTACTGCTGAACAGATTCGTGCAGCCAAGAAAGACAAGGATTCTGACGAGGGATGGGATCGTCGTTAATTAGATTTACAGGCTCCGACTACGGTCGGAGTTTTTTTAATAAAAAAATATCCCCGACCGTAGTCGGGGAGTGGCTTATCGCAACTTGTGCATGTGTTCGTGGAAGATCCGGTTTCCCTTCATTTCCAGGTCTGACATGAGTTGACGAGCTTGATCAGGCGACATGTGTGCTGCCGCCTCGTCATTTCTTTTGACAGTAAATTCGAAGTGGACGAAGCGAGCGAATTCGCTACAGATGGCACGCCAAATGTAGTTGTGCAGCGTGTTTGCTTTCTTCGCTTCTTGATAGCCTGGGGCTTTCGTGTTCAAGAGGATTGAGTTAATCGTTCCTCCTTCCACCATCATGATGGGGCACTCTGCGAGCACACCACCCATGGGGATGTCGTCATAGCGGAAGAAATACGTTTCGTCATCCATGACCATTCCGAAGACTTCTCGTGTGCTCCTGACTTCCTTGACCACGATGTCACAAAAGGATTTGTGATCGGGGTTTTCGGAGTCGTATGCGGTGATGCGTACGATGCCAGGTGTTGCAGGCGTGAAGATGACACTGCGATTTCTGATCGTCATTGTGCCTGATCCGTTCTTGGACCACTTCAATTTTCCTTTCAGCTTGTCGACGTTGCTGGCGGTAACCTGCACAACTTCTGCTGTTGTGATGGTTGCGTCAGATGGACTTGTGTGGAAGTAGCGCTGATTCACTACGGAATAGTGAGCCATGTCTGAAAATGCGGTTGAAACGACTTCAGCCACCACGTAAGCCGGGCCCATTGTCTCTGCTGTCATTCGAATGCCGGTATCAGTCCGTTGCACGTCTGTGCATCCCGACTTTTTGGTATTCCAGTCAATGTCCTTGTGCTTGATCAATCCTTGATCTCGAATCTCTTTTTTGATGGATGCGGTGATCTCGAATGTTTCACCGACCTCAACTTCTCGAGGGTGCTTCAGTTTGATTGCCATGCCGGAAGGCACGTCATCAGGATTGTCTCCAGGTGTTTTGTCATCTGGTTTGACGGGCTTTTTCTTTGACTTGCCGTTGCTCGGAAGATCATTTTCGTCGATGTCCCAGAAGTCTTTGATCTTTGACATCAACTTCATGAATTCTTCTTTGTCATCACTGTTTTCGTCTGTCGGGGCTTCGAAGCCCAGATCTCGACGAACAGCAGGCGCCAGTCGATTGAGTAGGCGGATGAATGGCAGTGTCAGTGGTTCGTTGGCGATAGAGCCAGCGATTCGTTCTCGACTTTCGGTTGTGTGATTTTCAAACATCGCACAGCTGATGTGTCCAGCAACTTCGGGCAGCAGATAGATGGGATCCAGTGCGTATCCATCCATGTTGCGGCATGCTGTAACGAGCGTTCCGATTTTGCCTTCTCCGATGTCCTTTCCTGTCACTCGAACGTACCTGCGTGGACTGCTCTTCTTGAGCTTTGGACGCATGATGTCGATGCTGACAGTTCCGAGTCGCGGGTGAACTTCGACGAATTCGAATCGTTTTCCGATCAGATCGACGTCAGGGAGTTCCTCGATTTCGTCAATCGAGATCTTGTATTTCAGATTGCTCGGCAGGCGAAGTGCGAGTTCTTGGGCTAGTCGATTACCTCGACCATCTTTGAACAGCTTGATTTTTTCCGGATGCAGATCGAAAATGATGAGCGTACCGGTTTCGGAATCGTACGGCCACGTTTTATCGTTTTTCGGGAGAGCTTCTGGCCTCAACGCAATTTTGTTGATTGCGTTTTTACCACACTCACTTGTTTTCAGTGTGAATCTCACGACTGTGTCAGGAAGTTCCTTAGAGACGGTGACAACTGTCACGCTTGTGGACAGCGACATGAGCACCTGTTTGATGCCTGTCGCGTATTTGCCACGTTTCCCTTTGAGGATTTTCGAACGCGGTTTTCCGATTGAGACGAATTGATTTCGATTTGCTTCACCCATGCCTTCCCCGTCGTCGAGGATCATGAATTGCTTTCGATTATCGGTTCGGATCCGAATGGATTGTGCGTCCCAGTCCAAAGCATTCTTGATGAGCTCAATGATGCAGTGGATGATATCCTTTCCATCGAAGATTTCGTGAATGATATCGGGCTCAATCGTGGCGATAATGTCAGGTACTACTTGACTCATTTTTTTCTCCTATTATTGTTGCCGTTCTTCATTGGGTTGACTTGCGAGATGTTCGCGCGAACTATCAAATAGCTCGCTTAGTTTTCCTGGGTATTCGTACGAGAATTGACGAATTGCCAATTCAAGTTCAGCCAGCTCTAAATCCATTTCATCTCGGAGTTTGGCGCGAATGCGCGTATCCTTGATTTGTGAACATACGTTTATCAATCCTCTGGTGATTTGTACTTGTGTCTTGAGGTCCTCAATAAACGATGTGCTTGGAGTTATGTTAAGCGATGCAAATCCGTTTTTAGTGAGACATAGCTCTACACCTGTTGGTGATGGGCTTCCGCCAATACTTTCCAGAGAAACCTTTTTTGTGTTTTTCTTGATTCGAGTTGGACGACTTGACGGTTTCGGTCTCTTGTCACCGTTAGAGCCTATTCTTGGTGATCTTGTGTTGCTCCGTTTCTTTTTACCCATTACGGGCATTTCGAACTCGGTGTCAGCTTCGCTTTTCGCCTCAGTTTTGGGTTCTGGTTCTTCTGGCTCTTTTGGAGTTGGTTTTTGTGTTTCTTTCGACAGACTTACAACAGGTTCTGATGGCTCAGTTTTTTGTGGTTCTGAATCAGACTCGACTGTGCGAAGATATTCTTCTGCACTGGCAATCATGAGTTCAATATGCTCAACAGAAGTGCGACCCTTCAAACCGTTATTGTAGGTCGTAACATGTACACCACACGCATGAGCTCTTAGGGGAGCCATGGTGATATGTGCCTTCATCCGATTGACAAGAACCTGCAATCGCAATGATGCTTCTTGTCGTTGTGATTTGACCTCTGTAAGTCGTTGTTCAATTAAGGTGTTGATTTTTGGATCTGTGATTGTGCTGTCGATTCTTTCGGCGATTTTTGGATCGGCGAGTTTCGCGATAGCCTCTTTTTTGGTTGCAAGTGCGTTTCGAACAATGTCTCGTAGATCTTCATCGAAGATTTTGCTGAATTCTTCGTGATTTGCAAATCCGGCAAAGTGTACGATGTGGATGTCCATCAGATTGAATACACGCGCAACTGTATCGAGGTCGAAGTACGCAAGCGTGAGATAGTTTTGCGAAAGATTGTTCGAGAGCAGTGTGATTTTTTGCTCGAGCTCATTTTGTCCGAATTTTCGGCAGAAGTTTTGGAATGATTCGCCTTTTGTGACTACGGTTAAGCCGTTGTACAGTCGTCGAATCATGTTTCCAGAACAGTTGCAATAGCGAGCGAATTGTCGAAGCGTATTATGATTTCCCTTTGAAACCTTTTTACCCTTCCCATGCCTATCTCGGAATTTCGCATATTCGTCTATGCATAACTGTCGAAGCTCGCGTTGTAACGGAATCATCTCCCTAATTTTGAGATGCGTCACAACCACATCTCGTTGCATTGCAGCTACTTTATGCGCATCGTATTTTTTCATCTTACCTCTCAATATTTCGTTGTAATGATCTGGAGCCATGAAAGGCTATTCAGGAATCAATAGTGGTATGTATCCCTGAATAACCTTCATTGCGTTCGATTAATACTAGCTAGATTTAGTTCAATTGTCAAGTGTGTTCGTGTCAGCTGTTGCATCTTGTTTAATTTTTGAATTTGCCTGTAAATTTAGTCTTTTTTACTTAGGATGGGTATCTTGACTTAGCATGGTCATTGTGATAATTTCATGGCAATGTTCATTACAACAAGAGGTACACATGCAAGAATCAAATGCAAAGCGTGTTGTCCGCAGAATGTTTTATCGTGAATGTGTTGGTCAGTGGCTTGATCCGCATGAAATTGAGAACGGTAATATTCTGATTTTGATGGGAGATGAGCCATTGGAAATTCCTTACATTCAGGAATTGGGCTTTGATCCATTTAGTGTGTGTTCGGTTGAGAGAGATGAGGATATTTTTCGTAAGCAGCGGCGTATGGTTGATGGGGGCGAAATTCAGGTTTCGCTATACTTTGGTCAGATGAAACGCTATCTCATGAAAATGCTTCATTGTTACAAGAAATTTGTTGTGCTGAATTTGGACGTAGAGGGGAGCTATCGTTTCCAGCTTGATCCAGCTATGACATCTGTTGTGCAGTTTTGTGCAGCAAATCCTCGTACGGTTGTGGCGACGTATTCGTCAATTGGCCGAAATTTCAACACAGTGTGGGAAGGCATTAAGGCCCTCACATTACTTGTGTGGCTTGCACCAAAAAAGACACGTCAGCTGATGGCGAGTTTGGTTCATGCCTACACTGAGGCAGGGTGTACACAGCCGATTCGATTTGCTCTACGTGATGTGTTTTGGCTGGTGAGTCAGATTGAGCATCTTGTGCAGGCGTCAATGATTAAAGGTTGGATTTCGCGAGAAGAGTACGATTGTTTCAACCAAGGCTATGCCCTCTTGTGGAACTATGTGTTCACAAAGAGAAAGAAGACGCTTCGGCTCCGCGACATTTACACCTTTGTTTCTTCTTGGACGCAGATTGAAGATGAAAATTCTTGTCTTCGAGTTCTGCCGTGTATGCATATGGGCATCACAGATTTGATGCATGTATTATATCGCGCTCAGCGTCCTTGGATACAACGTTGTTACTTTACTCGTTATGAGGTTGCATCTCCATCTCGTCGACGAACTGTTCGAACCCATCTGAATCGATTGTGTGACTTGTTGATTTCTCGTCCTTTCATTTATGTCGATGAGGATGGTACTCGTCAGGATATTGATATTTCGTCTGTTCCTGAATGTGGTGTGGATGGATTCATTATTTGGAAAAATCCGCAGCGAAAGCAAAATTTGTATACAATGTTTCGGCCGCGTAGGTTGCGACCGGAGAAGTTTGGGCATGGTTCACATGCAGTAGAGTCTAGTTTAGGTCAACAGTAAGGAGGTTGAGTAATGAGTGCTTTGCAAGATCGATTTTGGAAGGGAGGGCAATTGACTCCTGTTGGTGTGCGTTTCGTTCGTGAATGCACAGAGGCTGGGGAGGATGTAGATCAGATTTTGTCGCGCATGGGGAGTAATTGTCCTAGAAATGCGCGAGTCATGATTGGTTTGTATGTAAGGACTACTGGCAGTAATGGTGGGTCTGCGGATACAAGTTCGTTGCCGAATATGTATGTGGCGAATGGAAAGCTAACTAAGGTTGGTAAGGACCGAGTGCATGCGTTGGCCACAAAAAGCGCAACCATCACTGCGCAAGAGATTCTCGATGAAATGGGAATTACGGAGATTTCCGAACGATCGATGCGTGCGTTTTTGGCGCATGCTCCGTCGAGACGTCCTCCGAAGAAAAAGAAGAAGTCTCGTAAAAAGAGACCTTCGGCAGTTTCAGGAGCTTTTGTAGTTAACGGTAGGCTGACTGCGGCTGGAAAGGTGCATATGTATGAGTTGGCCGCAAAAAGCGCAACCATCACTGCGCAAGAGATTCTCGATGAAATGGGAATTACGGAGATTTCCGAACGATCGATGCGTGCGTTTTTGGCGCATGCTCCGTCGAGACGTCCTCCGAGAAAAAAGAAGAAATAAAACATCGCATCTACGGATGCGTTTTTTTAATTAAAAAATCCTGCGCCTCGTGGGGGCAGGATTGTGTCTACAGATCTCTGTTGAATCTTTCCACTCGATCTTCAAGAATGCGATAAAGATGTGTGGGTGTTAGGCCTTGGATATCTTCGAATTGTTCGAGAATGCTGCATGTTGCATCGAATCGTTCGAGTGCATCTTCGTCATTGATTTCTGCGCGTGCTGCGTCTATATCGTATTCAACTTCTTCTGTTCCAGCATGTTCGATCATGTCTGCGATTTGCAGGATGGCGAGGCACATTTCTTTGTCCATCAAGCCGGCGCTGACAAACATCCATTCCATCTGATCCATTGCGTCTTCGTGTTGAGCTTTACAGGCCTGTGAGACTACAACGCCCATAAACATCCAGCCCATGAAATCGCATGTGTCCACTTCTTCTCGAGTTAATCCACGTGACCAGAATTCTGGATCATGTTGTGTAGGATCAGATTCTTCGTCTGAAGTCAGCAGGGCCAACAGTTTTTCAAAAAATTGTTCACTTAGGTCTTCGGTTTTCAGATCCATCAATTTTCTCCTTTAACTGGTTTTTTTGACCAAGTGCACTATAGTAGCATATTTTTAGTGTGCGTCAAGGGTGTTGGTATTTTTGGTGGTCATATGTTGTCTGATAAATTATACTGTATTTTGTCTATAATGTAGTTGTATGAAACATCGACTTTATCATAAGTCTCGCCGCCGGAAAGATGGTTTTCGCGCGCCAACTTCCACAACACTTCGGATTTCGATTTTTGGTGGGTTTATTGGTTTGTTTGTCACGCTTATTATTATTCGACTTTTTATTCTTCAAGTAATTGATATGAGTGTGTATCGACAGATGGCGTTTGGTGCGCAGAATTTGTCGGCGCAGTTGGATGCTGTTCGTGGTGAGGTGTTTATGCGCTCTGTCCGTGATGGTGAATTGTCTCCATTGATATTGAATGAGGATCGTTTTTTGGTTTTTGCTGATGGTCGTCGATTGGAAGATCCATTTGCTACTGCGAGCCGCTTGGCAGAGATTATGAATGTTTCAGATGAGGAGGAAGTTGATTTGAAAAATAAGATGTCAGAAATTGGTTCGGATCCATATGAACCTTTGTTTAAATCTGTGAGTGAATTTGAGGCTGATAAGATTCGTGATGAGGATTTTTCCGGAATTGGTTTTGTGCGAGAGCCTCATCGATACTATCCAGAATCTGTGAGTGCATCGCATCTCACCGGATTTACGCAAATTAATGATGATAATGTTCGAGTGGGTCAGTATGGTTTGGAAGGGTATTTTGATCGAATTCTTTCTGGGCAAAGCGGAACGCTGTCTGGTGAGCGAGATCCGTTTGGAGCGTGGATTCCATTGTCCGAGCGATCTATCGAGGCTGCGAAAGATGGTCCGCGAATTATTACGACAATTGACCCAGCGATTCAGAAATTCGGATGTGATGTGTTGATTGAGGATATGCGTGAGTTTGAGGCGCGTAGTGCAACGCTTATTGTTATGAATCCTGAGACTGGCGAAATTCTCGCGATGTGTAATGTCCCTCATTATGATCCAAATAATTATCGGAATGTTGATGATATTTCTGTTTTTAATAACTCATCGATTTTTACTCCTTATGAACCAGGATCTGTTTTTAAACCGATCACTATGGCGGCGGCATTGGATACAGATAAAGTTGAGCCGCAAACGACTTTTTATGATGAAGGTTTTGAAATAGTTGATGATTTTACGATTCGCAATGCAGCTGAAAAAAAATACGGTTTGTCCACCATGCGAGAAGTTTTAGTCGAGTCGATTAATACAGGTGTTATTTTTGCAGCGCGAAAAGTTGGACGTCATGATTTTGCAAAGTATGTTGAGCAGTTTGGTTTTGGGCGTGTGACCGGTTTAGAGTTGGATAGTGAAGTTACTGGAACGATCGAGAATGTGTATCGGAAGGGAGAGGTTTTTTTGGCGACGGCTTCGTTTGGGCAGGGAATTACATCTACTCCAATGCAGCTGATCATGTCATATTCTGTTTTGGCTAATCATGGGAAGTTGCTGAAGCCTACGATTATTCATTCATTTGAATATGCTGATGGATCTGTTGAGACATTTGAACCGCAGGAAATTCGACAGGTTGTTTCATCGCGGACAGCTTCTCAAGTATCGTCTATGCTAGCTTCTGTTATAGAGGATGGTCATTCCACTCGAGCTGGAGTTGATGGATATTTGATTGGGGGGAAAACTGGAACTGCGCAAATTGCGGATGAGAGTGGTGGATATGGTGAAGAGTTTAATCATACATTTATTGGATATGGGCCTGCTGATGATGCGAAATTTGTGATGTTAGTGAAATTTGAGAACCCGAATGAGCGATTTGCAGCTTCTACAGCAGTTCCTACATTTGGCAAAATTGCTGCGTTTTTGGTAGAGTATTTGGAGTTAGTACCTGATTTATAGGTTGTATGAAAAATATTATCCAGAAAATCTTGAGGATGTACGCGCGGTTGTTATTAAAGAAGTATCAACCTCGCGTGATTGGTATTACAGGTTCTGTTGGAAAGACGTCTGCTAAGCAAGCTATTTTGGCTGTTCTTGCTGATCAATATAGAATTCGTGGAACGATCAAGAATTATAACAATGAGATTGGAGTACCGCTTACCATTATTGGAATGAAGTCTGGTGGACGATCTTTGTTGAAATGGTTGATGATTTTTTTGCGTGCGAGCTGGATGTTGGTGAAACGAGATCCGAATTTTTCCGAAATGTTGGTTTTGGAAATGGGTGCTGATCGTCCGGGTGATATTGCGTATTTAATGGAGATGGCTCCTGTTGATATGGGTGTGATTACAGCGATCGGTGAGGCTCATTATGAATATTTTAAAGATGTAAAAAGTATTAAGAAAGAGAAGGGGATGATGGTGACGAATTTGTCAGAGGGCGGGATTGCGATTTTGAATGTTGATAATGATCATGCAGCGAGTTTGGTTGGTGATGTTGCTGGTAGGGTTGTTACATATGGATTTTCTTCAGAGGCTCATGTTCGAGCTTCAGATGTGTCGATTGCGTATCAAGAATTGAATGGACGTTCATTTCCTACGGGCGTTCATTTTAAAATTGCATATGAGGGTGCGACTGTTCCAATATTTTTGCCGGGTGTGTTAGGTTCTCCGCATATGTTGGCTGCGCTTGCTGGAGTTGCGGTTGGTGTTGCGCATGGAATGAATCTACTTCAGATTGCAGAAACACTGCGAAAATTTGAGCCGCCGTGTGGAAGAATGAGAATTTTGCGTGGTGTAAAAGAAACGATTATTTTGGATGATACCTATAATGCGTCGCCTCTTGCGATGATTATGGCTTTGGATGCGATGCGTGATATCGATTTGAATGATGGTGCTCGGCGTTATGCAGTTTTGGGAGATATGTTGGAGCTTGGGAAAATTACGCGTGGTGCGCATGAGGATATTGGACATCGATTGCAAGCATTTAATGTTGATTATTTGATTACTGTGGGAGAAGCTGCTAAACATATTGCCGAGGCAGCGAGTGCGCATGGGTTTGATGAGGATCGAATTGCGAGATTTGATGATGCGGAAGCTGCGGGAAAATATTTGGAGGATAGAATTCATCCCGGAGATGTAATGTTATTTAAGGGTTCGCAAGGTGTTCGTTTGGAAAAAGCAGTTTTGGAAGTGATGGGTGAGCCGATGCGAGCGGATAAGTTGTTGTGTCGGCAAGATGAAACGTGGAGTTAGATAATTACCAATGACCAATGTCGGAGTCTCCCTAGGATGAGAGACGAATCTATGGATTATCGCTTTACGATACATTCATTTGAAAATTGAAAATTAGTTCTGGTCCCATCGTCTAGTGGTTAGGACGCATGGTTCTCATCCATGTAACGGGGGTTCGATTCCCCCTGGGATCATGAAATCACATTTACCTTACTGGTTGATTTGATATGTATACGATGCATAACGGGGGTTCCACCCCACTTGCTCGTTCCTCGCTCGGGGGTATCGTAGAGATTCCCCCTGGGATCATGAAATCAAATTTACCTTACCGGTTGATTTGATATGTATACGATGCATAACGGGGGTTCCACCCCACTTGCTCGTTCCTCGCTCGGGGGTATCGTAGAGATTCTCCCTGGGATCATGAAGAAAAGGCATCCGAGTAGGATGTTTTTTTGAAGGAGACATTTTGATCATTATAATTGCCCAACTTGTTTTGATGAGTGAATGCAATACATACAGCGATTGTCCTGACGGGTTAGTATGCGTTGAGAATGTGTGCGTGAAACCGAAACCATTATGTGGATCCTGTTGGAAATCTGTGCAGTGTATGCCGAATTATAAGTGTTTGGGGTACGATGGTTTGGGTGGGATGTGTTTGCCGATGGGGTGTGTTGTCGATGATGATTGTCCTCTTGGCATGAAGTGCATTTCGATTGGTGACGGTAATACAGCTTGCTGGGTGAAGCCTGCGATGGATGTGTGTGTTGGTACGACAATTTGGAAGGCTAATACGTGCGGCATGTTATATACTCCGTTTATCTACTGCGGAATGACAGACAAAACTTGCGTGCATGGAGATTGTTGTAAACGAGATTGCACAACGAAGCAGTGCGGAGAAGATGGGTGTTATGGGTCTTGTGGTATGTGTGGGATGGGGCAGGCTTGTATCGATCATAACTGCACGACATGCATTCCGGGTGTGATTGATTATGAGATGTGTGGCAGTGTGTGCTCTGCGAAAATGCGAGTTTGTGATGTGAATGGTTCGTGGGGATTGTGGTCTACATGTAAGGATGATGCACTGTGTACGCCGGCTGATGGATTTCCAATTGAGTGTCATGCAGCAGAATGTCGTCCAGGTCATTCGTTTTCTGATTCGTGTGGAAATTGTGGAACGATGTCTATAATTTGTAATGGCGAATGTCGATGGGAAAGTGGAAGTTGTGTAAATGAAGGCCTGTGCAAAATTGGAGAAACTGCACCTTGTGAGCAAAATGGAAAGCGAACCTGCACTGATATGTGTCGATGGAGTAAGTGCATTGTTTCTGCAGATGCAGCACCTCGAATTGTTGCAGAAGATCATGTTATCAAAATTCCAATTCAGCGTCCGAAACCAAAAGCATCTGTAAAAGTTGTTCAAGGTTGTCAGATGTCACATCATAGTCATCAGTTTTCGATCATTATTTTATTGTGTTGTTTGTTGGTTTTACATACTCGGCATTAAGTCGAGTTTTTTGTTATAATCAGAATATGTTTTTCTTCAAAACGAATTACCAGAAATCGCAGTCTGCGACAAAGGTGAAATTTAAGGTTCCGAAAGAAGCTGGGAAATTGGCTTTGCAGCTTTTGAAGTCAAAGGGTTCAGAAGAGGAGCGTCAGGAATTGTCTGATGATTTGTTGGATGTTTTAGCAGATTGTGCCCGATTGGATATTGTGAAATTGAAGATTTCTGCGACAAATCAATATCATAAAAAAAGAGGTGGGCGGGTAGTGTATAAAAGATATGGGTATTACAAGCCTGATACAAAATACATTTATATTCAGAATCGAACTGCTGTTCGTGGGCAGATTTTAGCGCCGAAAACGTTTATTGATACGTTACTTCATGAGTGGATGCATCACTATGATTCGCAGAAATTGGGACTTAATTCGATCCATACAAAAGGCTTTTATATGCGCATTAAAGATTTAAAAAAGAAGTTGGGTCTTCTTGACAATGTGACCTAAATGTTATATTCGTGATATAATGAATTCTATGGAGGTAAGATATATGCAAGACGGAAAAACATCAGTTCGAATTTTTATGGCGTCAGTATTATTTGTAATACTCGGCCTGACTGCGATGGTTATCGTACCTGTTTTTGCGTCTGCAGCGGGGCGTGCTGGTGAGGCTATCGCTGTTCAGCCTAAAGAGCCGTCAGGTTTTCTTGGTCAGGTTTTTACACTGGTTGGTGATTCGGTTAAAAATGCAGTTACGTTTAATAATGAGAAGCAAGCTGATTTGTATGTAGAGCAAGCGAAAGAACGTATGCAGGAAGCAGCTTGGTTGGAAGCTTATGGCACGAGTGATAAAGATGAAAAGAAGAAGGATAAATTATTAGAGAAGGCTGGGAAATTGCAGGATAGGGCGACTTCAAAAATTGAAAAAGCTGCGGCGAAAGGAAAGGATGTTTCATCTGTTCAGGGTAGATTGCAAGCTAACTCTGATCTTTTAACAGTGATTGAAGATCCTGGGGTTGTCGATGCGCCTCCAGTAGAGGAAGATGCTCCGATTATTTTTACACTTCCTACATTTACTTTTCCCGTTTTGAATTTGTTGGATTTGCATGCTGCAATTGAAGCTATTGAGCAAGATGATCGTGCACATCCTGATATGAAGGTGTATTTGGGATCTGTGAAAACAAAAGTGAAAAGTAGAATTGATAAAGGTGAAACTACAGTTGATCGTAATGCATCAAAAAAGCCGGCAGAGACCGGCGGAGGTGGGCGATAGTTTATTGTACGGCGTTGTACAAAGCGAGATAAAATACAATCATGATGATAAGAAATAGCCAGTACGCAATGGGTATTTTTTTTCTGCTTGGAAAATTTAGGATGTTATCTGGGACGTCGATTTCATGGGTTTTATTTTTTTTGCTTAATTTGATATGTATTGTTTCTTTTTTGAGAAGGCTTTTAATTTTTTTTGGCCATTCTACGACGCAAATTGTTTTTTCATTGAATAGCGCGTCAGTCATTCCAGTTCCAATACATTCATCAGATGATTTTGCGCGATATGTATCGATATGCGCGAATCTACCTGCTTGTGTTTTCTTTTTGAGTTCGTACATTTGCATGAGTGTGAATGTTGGGCTTTTGACAGTTTGTGTAATTCCGAGAGCTTGCGCAATGCCTTTGGTAAGAGTTGTTTTTCCTGAACCTAAATTTCCTTCGAGTGTTACAACATCGCCAGCTTTTAAAGTTGCGCCGATTTTTCTCCCGAGTGACATTGTTTCTTGAGTTGTTTTTGTTTTTACAATCATGCGTTCAGTGATTTTTTATGTGTGAGTTCGACTGTGTTTGCGAGAAGCATTTCAATTGTAACTGGCCCCACACCATATGGAACTGGTGTTACAAATCCCTCCATTCCTTTGAGCTGTGCATAATCTACATCTCCTACAACTTTCCCACCATCAAGTTTTGTGATTCCAATATCAATGACGATTGCGCCCTCTTTGATGTGTTCTTTTCCAATTGCATGTGGTCGCCCAAGTGCTGTTACAATAATGTCAGCTGTTTTAGTTTCTTCTGGAATTGCTTGAGGAGTTGGTGCAAAAACTTTTACATCAACTTTTTCTCGTTCTAAAGCGATGCGAACTGGATCAGTAAAAATAGGATTGTTTCCAAGAATAACTGCGGTTTTGTGTGAGATTATTTCTTCAGTTTCATAAATAAGTGCCATGATTGCTCGTACTAAAACAGGTTTGTGAACGTCTGCGCCGCGCTTGTACATCGACATGTTGTCTGGATGAAATCCATCGACATCTTTTGTTGGATCCATTGTTTGGATGACATTATTTTCGTCGATATGTTTTGGCATCGGTAATTGTGTGATGATCGCATGGACTGAATCGTCATAGTTTAAAACTCGCATTTGTGCGAGGACATCAGATTCCGGTGTATCGCTATCATACAAATATTTTTTGAAATCGATTCCTGCGTCTCGAGCAGCTTGTTCTTTCAAACCTACATACAATCGTGATGATGCATTATCTCCAACCAAAATTACTGAAAGACCGGGTGTGATGCCGGTCTTTTCGATCGTGTTTTTTGTGCGCTCATGAATGCGCTTTGCAATTATGCGTCCATCTATTTTTTTCATATGCTTGCCGTGCATCCTTGTGGTGCATGGTCATCCCGAGCGAAGTCGAGGGATCTCTAGTTTACAATTCGCTATAGAGAGGGAATTGCTTTGTAAGCGCTGCAATCTCTTCTCTTATGCGATTCAATACCACGGAATTATCGTGACTGTCAATTGCTTCTGCAATCCAATTTCCGATCGTTTCCATTTCTGCTTCCTTCATTCCGCGAGTCGTCAGAGCTGGTGTCCCTAGTCGAATTCCTGAAGGATCGAGCGGTGAACGAGGATCATCTGGAATCATATTTTTATTCACGGTAATTCCTGCTGCATCCAAAGCCTGCTCTGCCTGATGTCCTGAAACATTTTTATTTGTGACATTTATGAGAAGTAAATGATTGTCGGTTCCGCCAGTTATCAAATCAAAATTGTACTTGAGTAATGTCTGTGCAAGGGCTTGTGCATTTACTTTGATTTGCTTTGCGTATGTTTTGAATTCTGGGAGAAGCGCTTCTTTGAACGCGACAGCCTTTGCTGCGATTGCATTTTCATGAGGTCCTCCTTGCAATCCAGGGAAAATTGATTTGTCGATTTTTTTTGCATGTTTCTTTTTGCACATGATCATTCCTCCGCGAGGGCCTCGCAATGTTTTGTGAGTTGTTGTTGTTACAACATCGAAAATTGGAACAGGATTATTTAATTCTCCTGCTGCTATCATTCCTGCTAAATGTGCGACATCTGCCATTGTCAGCGCACCAACTTCATCTGCTATTTTTTGAAATGATTCGTAGTCTAGGTCGCGAGGGTATGCAGAGTATCCTGCGAGGATTAATTTTGGTTTGTGTTCGAGAGCCATTTCTCGTAATTGATCAAAATCGATTTTACCTGTTTCTATATTTGCTTTGTATCGCACGAAATTGAAAATTTTTGCCATGTGTGTGACAGGATGTCCGTGCGTTAAATGACCTCCGTGCGAAAGATCCATCCCTAAAATTGTGTCGCCTGGTTCAAGTAGTGCGAAATAAACTGCGATGTTTGCAGGAGCGCCAGAAAGCGGTTGCACATTTACATGTTCTGCACCGAATAATTCTTTGGCGCGATCAATTGCTAATTGCTCGATTGTATCAATGTGTTCACATCCTCCATAATATCTTTTTCCTGGGTATCCTTCTGCATATTTATTTGTCGCAACCGATCCGAGCGCTTCCAAAACAGCCATGGACACAAAATTCTCCGAGGGGATCATCTCGAGTGTGGTTTGTTGGCGATGGAGCTCTTTATCGAGTGCATCTCCAGTTTCGTTGTCGAATTCTTTAAGGTATTTCATAGTGGCAATAGTATAGCTGAAAGCTGTAAATTTGTGAAATAAAAAAGCCCCAGTGTTTGGGGCCTGATCTAGAAAATCCACATGATGAGTAGTGATACAACTACTCCGACGAGAAAGCCGATTGAGAGCAGTGTGGTTCTTTCGCGTTCGATGCTTAAGGCTTGCTGTCTTTCTGCAGTGGTTTTTTGCAGAGTCAACAATTCGAGATCGATGATACTGCATGCTCTGATTAGCTCGAGCGTTTTGTGTGTGAAATATCTACATCGAAATTCGTTGGCTTGCTCGCTGCTGCTTCCGAATGAAGTTACGATGTGTTCGTATTCGAGCAAGAGAGACTGTAGTTTCTTGGCTTCCATTGCTGCGTGCAACATGTGGTATCTCCTTGTGAAAGATCACATGTAAGTATATTTGGATTTATGTGGTTTGTCAATAAAAAACAGCCACGTTTGTGGCTGCATTGAGAACCCTGATTAGAGATTCATCGATAGGAGTGCGACGACGATGGTCATCACTAGCGCAGGGGCGATCCATCTCGTGATGCCTTTTTGTTCAATGCGGCTTTCTGTTCTGCGGTGCCTGTCGTCCATTGCGTAGAGTCTCTGGTGAAGTTCTGGTTCGTGCAGGTATTGATCTTTGAAGCGTTCGGCTTCTTTTGATCCGGGCCCGAACATCGTCAGGAAAGCTTTGTATTGAATGACGATTTCGTCGATTCCGTATTGAGTAAGCATGTTTCTCCTAAATCAGGATGATTAGTGCAAGCGCGATGAGGATAGCTGCGAGCATGGCGTAGGTGCCACGTCGATTCTCATGGAATTGAGTGATTGCTCCTTCCGGATTGGTGTCGTAGAGTCGATCGGTTTGAGCGAAGATTTTTTGCGCGTCGCTGTTTGACCAGTGGCGCTGCTTGAATTTCGCGGCTTCGATTGAATGTACACCGAATGTCTGGACGACATCGACGTACGTCATCACACGATCATGAGAAACAATTCGATTTTTCCGGTTCATTGTGTACCTCTTTTGTGAAAAATATCTGCCTTCAACATAGTCTATTTTTCATGATTTGTCAAGTATCTAAGGATGCTGTTTAATGGATATATGAATTTTGAGTCTGTAAAAAAGGTGCATTGTATAGGAATTGGTGGAATTGGCGTGTCAGCTATTGCACGCTATTTTTTGTCGTTGGGAGCAGTTGTTACGGGAACTGATGTTGCGGACTCTGATTTGATTGAGCAGTTGAAAAAAGAGGGGATTAATATTGTGATTGGACATTCATCTGATTATGTTCGGGATTCTGTGGATTTGGTTGTGTATTCTCCAGCTGTCCCAAAGGAAAATCCAGAACGTATTCAAGCTGCAAAACGAGACATTGTACAAATGAGCTATCCAGAAGTTTTGGGTGAGATTTCTAAAACGCGTCCGACAATTGCTGTTACAGGCATGCATGGAAAAAGTACGACGACCGCCATGTTGGGCGTTCTTTTTGAAACTGCTGGTTTGGATCCATTGGTAATTGTAGGTACGCAGGTTCCGCAATTTGAGAAGGAAAATATTCGTTTGTCACAGTCTGCTGATGCGCCATTTATTGTTGAGGCGTGTGAGTATCGTGGACATATGAATTATTTGTCACCACAGATGGTGGTTATCACGAATATTGAGGAGGAGCATTTGGATTTTTATCGTGATATTCATCATATCATTGAGACGTTTCAGGAGTTTGTTGATCGTGTTCCTGCAGAGGGTACGATTGTGCGCTTGGAGCGAGATGCAATACTGCATCCATTAATGAGTGCAGCGGATGAATTGCAATGTGATCCTTCTGTTTTGGATATTGCGGGTGTCAGTGTTCCAGTTCCTGGTGAACACAATCGTGAGAATGCGGCTTTAGCTTATTGCGCTGCTCGGATGTGGGGAGTTAAGGATGATATGCTGAAGGCTGGGCTTGAGGCGTATTCTGGAATTTGGAGACGATTTGAAGTTGTCGGGTCTTATGATGATACAACAGTGATCTCAGATTATGGACATCATCCAACAGAAATTCGATCGACTTTGCAGGCAGCGCGCGATGCATATCCTGATAAGAAATTGTTGTTAGTTTTTCAGCCGCATCAATATGATCGTACGAAAAAATTGTTTGATGATTTCATTGATGAATTGCAAAAATGGGATGGGGTGGTAGTGGTTGATGTGTATGATGTTGCGGGACGAGAGGAATTGAAAAGTGTTGGTTCGCCGAACATTGTTGCAGCCTTGCAAGACTTGACTCGGGTGTGGTTTGGAGGATCTGTAGAAGATTCTCAATCTGTTGTTGAAAGATTGGCGTCGGATTTTGATGTTGTTGTGGTTATGGGGGCGGGGACTGTTGATGGAGTGGCGCGACGTATGACAAATAAAAAAAGCCCGTAGGCTTTATTCGTCGTAGTAATCTTCATCAGGTTCATATGCATCCGAAACAGGTTTGTTGCCTATGAGTAGCATTATGAGAGCTGCGAGAAGAGGCAGAAATGTGAGGAAGAGAATTACCTCTATAGGTTCAATCATCAACAGCATACTTATCTCCGTTGCCTTCGGTACTCTGGCCCTTCTATGATTTTTGCTGGTTCACAGTATTTGCTGAACGTGCCTCCAGCCATTGGGTCGTCGTTTCCATATTCACGTTCGATGCAGTCGTGGGAAGGAGCGTAGATCCAGATACAAGTGAATATCGCGATAATAATTACACATATTGATGTGATGATCGCCCATTCTTTTCTGGTCATCTTTGGTTCGCTTGATGTCATGATTTGCCTCCTGTTGGTTATCACGTTAGACTAATTTTCATGTATTGTCAATGATATGACAGAATTTGTAACACAATTAAAAACGCAACAAATAGCGGTTAAGCGTGATGTACCACTTTCTTCGTTTACCTCGTTTCACATTGGTGGGCCGGCGAAATATTTTGCTGTTGTTGAGGATGAAAAGAATTTGGTTTTGTTGTTGAAATTGGCACGTGAACATGAGATTCCTGTTTTTATTATGGGAGGTGGTTCTAACGTGTTGGTAGCAGATGAGGGGTTTGATGGTTTGGTAGTTCATTGTCAGTTACATCAGATTAAATTTGATGATTGTGTCGTGCATGTTGATTCTGGAGTCATGACTGCTCAACTTGCTGGCAAAACTGTAGTACAGGGTTTAGCTGGATTGGAGTGGTCTGTAGGGATTCCTGGAAGAATTGGCGGGGCGATTCGTGGGAATGCAGGGGCTATGGGGGGAGAGTTTCGTGATGTCATTACGTCTGTTAGATACATTGATGATCATGGAGATATTCATGAGCGATCAAATGAAGCATGTGAGTTTGGATATCGTGAGAGTATTTTTAAGAAAACAAAAGATATTATTTTGGGATGTACTATACAACTTTCTCGCGGCGATAAAAATGAATCGCAAAAAAAGATGAGAGATTATTTGTCTCATCGTAATACAACACAGCCGAAAGGATTTGGCAGTTCGGGTTGTATGTTTAAAAATTATGAGTGTGGAGATGATGAAGAAATTGAGAGATTGCGCGGTTTGGGTGTTCCTGATGGCATGCTTGAATCAAAACGGATTTCAGCAGGATGGTTAGTTGAGCATGCCGGCGCGAAGGGTGTGAAAGTTGGAGGTGCAGAAGTTTCTGATGTGCATGGAAACTTTGTGGTGAATGCTGGTGATGCAACAGCAGAGAATGTTCGAGATGTTGTCAATCAAGTTAAACAAAAAGTTAAGGATGTATTTGGACTTGATCTACATGAAGAGGTTCAGTATATTGGATTTGAGGCTTGATACACAATAGAGCTTTTGACAAAATTTCCACATTGAGACTCAATTTTCCAAAAAGTTTTTTGACTTAGCTATTGCTAGGCCTGCAAAATTTTTTGAATAATTGATCATTCAATCTGAAAATTTGTGTCTAAAAGTCTATTGTGTACCAAACCTCCGGATTAGTAATTAACGTAAACGTATGCGAACCGAGATTAAGGCAACTAACATTGAGTTAACCGATGCGATAAAAGAGCGAGTTCAGCTAAAGGCAAACATGTTGGATCGATTTATGAATGTTCCGCATGCGCCAACAAATCCGATTGCGTTTGTAGAAGTTGAAAAATTGACTGGTTCGCATCATAAAAAGGGTGATGTGTTTCGATGTGAATGGATGTTTGATTTAGGATCGAAGTTATTACGCGTAGAAAAAACCAGTGCTGATTTGTACAAATCAATTGAAAAGGTGAAGGATGAGATGGAGCGGCAACTTATTAGATTAAAGGAAAAGAATCTTTCAAAAAGACGTGCATAGATATAGTAATAGCAATTTCAGTTGAGGTATTGACAAGCTCCTGCGTGTGTGCTATACAGACAGTAGCACCCCGCACTTACTTTGTGAGTAGTTAGGCTTCTGTGCATCTCGAGGTGGAGAACAGAGGTGTGATGTGGTGTCGACGCACCTCGATTAGCCCGTAGCTTTGAGCTGCGGGTTTTTCATTCTCGACATTTTTAGTAGTTCATGCTATATTAATGTTTCTATTATGAAGTGGATATCGGGTCGAGCCCGGCATGACATATGAAAAAATTATTGAAATTTGTATTTGGTGATCCGATTGCCAAAGAGATGGGGAAGTTGCAATCGGAGATTCTTGAGGTTAATAAACTTGAGGAGGATTTTAAGAAATTATCAGATGAAGAACTTCGTGCGAAAACGGAGGAGTTTAAGAAGCGAATCGTGGCTGGTGAGAAAATAGATGATATGCTTTACGAGACGTTTGCAACAGTTCGGGAATCTGCGGTTCGTGTGTTGGGACAGCGTCATTATGATGTGCAGTTGATTGGGGGGCTTGTGTTGCATCGTCGTGGGATTGCAGAAATGAGAACTGGTGAGGGTAAAACGCTGACATCTACTTTGGCGACATATACTTCTGCTCTTGAAGGCAAAGGTGTGCATTTGGTGACGCCGAATGATTATTTGGCGAAACGTGATGCGGTTTGGATGGGGGAATTGTTGGCTGCGCTTGGTTTGTCTGTTGGGGTTGTGCAGGCTCAGCAGGAATCTTTTATTTATGATGCATCTTACATTCCAGAAACTCCGGAAGAGGCTGAAGACCATGATGAAACCGCATCGTTTAAAGTTGAGATGGAATATTTGCGTCCATGTAACCGAAAGGAAGCGTATGGTGCGGATGTGACGTATGGAACGAATAATGAATTTGGTTTCGATTTTTTAAGAGATAACATGGTGATGGATCGTGATTCTATGGTGCAGCGTCCGCTCTATCATGCAATTATTGATGAGATTGATTCTATTTTGGTTGATGAGGCTCGAACGCCGTTGATTATTTCTGCTCCTGCGCAGGAGGGGACGGATCAGTATTATCGCTATGCGCAATTGGTTCGTGGTCTGCATATTGAGGAACATTATACGGTTGATGAAAAGGCGCGAAGTGCATTGCTTACGAGTGAGGGGATTGAGGCGATTGAAAAAGCGATGGGAGTTGGAAATCTCTATACCGAAGCTGGGATGAAAGTTGTACATCATTTGGAAAACGCTTTGAAAGCAGAAGCAATTTTTAAGAAAGATAAAGATTATGTCGTGCAAGGTGAGGAGATTGTGATTGTTGATGAATTTACTGGTCGTATGATGTATGGACGTCGATATTCTGAAGGATTGCATCAAGCGATTGAAGCGAAAGAAAATGTGGCTATTCAACGTGAGTCTGAGACACTCGCAACTATTACATTTCAAAATTATTTCCGTATGTATGAAAAGTTGTCAGGGATGACGGGTACGGCGGAAACTGAAGCAGAGGAGTTTGGGAAGATTTATGGATTGGAAGTGTTTTCAATTCCCACAAATAAACCTATTGCACGAAAGGATTTGCAGGATCGTATTTATGCGAGTGAGCGTGGGAAGTTTCAGGCGGTTATTCGTGAGATTAAGGAGCGTGCTGGGGCTGGTCAGCCGATTTTGGTTGGTACGGCTTCTATTGAGAAGAATGAATTATTTTCGGAATTATTGGATAAGGCTGGAGTTGAGCATCAAATGTTGAATGCGAAGAATCATGAGCGTGAGGCGCAAGTTGTTGCACAGGCCGGAAAACCTGGCGCGGTTACAGTTGCAACGAATATGGCTGGGCGTGGTGTTGATATTGTTCTTGGTGGGAATCCTCCGACAGAAGAAGATGCGAAAATTGTGAAGGATGCTGGAGGTTTGGCGGTGATTGCAACAGAGCGACATGATTCTCGACGTATCGATAATCAGTTGCGTGGACGTTCTGGGCGACAGGGTGACCCGGGGATGAGTCAGTTTTATATTTCTGTTGAAGATGATTTGATGCGAATTTTTGGAAGTGATCGGATGAAGAACATCATGCAGAAATTGAATTTTCCTGAAGACATGCCAGTTGAAAATGGTATTGTTTCAAAATCTTTGGAAACAGCGCAGCATAAAGTTGAGTCTCATAATTATGATATTCGAAAACATTTGTTGGAGTATGACGATGTTTTGAATCGTCATCGAACTTCCGTGTATGCTCGACGTCGACAAGTTTTGACTTTGGCTGATTCTGAAGACCCGAAAGATTGGGAAGAATTGCATCAGCTGGCTATTCTCACCATTCATACAGAATTCAAAAATATTGTTTCGAACTATTTAGATCGCGAGGATGGCACGTGGGATGTAGATGGATTGGTAGATTCGCTTCGTTTGGTGATGCCATTGCCAGATAATTTGAAGGATCAGATTGTTGCGCATGCGACAGACAAAGAAGAACCAGAAGCTCGTATTGCTGCGCAGCAGGCTGTTTTGGATATGTTGAGTGGAATGGCTGATGAGCAATATGAGTTTTTGCGTAATAAGATTGGTGAGCCAGAGGAAATTGCAAAAATTGAAAAGAATGCGATGTTGCGAGCGATTGATTCTTTGTGGGTTGAACATTTAGTGGCAGTTCGGTATTTACGAAATTCGATTGGTTTGCAGGGATATGGTCAGCGCGATCCTTTGATTGAATATAAGAAAATCGCGTTTAACATGTATCATGATTTGATGGCGGCGATTGATAATGAGATTACGACTACTTTATTTAGAATTGGACATGCTTCTGTTGAAGCGAAATCTTTGATGGATCGTGTTGGGGTTACGATGGCTGGAGCTGCGAAAATAATGGGAGCAAAGCATGCAACACAATCTCAACAAGGAACTCCGGGGAAGACGGTCGAAAAAGTTGGCCGTAATGAACCATGTAGCTGTGGTTCTGGTAAGAAGTACAAGAAGTGCCACGGAAGCAATTAAAAAAGCACTACGTTGTAGTGCTTTGTGATTCTAATCTTGCTGTTCTGTTGCGATCGGCGTATAGCCACGCTCGATTGCGGTTTCGGTAATGAGTTCTCTTGCGAAATCGAGTAAATCGTATGAAAATAGGCGAACAGCGGGAGTGGAGTTTTTGACTCCGAGATATCCCATGGTTGCAACGCCGCGCATGCCCAATCCCATTGAACATGCTTCGATAACTTGTTGTCCGAGCTTAAGACCTAGTCTCATGATAATGTCTTGGCAATCGGCAAGTTTTTCTGGGTAGTCTTCTTTTTCCAACACCACCGTGCCAAGATCGTGAGCCATCTTAATGACAGCTATGCGATCATTTGTGAATGCGATACATTCATTGAGTTGTGCTGTGAGTCGCAATAGGAATGTTTTTGCCTGCTCATACCGTGCGTCCCAGATTGGATTATCAAGACTCTCTAGTTGTGAGTGTAGTTGTTTCATCAACGCTTTGTACGATTCGAGCTCATCAGGAGCTGGAAATTCGTTGATCTTTACCTGCCACTTCGGAATTTTGATCCACGGATCTGGCGTCACATCATCGGGATGTGTATTGAGGAAATGGAGAATCATCCAGCGAGCAATTTGCAGTTGATCGTTGAGAAAGCTTTCTTCAGATACTTCAGTGAGGCCCGATGTTCTTTGTGGTCCTGATTGTAAAAAGACGAGTCCGAGTTGTGTGTTGCGAGCGATGTTCGCCACGTGCGTGCTCACAAACGGCTGTGGTTGTAGTTCCATGCTTTCCTCTTTTTAATGAACGTTGTGCGAAGATATCTGTATGATACATTGCGGGGCTTTTTTAACAAAATTTTGTAGATATGTCAAGTATTTTGGATCCTCCTATTATCCACTTTGACCTGAAATGATTGGCGTAGTATAATCCAGCCGAATTTATGGATAACCCGAAATGGCAGAAAAATCCCGTAAAAACAGTGAGCCGCTCAACCGTGCGTTGGGTGGTGTTTGGTATAGTGCTCTTGTTGGGCGCTTCTTTTATTTTTGATTTTCCAGGAGTTTATAATAAGGGAGTCAGTCATATTGAAGAGCGATATGGATTTTCATTTCCGAAAGTAGAGAAGGAAAGTCCGTATGTGTTGGGATTGGATTTGAGAGGCGGTGCGCATTTGGTGTATGAGGCTGATGTGACAGGAATTGCAGAAATTGAACAACGAAGTGCTGTTGATGGAGTTCGTGATGTGATTGAACGTCGCGTCAATTCGTTGGGAGTTGCGGAGCCTGTGCTGCAAACGAATAAATCTGGAGAGCGATGGCGTGTGATTGTTGAGTTGGCAGGCGTGAAGGATGTACGAGAGGCGATTGATGCGATTGGAGAAACGCCGGTTTTGGAATTTAAGGAGTTGTCAGACGAACCACCACGTGATCTTACGCAGGAGGAATTGGATAAGTTGGTTGAGGTGAATGCGCAGGAATTAGAGCGTGCAAAAGATTTGTTGAAAAAAATTACAGTTGAGGGAGAGGAATTTGAAAATATTGCTAATGCAAATTCACAGGATATTCGATCTCGCGATAATGGTGGGTTAGTTGGATTTGTTCGTGAAGAGGGGATTTATGCTCCGTTGGTCGCGGCAACAAAATCTCATCCGGTAAAATCAGTGTATCCGAAACTTGTTGAAAATGAAGAGGGTCACAATATTGTTCGTATCAATAGTGTTGATCGTGAGGGTGAGGAATATGGAGTTGGACATATTTTGATTTGTCATGAAAAATCTCCGCAAGGATGTCCGGAAGCGCGTGGTCAATTGGATGCTCGTGCAAAAGCTGACGGAATTTATGCGAATATTTTGGATCGAAAGTTGCGGATGAATCAGGAGCAGATTAAGAAATTAGCAGTGGAGTTTTCTGAAGAGCCGGGAGTTGATGCGCGTGAGGGAGATTTTGGTTTTGTATCGATCGGCCAGTTGCCGCAAGCGTTAGAAGATTATGTTGTTGGTGCGCCGATTAATGAATTATCTGCACCGATTGAAACGGAGTTTGGTTTTCATTTGGTAGTTAAGTATGATCAGCGTCAATTAGAATTGTATAATCTATCTCGCATTTTAATTTCTAAGACGAGTGAAACAGATGTCTTGCCACAAAATGATCGATGGGCTTCAACAGGATTATCAGGGAAGCAATTAGAGCGTGCGAATTTGCAGTTTGAGCAGAATGGAGCGGCGATTGTTGGTATCCAATTTAATGACGAAGGACGTAAGTTGTTTGGTGAATTAACTACAAAGCATGTAGGAAGTTTGATTGCGATTTTCTTGGATGGTCAACCTATTAGCACACCTGTTGTGAATCAGCCGATTTTGGGTGGTAGTGCGGTGATTCAAGGAAATTTTACCATTGAATCTGCAAAAACTTTGGCGCAACGATTAAACGCTGGTGCGCTTCCTGTTCCTATTGAATTAGTCAGTCAGTCTACTGTTGGAGCTTCGCTTGGAGCGGATACTCTTGAAAAGAGTGTTCAGGCTGGATTGATTGGTTTGTTGCTTGTTATTATTTTCATGATCGCATTTTACAGATTGCCTGGCTTGGTTTCGTCGATTTCTTTGATCTTGTATTTGTTATTGGTTCTCGCGGTTTTCAAAATTGTACCTGTTACGCTTACGGCCGCTTCGATTGCTGGTTTGGTGCTCTCTTTGGGAATGGCGATTGATGCGAATATTCTGATTTTTGAGAGAATGAAAGAGGAGTTGCAAGATGGAAAATCATTGTCTCAATCTCTTGAGATAGGCTTTAATCGTGCGTGGTTTGCGATTCGTGCATCAAATATGTCTAGTGCAATTACTGCTGTCATTTTGATTTATCTTTCAACGAGTATTGTGAAGGGATTTGCTGTGACATTGTTGATTGGTATTGCGATGAGTGTGTTCACGGCTGTGACAATTACGCGGTACCTCATGCGATTTGTAATTGGATTCACAAAAGCACGACCAATTTGGTATTTGGGCGCAAGCTCTAAACGAGATGACACATAATATGAAATTCGACATCATAGGAAAACGAAAATATTGGTACAGCTTTTCCGCTCTTGTAATTGGAGCGTGTGTTGCAGCGATGTTGATGTATGGTTTTAATTTAGGAATTGATTTTAAGGAAGGTGCGCTTATTGAATTGAATTTTGAGGGAGAGCGTCCAGCGATAGAGTCATTACAAGGTGTTTTGGAGGCACAAGAATTAGAGGGTGGGCAGGTTGTGTATTTGGGAGATGAGAATGTTCTGATGAGAACTGAACCGCTTGGCCCTGAAAAGCATAATGCATTACTCGCAGCGCTTGATGAAAGTTTTGGCGCTGAAGTTTATTCTGAAGAGCGATTTGAAACTATTGGTCCGACTATTTCTGAAGAGCTTCGGCGTAAATCGATTAACATGGCAGTCGGTGTGATTTTCGCGATTATTGTGTATTTGACGTGGGTATTTCGCAGTGTTTCAAAACCTGTTGCAAGTTGGAAGTATGGGGTGATTGCGGTTTTTGCTTTGATTCATGATGTGATTGTGCCAGCAGGAGTATTTGCATATTTGGGACAATTTTTGGGAATTCAGATCGATACATTGTTTGTAACAGCCATGCTGACCGTTATGGGGTTTTCTGTGCATGATACAATTGTTGTGTTTGATATGGTTCGTGAGACGATTTCTGATGGTGCGACTTCTTTTGAGAAGGCTGTGAATGATAGCGTGAATAAAACGCTTTCACGATCTATCAATACATCACTAACAACACTTGTTGTTTTGGCAGCGATTTATTTCCTTGGTGGTGAGAGTGTGCGATACTTTTCACTTGCTATGATGATTGGAATTGTTACTGGAACGTACTCATCGATTTTCTTTGCTTCACCACTCCTCGTTTCATGGTATAATAGGCAATATAAGAAATCATGAATATGAATATTGATAAACCACCGTCAGGAGAGCGCATGCCCAGCGTTTTTGACCAGCTTGATGAAGTCGATGATATAGTGAATGAGACATTGAGAGATATCAGACAAGACAATGCTCGTAGAGAGCTTGTGCTGCGTGCATTTGAGGGGATCAAGGAGGCTGCTGAAATTAAACAGAAATTTGATCATGCTATGAAGTTGTTGAAGGATCACGCTGGCGATCGGAGCCGTGCATACTATGTCTCTGGGCGTATTACCTCTCTTAGAGAATTTTTAGAAAATGTTCCTGATGCAGGTGAAGTGAATGATCCTTATGAGGATATAGATTATATTCAAAACGTAGAGAGATTACTAGATGATGTTATCGAAGAGCTTGGCTGAGTAAATTGGTGTCTTAATTAAAAACCACCCTCGTAGGGTGGTGTTTTATTGGAAGAATTTTTCTTGTGGATGCTGCTCCTGGAATTTTTCGGCGGCTTGTTTGAATTTCGGATGTTCGATTGGTTTTCCTTCCTCGTCAAATGCGAGAAGGGGAATCATTTTTATGTGTAGTTCGCGTAGTCCCGTGTCATCCTTGGAACATTCCACCGCTGGAACTGTGGTCGGACCGTTTGGATTTACGATTACGTATACTGCTACAATTTTTCCGTCTGTTTGATCCCATGGTATTGCGCTTTTGCAAATCGTAGTTAATTCAGCAGGTAGAGTATTGCGACTATTTTTTACTGATGGTCGGCAGACGAGATCTTCAAAACCTGGGCAATTTCTTCCATAATTTAGAGTTGCGAATTCTGTGAATTCTTTTCCTCCGCTTATCCATTTCATTTCAATCAAGTATGCTCTTTCGTGGTTGACGAGATTTCTGATATCCATGTTATTTCCTTTTGTGATGAGCGAATCTGAACCGTACAAAGAATTTGCCTAATTGTCAAGTTTCAATCTGTACAAAAGCAAAAAAATGTGCTATACTAGTACAACTAAATTAAGGAGACTCTATGTACGATTTGTTTTACCGACACCTATTGGCGATTGTGTTTACCACGGTGTTGGCATGTATGTTTTGGGGTGGATATATTGCCGGATCAAATGGATGGCCATGGGCGTGGGCTGTATTGATTCCGCTTTATTTTTATATTTTTAGCCGATTTAAAGGTTAATAATTCTCATGTCGATTGAAACTGTTTTAATGGATATTGGAGAATTTTTTCTTCGTCTTGCAAACGATCGTCTTTTTTTGGCACATTTTTTGCAGAATTGGGGTTGGGCTTTTTTTGTGTGGCCGTTTATTTGGATGGGTCATATGATTTTTGTGTATTATCGAATTGCCGAGAATCGTTCAAAGTGGGAATGGATGTTGTTAGCGATTGATGTTCCAAAAGATAATGAACAGGGTCCGCGTGCAGTTGAGAATATTTTTGCACAATTGGCCGGTGCGCATGCATCTCAAGATATAGAAGAAATTCATTTTGGGGGTGAAACACAGAAATGGTTTTCGTTTGAGATAGTCTCGATTGAGGGGTATGTGCAATTTTTGATTTGGACAGAAAAGGCATATCGAAATTTAATTGAGGCTACGATTTACGCGCAATATCCTGATGCTGAAATTACAGAGGTTGAGGACTATACAACTAGCGTTCCAGATACTTTTCCAAATGATGAGTGGGATGTATGGGGAGCCGATTTTAAATTAGTTAAGCAACAGCATTATCCAATTCGCTCTCATATTGAGTATGAGGATTCGATGTCAAAGGTGTATCATGATCCTATGACAGCGTTAATTGAAACAATGAGTCGTATGGGCCCAGGAGAGCAATTGTGGATGCAAATCTTGATTAAACCGATTGGAATTAAGTGGAAAGAGGCTGGGTATGAGTTGGTTGGTAAATTAGCGGGGAAGCCGAAAAAGGAAGTTATGAGTATGATGGGCAAAGCTGGAAAGATTCCGGGGCAGATTTGGGATGGAATTATGACACATGGTTTTGGCGGCGCAGGATTTGAGGCTGCAGAAAAGGAGCGCGAAATGCCATCCATGCTTTTGCATCTTACGCCGGGGGAAAAAGTTGTTATTGAGGGTATTGAGCGAAAGTTATCGAAGATTGGATTTAGTTGCAAGATCCGTATTTTGTATGTTGGAAAGAAGGGGTATTTTAAGAAATCAAATGCTGTACAGGCTATTGTGGGATCAATCAAGCAATTCAATACTGAAAATATGAATGCGATTATTCCTGATATGTCTAAGACCGCTGTGACTGCCCATTATGTGTTTAAGGATCAGCGAAAGAATTGGCGAAAGAATCGTATTATGGCGTGGTACAAGAAAAGAAGTCATTGGGCTGGAACTGCTGAATTTGTATTGAATACAGAAGAGCTTGCGACGATTTGGCATTTTCCTGTTACATCTGAAGGTAGGGCTGGCGCGCCGATGTTATCACAGACAAAAGCGAAGAAGAGTGAGGCTCCGTCATATTTGCCGACTGAAAATGAAAATCCATTTAAGGCGTCCGGGGTGGCTCCACCGGCTGCGGGTAAGGGTGAAGCGCCGGTTGATTTACCTACTTGAGCGTTTAGCTTTTAGCGTTTAGCGGTTAGGGGTGCTTTCTACTGAACACTAAACGCTTAACGCTAATCGCTTAACGCTATGATTGAATACGATCACGATCACGAAAATGAAATCATCTACTTTGGTGAAACTAACTTCCGTAACAAGAAGCGGCGTTTTGGTATTAAGACAGATGATCGTCGCAGGCACATGTACATTGTGGGAAAGACTGGTATGGGTAAGACAACGTTACTTGAGAATTTGGTGATTCAAGATATTCAAAAGGGTCATGGTGTTGCGTATTTGGATCCTCACGGAGATACAGCTGAGAAGATTTTGGATCATATTCCATCTCATCGTATTAATGATGTCATTTATTTTAATCCTGGGGATTTGGGTAATCCCGTAGGGTTTAATGTTTTGGAGTCTGTTGATCCTGATAAAAAGCATTTAGTGACCGCTGGATTGATGGGGGTTTTCAAAAAGATTTGGCCGGATGTTTGGTCTGCTCGCATGGAATATATTTTGATGAATGCGATTATGGCGTTGCTTGAGGTTCCTGATGCGACACTTTTGGGAATTTCGAGGTTGTTGGCCGATAAGACATATCGTGCGCAGGTTGTTGAGCGTATCACTGATCCGATTGTAAAAGCTTTTTGGCGTGATGAGTTTGGGAATTACACAGATGATTTTGCAAGTGTAGCTGTTGCACCAATTCAAAATAAGGTAGGACAATTTTTGTCTGCATCAATTATTCGAAATATTGTAAGTCAGGTAAAATCCACGTTTGATATTCGAAATGTTATGGATGAGGGAAAGATTCTGATTGTGAATTTGTCGAAAGGTAAGGTTGGTGAGGATAATTCATATTTGTTGGGTGGTATGATTGTTACGAAAATTCAGCTTTCTGCGATGGAGCGTGTTGATATTAAAAATGAGGATGATCGTCGTGATTTTTATTTGTATGTTGATGAGTTTCAGAATTTTGCGACAGAAGCTTTTGCGGTGATTTTGTCAGAGGCTCGAAAGTACCATTTGAATTTAATCATGGCACATCAATATATTGCACAGCTTGAGAATCAAGGTTCGACAGTTATTCGTGATGCTGTGTTTGGAAATGTAGGTACGTTGGTTGCGATGCGAGTTGGTGCTGCTGATGCAGAATTTTTGGAAAAAGAATTTGAGCCGCGATTTACGATGAATGATTTAGTGAATCTTTCCAAGTTTACGGTGTATTTACGACTGATGATTGATGGTGCTGCAAGTGAGCCGTTTTCTGCAAATTCGTTAGCGCCGATTTCAAAGCCAACAGGTAGTTATGACAAAGTTATTCGAGCGTCGCGTGAGCGTTTTGCGGTGAAGCGTGATGTTATGGAGAAGAAGATTCAAAAATTTTCTGAAGCTATGCAAGGTTCTATGGTTGAGGCTAAGGCTGCAGCAAAGGCTGCGAAGGCTGCAAAAAAGAAGCCGAAGATTGTTGCAAAGTGTACTGATTGTGGAAACGAATTTAATCCTCCATTTCGTCCGACAGGAGATAGACCGGTGTATTGTCCGGATTGTTATGAGTTGCGAAAGCAGGGTATTACGCCAACTGCGAAAAATCATGTTCACAAAGCTGGAGCTCCGCCAGATAAATTAGATGCTCCAGTAACTCGAACAGATGCTCCGCCTGCTCGTACGGTACCAACTCAATCAACTCCGCCTGCGTCTCAAGCAAGTAGCCCTAGTTCATCTCAGCGGTATGAACAACGGCAGCAACGTCGCAGTCAGCGAACTCAATCTGATCGAGCGGCTAAGCCAATCGCAAGACCTCGTCCTCAAGCATCAGATACTGCAGATGAAATTAGTTTAGCGGATGCTCTAAAGAGTGCTCCTCAACCTAAGAAAAAACAGAGGGATCAGCGTAATTCTCGAACATCATCACCTCAACAACCATCTCAATCGCGTCATCATTATAAGAAAAACAATCAGTCTTTTGATAAAAAAGATGATTCATCCTCCCCAAACAAGATGCAGCCTGGAGATGTTGTGAAATTTTAGTCTTTTCTGTGTATAAGTAGGCATATCTGTTTGATGTGTTGTGTTATACTAATTTTTCATGGGTCCCGGCCTTCGCCGGGATGACAATTTATAGCTTATGCAATCTACAACCTTTATTCGTCGAGCTGTCACCACGCTTCTTGTTGCCGTCACCGTTTTGATGCCGGTTTTTTTTCTGCCTTATACTCTTGAGGTATTGGAGTTGAATAAGCATTTTTTGTTGTATGGATTAGTTCTGCTGGCTTTGATGTTATGGCTGCTTGAAGGCGCTATCACGAGAAAATTTGTTATTCACCGATCTGCGTTTGATGTGCCTGTTGTGGTGTATTTAGGGGTTATTGTTTTGGCTGGGCTTTTTTCACTTGATCGTTTTTTAAGTTTTGTTGGTGATTACAATAATATTCAGATGAGTGTATTGGCGGTTGTATTTTTGATTGCGTATGCGTTTTTGGTAACGCAAGTATTTATTACTGATCGATCCCGTTTGTATTTGCTGGCCAGCGCAGCTGGTGGAGGTGTGTTAGCTGGGATTTGGTTTTTGTTGGATAAATTTAAGATTGTTGAATTTTCGGATTTTAGTGTGATTATTTCTAATTCGACTTCGTTGTCGAATTCTGAATTTGGAGTGTATTTAGTGATGTTGTTGTTGGGTTCTGTTGCGCTGTTGTCTGTGAAAAAGAAATCTTTTTTGATTGATGGGATGGCAGGGTTTGTTGGTTTGTTGTCTCTGTTTATATTGCTCTCTTTGGGATTTAAGGTTGTCTATATTATTTTGGGTATTGGGCTTGCGATTTTGTTGGCCTTTATGTTGACCTATGCTGATTATCTGCGATTACCCTGGATTACAGCAACATTTGCATTGATAGTACTTGCTGTTTTATTTGTATTTTTGAAGACGCCTCGATTAGTTGATTTTGATCTTCCTGTTGAGATCGCTTTGGGGGTTGGATCTTCCTATGATGTTGCATGGGGGGCGGTGACTGAAAATACAAAACAATTTTTAATAGGATCTGGACCTGCGACATTTGTTCATGACTTTTCTCAATTTAAACCTGAAGCATTGAATGCTAACAATTTTGCGTGGAGAATTAGATTTGGAAAGCCCTACTCGACGTTTGTTTCGATGATTGCGGAAACGGGCATTGTGGGAGCGCTGGCCTTTGTGTTTTTAGTTTTGATTGTGTTGGGATATATAACTGGATTGTGGATGCGATCTTTGAGTGAGAAAGCTCGATCTGCTGGTGCATTTAATGCAAAATCCTCGTTTGTGTATTTGATTGCACCTGTTTGGATTACGCTGTTTGTTGCCATGTTTTTTGTTCACATATCCATCAATTTATGGTTATTGTTTTTCATGTTGTTGGCTATGTTGTCGTCAACACTCATGCCATCTGCAAAGCATGATGTTGTTGAAATTTCGTTGAAAAGTTCACCGCAATATCTGCTGGCAACGTCGTTTAGTGTTGTATTATTATTCGCAGGTGGGATTGTTTTTGCAATTTTTTCCGGAAGATACTATGCAGCAGAGGTTCAATATACTGATGCGCAAACAACTGCGTCGTCTCCTGCACAGCAAATTAGCATGCTTACCAATGCTACGAATTTAAATAAAAAAAGTTCGCGATATCGTGTTGCACTTGCTCAGTCATATCTTAATGAGGCGCGTGTCATTGCTGGACAGGCTGATGGATCGCCAGATTTGATTGCAAGACTTGTTGCAAAGGCAGTTGATGAAGCTCGTATTGCGACAGAAACTTCGCCGCGAAGTGTTGATACATGGGAAACATTGGCAAATATGTATTTAAATGCTCGATCGTTTACGCTTCAAGTTATTCCGTTTGTGTCAGATTCGTTTGAAAAGGCTGTTGCGCTTGAGCCGGCGAATCCTGTGTTGCATCTACAACTCGGACAAGCAAAATATGCAGAAGGTAAAACTACGGAGGCTAAGGAGTCATTTGAGGAAGCAATTCGGTTGAAGGGAGATTATTTGGATGCTTATATTCAGTTGTCTGCATATTATGAAAAGGAGAATGATTTGGATCGAGCGATTACAGAATTAGAAAGAGCATTACAGGTTGGAAAACAGAATGATGTCTTCTTGTTTCAGTTAGGTCGTTTGTATTTCAATCGAGCGAATGATGGTGATTGGGATCTTGCGTTGACTGTTTTCAACGCAGCGCTTGCGGTTAATCCAAATAATGCAAATGCGTTGTTTAGTGCTGGTGTAATTTTTGACCGCCGAGGTGACAGAGAAGTTGCATTGAGATATTTTGAAGAAGTTTTGAAACGTGATCCAGGGAATGAATCTGTTGCAACTCGGGTAAAGCAATTAAGAGGTATTCTTGGTATTCAATAGTATGTTGACCGTTATTTGTGGGCCGATGTTTTCAGGAAAAACTGCAGAGTTGATCCGTTTGGTTCGGCGTGATCGGATTGGCGGTCGCCGTGTTCAGCTTTTTAAATTTGAGCATGATGCGCGTTATGCTGATAAGAATCAGATGGCATCTATGGATGGTGTTCATTTGGAAGCAGTTCCTGTATCGGATAGTAAACAGGTTTTAGCACGCTTAGATCGGAGTTGTAATGATGTGGTGATCGATGAGGTTCAGTTTTTTGATGATGGGATTATTGATGTGATTCGTGCATTAGTTGAAAGTCGTGTGTATGTGAAGGTTGCGGGATTAACTTTGGATTTTCGTGGCGAGGCGTTTCCGTTTGCTTCTGGAGAGCGGACTATGGCTGATTTGCTTGTTTCTGCAGACAATGTCGTACAACTGAGCGCTGTGTGTACTGGAATGCGTCCTGATGGGCGCGTTTGTGGTAATACAGCATCTCGCACGCAACGATTAATTGACGGTACAGCTGCGTCATATAATAGTCCTGTGCATATTATTGGTGCGGCTGAACTGTATGAAGCGAGATGTTTTAAGCATCATGAAATTCCTGGCAAACCTGAATGTCCGGTCACACTTGAGCAGTGCATGTTGGAATTGGCTTAGTCGAGAAATCTAAAAATCTAAAAATCCAGAAAGCGATAAAGCGATAAAGCGATAAAGCGATTAAACAGAATGGCTGCACTGTTTTTAGTTTTCTGGATTTTTTGCTTTATCGTTTTCTGATGAACGTTGACTTTTGATAATCTTTCAAATAGGGTACACACATGACTAATCAACGCGTATTGTTAGCTTTATCAGGCGGGGTGGATAGTGCTGTTGCGGCGCATTTTTTGTTACAAGAAGGTTATGAAGTGATTGGCGCATTTATGAAATGTTGGTCTGGAGATCACGGATTTGACCCCTGTTGGATTGAAGATCGGCGCGATGCATTACAAGTTGCAGCTCAATTAGGAATTCCAGTTGAAACGTTTGATTATGAAGATGCGTATCGTGAACATGTCACAGAATACATGTATGCGGAATATGCAGCTGGACGTACGCCGAATCCTGATGTGCTTTGTAATTCTTTAGTGAAGTTTGAATTATTATTGGAAGATGCAAAAAAATTAAATTGTGATTTTATTGCGACAGGACATTATGCACGAGTTGAAAAGCGTGGTGACAGATTTTCATTATTACAGGGAGTTGATTCAAAAAAAGATCAGTCATATTTTTTGCATAGATTAACACAAAAGCAACTTTCAAAAACATTATTTCCTTTGGGTCGTAAAACTAAAGATGAGATTCGTAGAATTGCCAAGGATTTGAATTTATGTGTTGCAGATAAGCGTTCTACGCGTGGAATTTGTTTTGTTGGTAATGTCGCATTAAAAACTTTTTTGAAAGAGCGTTTGCCAGAAAAAAAAGGTGTTATCAAAGATACTGATGGAAATGTGATTGGTGAACATGATGGTGTGCAATTTTTTACCATTGGTCAGCGTAAGGGATTTGGTGTTGGGGGTGGAGTGCCGTATTATGTAGTTGAGAAGGATGCTTTGGAAAATGTAGTTACTGTTGCTGCTGGTGATGATCATCCTGCTTTGTTGGCTTCTTGTGTATCTTTAAAAAATACTCATTGGATTCGAGCACCTCGTGGTGATGAGGATTTAATTGGACGTGTTCGATATTTGCATTCTGGTGAACCACTTACATTGCAAAATAATTCTGCAACCTTTTCATCGCCCATATCATCAGTTCCACCCGGACAATTTCTTGTAATATATAGTGGCGATGAATGTTTGGGGGGTGCTGTTATTGACACAGTACAAACGGCGTGCTATTCATGAACATATTCAAAGGAGGATACATGTACGATTCGGGTAGAGAATTTCGTTTCGGATTATTGATTGGATTCTTTGTTGCATCGATTATTAGTCTTCATGCGTACGGCTGGTCCCATCATATTTCGATGCTTGTTACAGGCATTACGATCATTTTGTGCATTCCGTATGTACTTGAGTATGGAACGGTGCATTATGCGCGTGCTCGGGCTACGCTCTTGCGTGAGCGGCATTTGCATAGATTTCAGTCTCAAGACCCCTCTGATCGCAAACAGCGCATTGCGCGTCAAACACATTTACATGCAGTAGAAGACAATAGCGAGCCAGAGTAGTACCTGTACCCACGCGGTGCAGGTTTTTTCTTGCCCAAACATTCGTATTTTACTAAACTATCTATTCGATTCCATAATTCATGATTCCCGATTCATACTTATGACTGCACATCAATTACGAGAAACATACATCAAATTTTTTGTAGAGAAAGGGCATACACATATTCCATCTGCGTCTTTGGTTCCTGATAATGATCCTTCTGTATTATTTACTACAGCTGGGATGCATCCGCTTGTACCGTATTTAATGGGCGAGGCTCATCCTTCTGGTACTCGTTTGGTTGACTATCAGAAATGTGTGCGTACAGGAGATATTGATGAGGTCGGTGATAATACTCATCTTACTTTTTTTGAGATGCTGGGGAATTGGTCGCTGGGAGATTATTTTAAGGATGATTCGATTGCATGGAGTTTTGAATTTCTTACTTCAGATAAATGGCTTGGTTTATCTTTAGATATGTTGGCTGTAAGTGTTTTCGCTGGTGATGATGATGCCGCGCGTGATGAGGAGTCTGCAAAATTGTGGCTAGAGTTGGGAATTTCAGAAAAACGTATTGCGTATTTGGATAAGAATGAAAATTGGTGGCCAGCCGGCGGAAAGCATCCTGGCCCTCAAGGACCTGACACAGAAATTTTTTATTGGACTGGGGGAGTTGATGTGCCTGAAGAATTTGATCCTGAAGATGATCGATGGGTTGAGATTTGGAATAATGTTTTTATGCAGTTTGAGAAAGTTGGGGATGATTTAAAACCGCTTGCGCAGAAGAATGTTGATACCGGAATGGGATTAGAACGAACTGCGGCTGTATTGCAAGGCCAAGTTAGCGTATACGATACAGAGTTGTTTAGACCTATTATTGAAACGATTGAGAAGTTTGCAGATGAAGGATCTTCTGAAATTTCGATTAGAATTATTTCTGATCACCTTCGGTCTGCTACGTTTATGTTGGCTGATCGAGCTGGATTAACTCCCTCAAATGTTGATCAAGGGTATATCATTCGTCGTTTGATCCGTCGCGCAATTCGTCATGGTCGTATGATTGGTATTGAGGATGCATTTATTGTTGATATCGCTCGAGTTGTTATTTCTGAATATTCTGACGCATACCCAGAACTTTCTGAAAATCAGGATCATGTTATTGAGAGTTTGCAGCGTGAGGAAGAAAAATTTTCTAAGACAATTAAGCGAGGTCTGAAGGAATTCGAAAAGATGATCGCGAAGCACGAGTTGTCAGGAGAACATGCATTTCAATTATTTTCTACATACGGTTTTCCACTGGAGTTAACAATTGAGCTGGCTCGTGAGAAGGGACAAGCTGTCGACCATGTGGCGTTTGATGCGGAATTTAAGAAACATCAGGATTTGTCTCGTGCAGGAGCTGGCCAGAAGTTTGCTGGTGGTTTAGCTGATAATGATCCTAAAACTGTGATGGGTCATACCGCAACTCATTTATTACATGCTGCGCTGCGTGAAGTTTTGGGAGATCATGTTGAGCAGAAGGGTTCTAACATTACTGCAAAACGTTTGAGATTTGATTTCTCTCATCCAGATAAATTGACTGATGATGAAAAAGCTCGAGTTGAAGCAATTGTGAATAGTAATATTGAGAGTGATTTACCTGTCCAATTTGAAATGCTTACAGTTGAAGAGGCTAAGGAGCGTGGGGCGATTGGATTGTTTGATGATGCATATGCAAAAATCGGAGATAAAATTAAGGTGTATTTTGTTGGTGATGCGTCATCTGAAATTTGTGGCGGTCCACATGTGCAGTCAACTGGTGAGATTGGAAGTTTTACCATCATTAAGGAAGAATCTAGTTCGCAAGGAATCCGACGTATTAAGGCGGTTGTTGGATCAGAATGACCAATTTTCAAATAACAATGTTCATGTAAATTCTAAGCTCTAAACTCGAAATTCAAAAAAGTTGCGGTGTTTAGGGTTTAGTGTTTGCAATTTGAGATTTGTTTGAACATTGTTATTTGATCATTGTATTTTTTAAGCTTGTGATTTTATCCTAGACATGTTAGAATGTTGCCAATTATGCCAAAGAAAGACGACGCCATTACACTTCGAGGAACCGTGGAGGAAGTTCTACCAGGTGCTAAATTTAAGATAAAGTTAGAATCAGGCCAAACCGTCATGGGTCATTTGGCTGGAAAGTTACGCAGATTTCGTATTCGTATTGTGATAGGTGATGATGTTCAGGTTGAATTTTCACCCTACGATCTAACGAAAGGAAGAGTCGTATACCGGTTTTAGTCTAAAATTAGTGTAGTATTAATCCACATGTATATATTGACAAAAATGCAAGTCTTTACTATACTTTGGCCACAACATAATAGTTAACTAGTCAGCCAGGCTGCCCAATTATCGGGCTTAAATATGCTCCGCTGGCGATCATTTTTTTCAAGAGGAGGAAAACACGAATATGAAAGTTTCTGCGTCTGTAAAAAAACGCTGCAAAGATTGCAAAATTGTAAGACGTGGGAAACGCGTTCATGTTTTGTGTAAGACAAAAAAGCATAAGCAACGACAAGGATAATATGGCAACACGTATTTCAGGAGTCATTTTAGATGACAACAAGCGCGTACAGATTGGACTGACCAAGATTTTTGGTGTTGGGGCTACTCGTGCATTGAATATTTTGAAACAGTCTGGTGTAGATCGAAATACTAAGATTAAAGATCTATCAGAAGCAGAGATTGCTGGAATTCGTCAGATTATTGAAAAAGATATTACAGTTGAGGGTGATTTGAGACGTGAGATTGTGTCAAATATTCAACGATTGAAACAGATTAAATCGTATCGCGGATCACGTCATTCCCGAAACCTGCCAGTTCATGGACAACGAACAAAAACCAACAGTCGAACTGTTCGTGGAAATAAGCGAAACACGATGGGAAGCGGACGTGTCGCAGTAAGTAAAACCTAGAATATGTCAGACGAACAACCATCACTAGACCCCGTCGCAGAGGCAGCAGCCGCAATTTTGGCAGCGCCGAAGCAGACAGGTGCAAAGAATAAGAATAGCAAGCGCAAGAAAAAGCGTGCTGACCGTAATGTGCCAGTAGCTATTATTTACGTGCAGGTTAGTTATAATAATACATTGATGACAGCAACTGATTTGCAGGGTGATACGCTTGCATGGTCGTCTGCTGGTGCGTGTGGATTCCGTGGGCCTAAAAAAGCCACACCATATGCAGCGAATGTTACTACTCGTGTGTTGGTTGAAAAATGCAAGAAGTTTAATGTTAAAGAAGCTCATGTGTTTGTGAAGGGTGTTGGATCTGGTCGTGAATCTGCGATTCGATCAATTCATTCTGGAGGAATCAATGTTTTATCAATTAAGGATGTTACGCCTATTCCACATAATGGATGCAGACGTCGTAAACCACGTAGAATTTAATATGCCTTCAAAAGTAGCAATGAAATGTAAAGTGTGTCGTCAGTTCGGAGAATCAGTCTGCGGACGTCCTCGCTGTGCTGTTAAACGACGTCAAACTCCTCCTGGACAACACGGGCCACTTAAAGCTGCGAAACGTCGTCGTCAAACTGATTATGGAAAGCAATTGACTGAAAAACAGAAAGCTCGTGCAATTTACAATATTTTGGAAAAGCAATTCCGCAAGTACGTTGCTTCAGCAACAACACATAAGGGAAATACTGCTGTGAATTTGCAACGCATGCTTGAGAATCGTTTAGATAATGCTGTGTATCGATTAGGACTTGCTCCTACACGTCGTGCTGCACGTCAAATGGTTGGGCATGGACTGATTTTTGTTGATGGTAAGGCGTTGAGTATTCCTTCATATCAAGTTTCAGTTGGACAAACTATTTCAGTCAAACCGAAAATTCAGAAGGGTAAATTGGGAGATTCAATTGCGCCTCGTTTGGAAAACATGACACTGCCTTCATGGCTCACACTAGATACTGCTGCTATGAGTGGGAAGGTTGTGAGCGAAGCTACTGAAGCTGATTTTGATAAATCATTTGACGCTGGGCAAATCATCGAGTTTTACTCAAGATAAAAACAAATACATATTTATTCCACATCTATGGAACAATTACTGCATCCATCAATAGTCAAAATCGAAGCGGGTGAGTCTAAAGCTCATGCGCGCGCTATTGTTGAGCCATGTTATTTTGGCTACGGACAGACATTAGGAAATGCGTTGCGACGCGTATTATTGTCATCACTGCCCGGAGCTGCTGTAACTGCAGTGAAAATTAAGGGAGTTTCTCATGAGTTTTCCTCAATGGAAGGCGTGAAAGAAGATGTTGTAGAAATCTTATTGAATTTGAAACAGTTAAATTTGAAGTTGCATACACCAGAAGCGCGATTGAAAGTTGATGTGAAAGGTAAGAAGCAAGTCACTGCTGGAGATATTGCGCCAAATGCTGATGCTGAAGTCGCAAATCCAGAGTTAGTTATCGCTACATTAACTGATGACAAATTGGAATTTTCAATGGATATCTTGGTTGAGCAGGGTAGAGGATATATTCCAGTTGAAGAGCGAGAGACAAAAGATTTGGAATTAGGAACAATTGCGGTTGATTCAATTTACAATCCAGTCGTAAATATTGGTTACAAAACAGAAGATGTTCGTGTGGGTGATGTGACTGATTATGAACGATTGGTATTAGATATTGAAACTGATGGAACTATTGAACCAGAAGAAGCATTAAAACAGGCGTCACAAATCCTTGTAGACCATTTCACCATTGTGCGAGATGGACTTGGAGGAACACCTGCACCTGAAACTGCTGAAGAACCCGTAGAATAAATTCATAATTCATAAACATGCGTCATCGAATTAAGAAAACAACTTTTGGAAGGAAGAAGGCCCCTCGCGAGGCTATGCTTCGGAACCTTGCACAGAGTGTTGTTTTGTATGAAAAAGTCACTACGACACAAGCGAAAGCCAAGGCTATCCGGCCTATTGTTGAGAAGTTAGTTACGCGCGGTTCTGAATCTACATTGGCAAATCGTCGACATTTGATGAAGTATTTGTATGATGAGAAAGCTGTAAATAAAATTTTGGAGGTTTTAGGTCCGAAATATAAAGAACGAGCTGGCGGATACACACGCATTACTAAAATTGCAAATCGTTTGGGAGATAACTCTCCTATGGCGGTGATTGAATTTGTATAATATGCCTTTTGTACAACCACAAGTAAAAAGAGAAACTCATGTGCTTGATGCAACTGGACAAACTCCGGGGCGTTTGGCTACGCAAATTTCTCGATTGCTCCAGGGAAAGCATAAGGTAAATTATGAACCACAGTGGGATCTTGGAGATTCAATTGTAGTTCAAAATGTTTCTGCTATGTCGATTTCAGAAAAGAAGGGACTACAGAAAATTTATTATCATTATTCTGGATATCCTGGTGGAATGAAGGAACGAAAATTGAAAAATGTTTTTGCAGAGCGTCCAGAACGTGTACTGTATTTAGCGGTATATCGTATGCTTCCAAAAAACAAGTTGCGTGATCGTATGATTAAACGTCTTGTTATTAATCGATAAGTATGGCTGAAGAAAAAGTACAACAAGAAGAAACAAGAAAATATACTCCAGCTGTTGGACGTCGTAAGGCTGCAAGTGCTCGAATTCGATTATTTGAGAGTGGGAAAGGTGAGGTTGTAGTTAATGGTAAACCACTTGCTACGCATCTTCCCGTTGAAACCATGCAAACAACTGTACTCAAGCCTTTGAATGTTGTTGGGCAGGCTAAATCGTTTGATGTAAGTGCAAAAGTTTTGGGCGGGGGATTGGCTGGGCATGCGGATGCGATTTCTTTGGGAATTGCTCGCGCATTAGTTGCTCATAATCCTGAATATCGTCCCGCTTTGAAAGCCGCAGGATTGTTGATGCGAGATGCACGAGAAAAAGAACGAAAGAAACCAGGATTGAAGAAGGCGCGTAAAGCAGCACAGTGGTCAAAACGATAAACTTCAAAAAAATCAAAACCTCCTCACGGAGGTTTTTTGGTTGACAGATGGCAGTATTGCTGTTATATTTGCAGCGGATCATTTTAATGGGGTACAGCTGTGAATCAAGAAAGTGTCAGATGGTATTTGAATACTGATGAGCCTGGAGTCTTTTTCACGCTTAATCTCGTAAAGATTTTAGCAGTGAATGTTGGGATTGCCCTTTTCATTTCTTTGAGCTTTAGCATTTTTTGGTGGATTGATGATTACCAAGAATATGCAACATGGCAGGCAGTTGCTGGAAATGTGTGTCCGAGTGATCATCTTGATTTTAAATCTGCATGCCGTGATGGTTCAGAGATTCGGGATGTGATCCTTGACGAGCAATATCCTTTTGAACTGGTTCGCGGACAGCGAGAATGGCTTGATGAGCTCATTAGGGATTCAGAGCTGGATACCGGTGCAGATCACACGTCACTTGAAGATAGGGAATGGGTGGTTTCTGTAGCAAAATCTGGAGTGGTTCCTGACGATATGATTGAACCACCATTTGAAGCAAATAATGGTTGGGGTTTATTCATATTTTCCATGAAAACCGGTGTGATTTCTACCCTTTTCTATCTTGCTTTTGTTTGTATGTTCTTGTTTTTCCAACATTCAATTACACGAACACGATACGCTGTGGTGCGTCAACGCATTGCATCATCTCTTGATTCTGACTTGTTGGGGATCTTCAACATTGCTCACCTGAAATTGCGCCGATTGCGAGATCTTGCCTCTAGTTCCACTAAGGTAGATGAACTGACAGAAGTACAGAAGACTGCTCAGCAACTCACAACTGAATTGATTGAATTGGTTGTTATTCAGATGAGTCGTGATGAGGAGTCGCGCGTGCATCAAGTTTCTGTGCTGTCCAGTGATCTCAGTGAGGTTTCTGATGATGTTCATCGTTTGCTTCATGTCGCGCGTGCATCTGCTGAAGCAGAAAAAGTGCATGCAGAAGCTGATGATGCACCAGATGGCGCCGTGCCATCTTCCTAATCAAATTCCCAGCCATATGCTGGGTTTTTTATTTGAATTTGACATGTAAACATCATATACTAGCTGTATGAGAAAGAGTGTCGCTCACAATACGATCTGGCTGACCGGGAGTTTGGTAGCACAAAAAGTGCTGTCTTTTGTTTACTTTGCGATTATTGCTCGGCAGCTTGGGGTGGAGGAGACTGGATTGTATGTATTTGCTTTGGCGTTTACTGCGCTGTTTGGGATTTTCGCGGATTTTGGTCTGACGCCTGTTGTGATTCGTGAAGTCGCGAAAGAAAGAGACCATTCTCAATTTTCTCCACATGTTAAGACTAAGTTGATCGTAAGCTTGAGATTGAAGGCACTATTCATTATTTTGTCTGCTGCAGCAGCTGTTGGTTTTGCGAAATTATTGGGATATGAAGATCGTACGATTTGGATAGTTCTTGCGACCTCTGGTGTGATGATGCTCGATGCAATCCATGTGTTTGCATATGGAATTTTGCGCGGTGTTCAGAATTTGCGTTATGAGGCGATTGGGATGTTTGGTGGGCAGCTATTAGTTGTGCTGTTGGGAGGATATGTTTTGTATACCAGCGGTTCGATCTTTTTACTTGTCGGTGCACTCGCAGTTGGAAGTTTATTTAATGTGATTAATGGTGTGTATCATGTTTTGCGTGCTGGCATCAAAATTCCTCTTGTTTATAAAGTCACGCTTGGAGATGTGAAGGGTTTATTACGGATGGCGTGGCCGTTTGCAGCAGCTGGAATTCTAGCAAGAGGGTATGCGCAGATTGATGTAGTTCTTCTTTCTAAGATGTCTGGACTTTCCGCAGTTGGATTATATGCAGTTCCATCTAAGATTGTATTTGCGTTTCAGTTTATTCCGATTGCATTGGCTGCGGCATTGTATCCTGCAATGAGTCGTGCGTTTGTTGCAAGTCGTGAAAAACTTGCACGTATCGTTCATATTTCCATGACGTACTTAATGTTTCTCGCGATTCCTCTCATTGTAATTTTACTCACAATGAGCCCAGTCATTATCACATATGTTTTCGGCGAAGCGTATATTTCGAGTATTATTTTGCTTCAGATATTGTCAATTTCGATGTTATTCGGATTCATTGACTTTCCGATCGGATCACTGTTAAATGCGGTTCATAAGCAGCATTTGCAAACAGCTTCGATGTTTATCACGTTGTTGACTAATTTGGGACTTAACCTTGTCTTAATCCCTCGATATGGGGCTCTAGGAGCCACTATAGCGGCTGTTATTGGTCAAACCGTACTATTTATCTCTGGACTGTATTTCGCGCGTAAAGTCATTCGTTGGGATGCATCTCTATTACTTTCACGAGCTGTGCGCATGTTAGCTAGTGGAGGAGTTGTTGCAACACTTGCCTTGCTTTTGCTTCCTCGACTTACCATTGTTCTCGAAAATTTCTCTCAAGCCGGACAATCGTTGTATTTGTTTGCTACATTACTCGGAGCACTTGCAGGACTTGGAATCGTATATCTTATTTTGATTTTTGTACTTCGTGCGATTACCATCGCGGAGGTAAAAACTTTTATTGGAACGTATCTAAAAAAACATGGCTAGAATAGTATTACTTACGCTTGAATACCCTCCATTCAAAGGAGGTGTGGCGGAATATTTAGGGGGCCTACGAAATGCATGTGACGAAGCTGGTCACGAATTTTTTGTCCTTGCACCACGTGGGGTGCATGGTGAGGCATCTGAAGCTCACATCGAAACTCCATTCTTTTCAAAATTTATATGGCCGCGATGGCTGCTTCCTGCATTTCGATTGGCACAGAGAGTGCGAGATATCAAACCTGATTATGTGATGATTAGTCATGTGCTTCCGGTCGGTTTGATGGCGATGATTATTAAACGCCTGACTGGGATTCCATATATTAGTGTTGTGCATGGTTTGGATATAGCGAAACCGAAAGGAATTAAGCGATGGCTTATCAAACATGTTTTGAAGCGTTCTGCATTAATTATTTGTAATAGTAACAATACAAAGAGGATTGCCGATTCTTATAACGTCGGTACAGATTCTCAAGTTGTGTATCCCGGGATTGTTCCGTTTGATCCGATTGTGTCTGCTCGTGAGGGGTATCGGATTTTGAGTGTTGGGAGACTAGTTGAACGAAAGGGTTTTGATACATTGATTTGTGCCATGCCGAATGTCTTGAAGAAATGCCCTGATGCTCATCTCACTATTGCGGGAGATGGTCCGCAGCGTGAAGATTTAGAAGGACTTGTCGATTCATTAGATTTGAGAGAGTCTATAACATTTGAAGGTTCTGCAGAACGTGATCGATTGCATGCGTTGTATTCACGAAGTGATTTGTTTTGTTTGTTGCCGAGAGAAATTGACGGAGATGTTGAAGGCTTTGGAATTGTGTTTTTAGAAGCTGCGATGCACAGCTTGCCGGCTGTTGCCGGAGGTTCTGGTGGAGTGAGTGAAGCTGTGCAACATGATGTTTCTGGATTTGTGTGTGATCCAACTCATTCTGATTCGATTTCTGATCGTATTATTACGTTGCTTTCAAATGAATCAATGAGTGTTCAAATGGGAATAGATGCGCGTGAGCGAGTTTTGGAGAATTTTACTTGGGATGTAACTGCTCAACCTCTTTTGAATTGGCTGCAGCAGGAGAAAGTTTCTGTGATTATTCCTGTTTTTAATCACGCGGATGAGTTGGAGAAATGTTTAGAAAGTGTTTTTATTCAGAGTTATAAAAATATTGAAGTGATTGTTGTTGATGATGGGAGTGAGATCCCAATAGTGAACGATGATCCTCGAGTAAAACTTATTCGACAGGAAAACAAAGGAGCGCCTGCTGCACGAAATACAGGATTTCGAAATTCAAATGGAGAGTATGTGATTTTTTGTGATGCTGACGTTGCCATGAAATCTGATATGTTGCAGCGCATGATGAGTGCGTTACATTCATCTGATGCAGCGTATGCGTATTCATCATTTTATTTCGGATTTAAAAAGTTTGCGGTTTCAGAATTTGATGCATCTCTACTCAAGAATGAAAATTATATTCATACGACGTCTTTGATTCGTCGGAGTGATTTTCCTGGATTTGATGAGTCTTTGAATCGATTTCAGGATTGGGATTTGTGGTTGAGTATGCTTGAGCAGAACAAAAAAGGAGTTGGGATTTCTGAAGTGTTATTTTCTGTGAAACCACGCAAACTCGGCATGAGTCATTGGCTTCCACGCTTTGCATATAGATTTTCAAAACTTCCGCAAGTAAAATCGTATAACGATGCGAAGCAAGTCATTAATACAAAACATTCGTTACATGAAGCGTAAAATTTTCACAGCTATTTTACTTATTGCATTACTGGAGGCAACCTCACTCCTTGCTTTTTTCCATCCGCAAACCGAAATCTATAGTTTAGGTTTGTTCGGTTTGATTGCTGCTTTGCTTACGTACAGAAAGCTTGAGCATGGTCTTTTTCTGATTTTTGGTGAGTCGATTGTGAGCTCGTTTGGGCGAATGCTCTCGTATGAAACTCTTTCATTGCGCATGTTGTTATTTTTTGTGGTTTTGTTTGTATGGTCTGTAAAACATGTTCCGACCTCGACACAGGGACGCAAAAAATTGGCCAAGGATTTTAATTCATCTGGCATAAGTTCGCCTCTTTTTGTTTTGTTGATACTTTTAGCGATCGCGTTTCAGCATGGTGTTTTTGCTGGAAGGGATATCATGACAGTTTTCAATGATTTTAATGGATATTTGTTTTTACTGCTTTTCATTCCTATCGCGACGATGAAATTCTCTGAATCGTCTTTTTCTTATTTCACTCGATTCATGACTATTGCGCTTTCATGGTTGATCGTTAAAAGTCTGATTATTTTCACTTATTTCTCTCATGTCTCACAACCATTTTTTGATTCTTGGTTTTACATTTGGCTCCGGGATATGCGTGTCGCTGAAATTACTCCATATGGAGATGGATTGGTTCGTGTGTTTTTGCAATCCCATATTTTTGTTGCTTTGGTATTTATTGTACTTGTTACGTTGCCCTCAAAATATAGGCCAAAGCATTTTACAAAACTACTGCTTGGTGTGACTTCTGTTGTTATGTTAAGTCTCTCTAGAAGTATGTGGCTGGGAGTTGGTTTTGTTTGTGTATGCCTTGTTGTGTGGCTCATCTATCGCAAGAAACTTGGATTAGTAAAGCGCATGAGTGTCATAGGATTTTCTTCTATTCTTCTTGGATATGTCGTGATTCATGCGTTGTATATTTTGCCGTTTGGAGTGCATGAGAATCGTGCTCCACTTCATACATTGTTTACGCAACGAGTTCAGGCGATTGATTCTGAAGTTGCGGCGGCGAGTCGTTGGGAGCAGCTTCCTATTTTGTGGCGTGCTGTTACAGAAAAACCGATTCTTGGTCACGGATTTGGGAAATCTCTTATTATTAAAAATCCTCATGATTCATCGGTCAAAGAAGAGCGAACTGCGTTTGAGTGGGGATGGTTGGATATTTGGATTAAGGCTGGGATATTGGGGGTGCTTACGTATGTGTGGCTTTTGTACAAAGTCATGAGAAGTGTATATCGATTACAATTGCCAAAAGGAAACTGCCAAGTTAAGCGCGGATTGGTTTGTACGGTTTTAGCCCTAATTATCACTAATATTTTCACTCCATATTTAAATCATCCTTTAGGAATTGGTGTTTTATCAATGATTTTTCTAACTGCGTTATTGTTGCGAAGTGGTTTACAGAATCACAATACTAAAATTACATAAATACCGGTTTTTAGATATGTTGGATCTCCATGAGCATTGACAAAACCGGTTTTTTGTGTTATTATGTTCGTAATTCTTGGGTGTATATCCAAGTCGTTGCCGAAAGGTAATTAGGGTGTTTGCTTGCGCATCTTCATTGCAAGTGTTCTTTTAAAGGAGTAGATGTATGTCTACGGGAATGATGGGCTTCATGCCGAGTAATTGTCAGAACTGCAGTGATACCCGATGTGGTGGGAATTGTCATTCCTCCTATGATTTGGGTCCGTGCCCCATCTGTTGTCGTACGCGCTGTAATGACGCGAGTCACCTGACTGTTTTGCAGTTCGGAGGCGAAGGCGGTGGCGGAGGGAAAAGCATTGTGAGTCCCGGTGGTCCAACAGGAAAGCGTCCGGAGAAGTGGTGGAAACTCGAGAGTTGGTGGTATCGCTTTGTGAATTTCTGCATCGTCAAGGGGCCCAATGAGATGTCTCTCATGATGAGCAATCACGGCGATCGAGATCCGCTCAAGGCCACACGGGTTCAGTTCTTCATCGCGCCAGCGGGAAAGGAGCAGGAAGCTTGTGGGATGCTGTGCCAGATCAAAGGACTGACTCACAGCGAGTTCCTTCATGGATGGGAGATTACTGGTAGTGCGCTGATCAATGGCACCGGCGATATCGATGCTGCGGTTGACTTCCACGCCACCTACAACCACCAGACGCGAATTGGCACACTAATATTCATGTAATCGACGGTACGCCGTCACAAAGACCCTCGCATGGGATATGCGGGGGTCTAGTTTTTTATATAATTTAGCTACTGCTCTGGGGTTGACAGATGCGGCTTTTTCTGCTATTATGTTGTTATCTTTGAGTGTTCTTTTAACCGCACTGGTGTATTCCAGTGCTTGCACATAGGAGTAGACGTATGTCTAACGAAACCCCTTTTTGGATGACGGAAGAAGGTAAGTCTGGGATCGCGGCCATGAAAGAGAGTCCTACTGCGAAGCCTGCCCAAGATGGTCAGCGCTGGTGGGTTAAGCAAAACTGGTGGGAGACCTGTAAGAGTTTTCATATCGTTGGAGAAGGTCCCAATGAGATGAAGCTGTCGATGTCACTGTTTGGTCCGCGCGACGTGCAGGCTTGCACCACGGTGTATTTCAAGATTCGTCCCACATCTGGTCCGGATCTTTCTCACCGGCGGTTTGTTTGTCTCATCGACGGCATCCGTCATTCTGCCTTTCCTGATACGTGGGAATTGACCGGCCTCGCGCATGTTGGTGCACGGTGGATTCCGTTCACCGCTGATTACTCGATCCCCAACAAGAGAACCGGGATGATCATTCTCAACCCGAGCTAAGGCTCACGAACAAAGACCCTCGCAGGGATATGCGGGGGTCTAGTTTTTTTTACAAATATCAGTACCGGGTACTAGTACCCGGTACTGATATTTAGGAGGGGAGACCGTAGCCGTTAAGGTATTGTTCTCCGGTTATCCATTTTTTTCCTTCTGGCTGCACTTCATCTAGTACTAATGCATCGCCACCACATTGTACGGCAATCGACCCCTCGTGTTCAAAATACTCTCCAGGTTTTCCATCTCGTCCGATATTTCGGGCGCTTTTTATTTTTAATCGTTTTCCATTTATCATGCAATATGTTCCAGGCTCTGGATTGAGTGCGCGGATGCGCCGTTCTAAACTTACTGCATCCTTATCCCAAAACAATGATCCGTCATTTGTAGTTATCATTTTGGTGAAAGAAGCCTTGTTGTGATTTTGCTCAACCGGTTTTAATGTTCCGTTTATGTATAGTGCCAAAGCTTCTGGAATGATGTTTGCAGATAGTCGAGAGAGTGTATCTGATAATTCCTGATATGTTTCGTTTCCATTTAATTTGTATTCCATTTGCGTCAGAATTGGTCCGTGATCCATTTGCTCATCAATCAACATGATACTCGTTCCGGTTTTATGATTACCTTTTAAAATTGCGTATTGGATTGGTGCTGGGCCGCGGTATTCTGGGAGTAGGGAAGGGTGAACATTTACAGTTTTAAACTTCGGCATGTTGAGTAGATTGTCTGGGATGAGTTTTCCGTATGCGACCACACATGCAATATCCGCATTCATTTTTTTTATCTGTTCATCAATTGAACCATCTTTGAGTGATTCTGGTTGTAGCGGCAAAATTGATTTTGTTTTTGACCATTCTTTGACAGGAGATTCCTTCAGCTCTTTTTTTCGTCCGGCTGGTTTGTCTGGTTGTGTAATCACTCCGATAATATAGAACCGTTGATCATTTGCGATGGATTCAAAAATCGGGACTGCAAAATCTGATGTCCCGATGAGTAGAATATTTATTATGTCAGAGGAGTGATTGTTTTTCATCAGTATCTTTATCTAAATAGTCTGCTTTGTCGATGAATAGAATTCCATCGAGATGATCAATTTCGTGTTGTGTAACTCTTGAGAGCCATCCTTTGGCTTTTATCTTTACTTTTTTTCCATTCTCATCCAGAGCTTTAATGTGCACTGCTTTTGGTCGCGTTACTGGCCCAAATACATTTGGAACAGACAAGCATCCTTCCTGCATACTAATCGTAGTTTTGGAATTCCACGTAATTTCCGGATTGATCAAAACACGAGGATTTTTTCCTACATCAGAAACGAAACAAATTCTTTTTTGCACACCAACCTGCGGAGCTGCTATTCCAATTCCATCATCTTCGAGCATTGTTTTGTATAGTTCTGATAGGAATTTTTTCATTTTATCAGTTTGCAATTCTTCTATCGAAACAGCCTCCGAAACTTCTCGGAGTTGTGGGTTAGGATCTGTGAGAACTTTGAGTCCTTTTTTTGCTGGTTGTATCGTCATAATCGCGACTAGGATAACAGAGAATTTGGGTCAATGTCAACCTTCATGCCTTGCTTCAAAAGTGGTGTGATTTCCTGTGCCTGCTTCCACCATGCGTTAGGATCTAGCTTACACAAAACTGCATATCGTTTATTTTTTCCTCGCGTTTCAGGCAGTAGAGGGTAAGACATTACCTCAATTCCTTTTAGATTCTGCGAGATTGTTTGCACTAATTTATTCATTGTCGCTATTGCTTGCGGAGCCTCGAGTGATATCTTCATCAATTTTGAGTGCGGAGGATATTTCAGTTGTTTTCTAACTGCGTTTTCCGATTTGAGAAATGGTTGAAGTTTTCCGGAAATAAGTGCTTCAAATACAGCGTGATCTGGGGCATGTGTTTGAATAATAAAACTTCCATCGTTTGATTGCGCGATTCCATTCATTGTTGCAAATAATGCCAAACCTCGCTCTGCAGCATTATATTCGGGGATATTTAATATATGATCTGCATCAACAACTCCGAATAATGTAACGCCGAAATCGTGGATGTATGGAATTGCTGCTGTTGTTCCGATGATTATCAACGGCTTATCTAGTGTAATGTTTTTTTGTTTTTCATCTGCCGTCCATTCGATAACATGCACCTTGTCTCCGAATTGTTTGCCAGCCCAATGCGCGATCTGTTGGATCCCTGCTCCTTGATAGCGAAGTGTTATGCCGCTACATTTATGGCAATTTGTAGGAACTTCTACCGCGCTTTTGCAATGTCTGCATAAAGCTTTGTTATCACCGAGCGTGTAGGGTAGAAAACATGAGACGCATGAAAATATGTATCCACAATCTCTACAGCGAAGCATTTGCGCAAATCCTTTTTTATTTATGAATAGAAATACTGATTCTTCCTTCTCAATACTTTCGTGCATGTGGCGATCCAATGTAGAACTTATGATCTCGTAATTTCCTGCGCCGCGTTCTTTTGTCATGTTTGCAATGGTGATGTTGGTTGGCTTGCGTTTTCCGATTTGAGACAGATTTTTTTTTGAGACGCTGTTTATGGTTGTGAACTTTGGCGTTCGACTGAAATACGTAACATCTGCCCCTAATCGTTCTGCGATATCATGTACACGATAGCGCGGGGCTTGATCCCAGCTTTTGTGATCTTGCCATTCTTCATCTATCACAATAACTTTTTCAAGATTATATAGAGGGAGAAATGCAGCAGATCTTGTCCCAATCACAACTTGTTCACCATTTCGCACTTTCAACCATGCCTCTCGTTTTTCTTTTACCGACATCGTACTCTCCCACGAAACTGCACTAAAATGTAGATGCCTCATTTCAAGTAGTTGTGTGATTTGTGGGACAAGAATCAAAATTTGTCCGGTAGCTTTTTTAATTTCTTCTTTGATCATCTTATGATACGACTTTACATCCGTGTATCGTACGACTTTCTTGCTTCCTGATTTTGTATTGTGTTTTATGGGTAAAAGCTCGACTTTTGTCAGAGATCTTTTTTGTAATGAGGGAAGCATCATGGTGATAATGACACTTGGCGCAACTCCATATACACGAGCAACTTCGTTAGCGAATTTCACAGCGCGTCCTGACAAGAAAGGGGTTTGATTGAGAAGTCTTGTGATTGGTTTCAGTTTCCCTTTGTGTATTGATGTGTCTGTTGTGCCAGATACACATCCCAAAATCGAACTTGATCGAAATGGAATTTCTACCAGTTGTCCAACCTCAACTTTCATTCCCTCTGGAATTGCATAATCAAAATATCCCATTTTCATGGGCATGCGTTTGAGTGGGATGATGTGTGCGATCATTAGTGTAGTTTAAAAAGAGTAGTAATGTGTCCGACGCCGTGCGGTGCTTCGTATGATAGAACTTTCGGTTTTGTTTTTACTCGGTTGAGCATTCCAAATAACATCAATAATGGACCATACGCGCATGTTGCTGCATCTTCAACTAACTGTGACTTCATGTTTATCAAGTCACTCGTATGTGTTTCTTTTAAAATCTCTTGAATTTTTTTATCGAACTTCTCTGCGTTTTTGTTAAATCCTGCGGGAGATGAAGTTGTAAGTGCGTGTGATAAGTCTGCGGAAGCCAACACGCCCATTCGTTTATTTGATTGCATTGCGATACCTTTCAGAATGTAACCGCAATCTATATGAGCTTGAGCGTTGAGTTGAGATGATCGAACGATAATAATTTTTGTATGTTTCAATGCATCGATGAAATGGAGCAGAGGAATCGCAGCCGCATAATCACATTCACCAGAACCGTCGATCATAAATGGAACGCTTTCTTTTTTTCCAGCCTCTCGAATATTTGAGACGACATGTGTATCAACTTTGAATGTTCCTTCCGTAATCAAATCTCCAAAACTTTTTAAATCGATGTGTAATTCTGGATGACCTGAAATTGCAAATGAGTGTGCGCGCTGTGGGCCATGTGGCGATAAAACAAACAGTGTATCCAGTTGTGCGATATACAATTCTTTTTTTATTTTCTTCAGCGATGCCAGTGTATCATCAAAATCACCGACAGCCTTTTTGCCGATGACTTTATGTAATAGTGGAGAGTGTGGTACGACAGCTGCGAAGTGTAAACTCATATAGATTAATTACCAATGACCAAATAACCATGACCAAACAAATCTCAAATATCAATTTTAATTCTCAAACGTCGCGTTTTTGGAGTTTGTATTTTTGGAATTTGCTTGAGATTTGTGATGTGATACTTGTTATTTATTTCATGAAGCTCCTTGCAATGCTTCTGCTTCAGGATGTAACTCGAATAACGTGTCTCCAATCCATGCCACATCATCAAATGAAAATCCGAGTTGGGCGAATGTTTGTTCGTCAGGAATATATCTTCGTTCACCATTTGAAATTAAATATACTTTTGAATCGCCAATATTTGCGATGAGCGAGCCATCTTTAAATGTGATGGGATCGCCATCAAAATAATCTGCGAGTGCATCATCGTCTATTACCACTGGTGGTTCACCATTGAAATTTGAGGCAAGTAATCCATCACTCAACAATTCATGCTTCACGCCATTTTTTACATAGTAGGTGAGTGTGGAATTGCGAGCCTGCAAAAGTGCTCCGGTTGGATACGCAGATGCAGAAGTAATCATAGTGCCAATTTTGTAATGCGCGATTTCTGAAGGCACAACATCGATAATTTCCAGCGGATTAAATCCCAAAGATCTCATAGCTTCTTGAGATGCGAATTGCAACAACTCTTCGTCTACCAATAAATATGTTCTGATTCCTTGTCGAAGTAGAGAATAATTTTCATAGCTCATTGGAATTCCTTCGTCGATCATGTTGATGTCAGCGCGGTCGATAGTGACAATATCATTCTCATCGAAATACGAAACTAAAACTGACATTGATGTGACGCGCCGACGTTTTCCTCGTTCTAAATACCACACATCTGGATCTTGATCTGCTTTCACGAGTAATCCGTCTGGATAGTCACGCTCAAACCATCGTCGCCAAATTGTTCGGAAATTTTTGTTTCCCTCAAGATGTGGTGTGTACGTATAGAGAAATGCAGTTGCATCATTTACTGGAATGACAACTTTTTCATCTATCTTATATTCTTGCAACGCTCGTTTTATCCAAGGGTGTGAGCGTTTGTTTTCGATGTAAAATCTGAAGAGTGCGGCTGTTGAATCTACCTGCGTTGCAAATCCCATGTGTTTTTTTATTCCCGGATCGCTTACATCACATGAATCACATACTGCAAATCCTGTTGCCCAATTGAGTTGTGAGAGGGAAGGGGATGGGTCTGTGATGAGTGACATTTCTTTTTGTAACATTACCAAAAGCACACGAGGGTTGATGTTGCTTCGTTGTGCAGCTCCGTAGATGATTTCGGCTGCAGATTTTTGTATATTATCGATGTCAAAAAAACGAAGGGATTTTAGAGCGCCGTTGTGGGCATCCAAAAGATTCTGGATATCATCGACATCCATCGTTCCCACATTCACTAAATCTTTGTCCGTAATTACAAAACTTGGATTGAATTCTTCTTGTGCAGCTGCTGCGTTTGGCGCAATCAACACCAAAATAAGTCCGAAAACTAGCTTTTTCATACATCGTAATTATACGTCTTTTGTCGGGTGTTGACAATGATCCACAATTCTGTTATTGTATCCTCATCCACGTTGAAGACCGCGTTATTCTAGTGTAGGTAGCGTATGGCGTCAGCAACATGTTCTTGAAAACGTATTCAACTTTCACACCATAAAAACTTGAGGGTACGGCCGAATTCGAGCCGATGGATGATCCTCATCAAAATTTTATTGATCCGTGGCCACGGATGGTGGAGTCGACTTGTACTGACTCAGAGAGTTTGACCGGCCAATCAATCACGTTGGAACGAATACGGAAACCTGAATGTGAACGGCAACTTCAGTTGTGCGTACAAAATACATAGGGAGGCTGCGCGAGTAGCCTCCCGACCCAATCAATTGAGAGTCGCAAGCGACTTTCTAGTGGAGACGCCCAGCGTCTCCCTTTTTTATCCAAAAAAATCAAAGTCGGAGTTCGAACTCCGACTTTGATTTTCAGACTTTTTATTTAGGCTGTTGCTTTTGAAGTCTTTTTCATGACGGCCGCGACTCCGAGTTTGATTTTTTCGTTTTCGGCATCAATTTTTACTGTGTCTCCGGATGTTACATTTCCTTTGACAATCTCCATTGCAAGGGGATCGAGGATTTCTGTTTGGATTAATCGCTTGAGTGGGCGAGCGCCGAATGTAACATCATATCCTCGTTCTGCTAATACATCTTTTACTGCATCGGAACATGTGACGGTGATTTTCTTTTTTGCTAATCGCTCCACTACGCGCGCTAATTGTAACTCAACAATTTCCTTGATGTTTTCTTTTGAGAGGGGATGGAAGATAATTACTTCATCCAATCGATTCAAGAATTCTGGCTTGAACTCTTCTTTCAATCCTTCACGAACGCGATCTTCCATGCGCTTTTCCAAATCATCTTCTTCTTCCGCGCCGAATCCAAGTGTGCCGCGCTCTGATAATCGCAAGATATCTTCTGATCCAACATTGGATGTCATGATGATAATAGTGTTTTTGAAGTTTACAACTCGGCCTTTTGAATCGGTTAAACGTCCATCTTCAAGAATTTGTAGTAACATATTAAATACGTCCGGATGCGCTTTTTCAATTTCATCAAATAATACAACAGAATAAGGTTTGCGTCGGATGATTTCTGTAATTTGTCCACCTTCTTCATGGCCGACATAGCCAGGAGGGGAGCCAGTCATTTTTGCAACAGAATGTTTTTCCATGTATTCAGACATGTCGATACGAACGAGAGATTCCTCATCATTGAACATGAATTCTGCGAGGGCTCGTGCTAATTCAGTTTTTCCGACTCCAGTAGGACCCAAGAAAATGAATGAACCAATTGGACGATTCTCCTCGGCGATTCCCGATCGTGAACGTCGCACTGCATTTGCCACAGCAGTCACTGCTTCGGATTGTCCGATCACACGACTATCAATTTCTTTTTCCATGCGTGCTAGTTTTTTCAATTCTTCCTCAAGCATCTTTGAAACAGGAATTCCTGTCCATCGCGCAACAACAGATGCAATATCCTCATCATTCACTTCTTCTTTCAAAATGCGTCGCGAGATTTGTGTTTTTTGTAGATCTTTTTGTGTGGCTAAAATTTTGCGTTCCAATTCTGGAATTGTGCTATATCGAATTTCCGCTACTTTTTGCAAATCAGAATGACGTTCGGCAATTTCCGCTTTTTGTCGTGCTTGTTCTAACTTCTTTTTGAAATCACGAATTTTCGAAATGATTTTCTTTTCAGAATTCCATTGGATTTCTAAAGCTGAACTTTTCTCTTTTAATTCTGCAAGTTCACGCTCAATCTTTTTAAGACGATCGCCAGCTTCTTTATCTTTTTCTTTTTCAAGCGCTTTTTTCTCAATTTCCAATCGCATTTGATCTCGTTTCATTCTGTCCAAATCATCTGGCATAGAATCGATTTCCATACGCAATGCCGATGCTGCTTCATCAATACAATCAATGGCTTTGTCTGGAAGTTGTCGATCTGAAATATATCGATCTGATAATTCCGCAGCTTTAATAACTGCGGCGTCTGTAATACGCACACCATGATGGACTTCGTATTTTTCTTTAATTCCACGCAAAATCGCAATGGTGTCATCAACAGAAGATTCCTGCACCATCACTGGCTGGAATCGACGCTCAAGTGCCGCATCCTTTTCGATATATTTTTGATATTCTTTGATGGTTGTTGCGCCGATCGCATGTAGTTCTCCGCGAGCGAGAGCTGGCTTTAAGAGATTCGCTGCATCAATCGCGCCTTCTGCAGATCCCGCGCCAACTAAGGTATGCAACTCATCAATAAAGAGAATGATATTCCCCTCAGATTTATTGATTTCCTTCAAAACAGCCTTGAGGCGATCTTCAAATTCACCGCGGAATTTTGTTCCAGCCACAAGAGATCCCAAATCCAATTGGATGAGTTCTTTGTCTAACAATGATTCTGGCACGTCTCCATCTGCAATTCGCTGCGCTAAACCTTCTGCGACGGCGGTTTTTCCCACACCCGGTTCACCGATGAGCACAGGGTTGTTTTTTGTTCGGCGTGTTACTACTTGCATCACGCGGCGAATTTCCATATCTCGTCCAATCACAGGATCGAGCTTTTCTTGTTTTGCTAATTGTGTGAGATTGATACCGTATTTTTCGAGTGCTTGGAATTTTGATTCTGGTTCTGGTGAATCTACTTTTTGATTGCCGCGGATTTCTACCAGTGTTTTTTGTACATCGCTATATCGCAATCCGAAATGTCGAAGCAATCCATGAATTGAATTCCGAGATGACAAAAATCCGAGCAAAATATGTTCAGTTGAAATATATTCATCTTTCATTTTGTGTGCCTCCTGTCCAGAGGCTCCGAGAATACTCATGGTTTCGGGCGAGAGATAAATTTGCCCGACATTGAATGAGTTATTTGAATAACCTTGTTGTTTTGGTAAACGTCCTAAAAATCTATTGATGGATGATCGCATGGCGTTAATATCGATGCCGAGTTTTGCGACGGTCGCGACCACCGTAGAATTTGATTGTTCGATCAGAGCCTTAAAAAGATGAATCGGCTCAATTTGAGGCTGACCATTTTCTATTGAAATTTGATGCGCGTGTTGGAGCGCTTCTTGGGATTTGGTAGTAAAATTATTTGGAATCATAATCCTTTGATTCCCCTCCCTATAAAGGGAGGGGTTAGGGGAGGGTGTAATTTAACCCCCTCCTGACTTCCCCCTGACAGAGGAGGAACATTTCTATAATGTCTGTTTTAGCACTCTCTACCTGTGAGTGCTAATGTAACGGATATCCACAAAAAAGTCAAGTATATATAGAATATAGCACAATATCGCGGAAAAGGCATTGACAAACCCCGTTTTTTGTGTCATTTTATTATGTTGTTCTATCACACATGAATGTTACTATTGAGAGAGGAGGACAAAATTGAGTGCTGTTTCAGATAGCTTACTGGTGAGTTTTCATGAACTTGTATATGTGAAGGTCAGCTGGAGAGAGGAGGATTTTGACCCTCTTAGTTCAGCGCCATCAGATTGTGCAAAAGAGTTCCGATCGTGGCTTGAGATCCACGAAATCACAGCCGTACTTTCAACCAGCGAAACTGACTGCTGGGGAGGTTTATCTGGTTTTTATAAGCCAGCTGATGCTACAACAATCAAGAATTGGCTCAGTAGACACGAAGCAACCATTAAGGAGGAGGGTTAAATTGAGCACTTCATTTAACATAGTTCCGCTTGATAGAGACATCATTGAGATTACCCTGACTACTCAAGGAATAGGGAGGAGCTATACTCAGGCGAGTCTACTTGAGTACTTCAAGAAGTGGGTCGCAGATTCTGATATCAGACCGGAAATGAGCCCCGCGATCAGTACTGCAAGTACGGGAAATGATGTCTTTTGCTGGTCGAAGTTCAAGAAGGAGGACGCCAACCGAGTCATTTCTTGGCTGATGAACAACGGCGCGACGATCAAGAATGATTTCAGAGCCAATCGTGGCCCCACTCACAAGCGACTATTTTCCGATTAGAGAAAGAACCCTGCACCTACGTGGTGCAGGGCTTTTCTTTTTCTACCTTTTAGAGTAAGATCGGCGACTATGATCAACTTCATGGGAGCACGATTAGATCCCTTTCCAACCGTCGTTATTGAGAATCGATTGGTTGATTTTTTATGTGGGGATGATACGAAATTAATTACAACTCCAAATCCGGAGATGTTAATTTTGGGACAAAAGAGTGAGGATTTACAGACCGTTTTGCATCAGTCAGATTTGGGATGTGTTGATGGAACTGGAGTTGTTGGGGTTTTGAAAATGAAGGGAATTCATGGTGTTGAGCGCGTGACTGGGGTTGATACGATGTGGACGTTAGCAAAGCTGTGTAGCGAGCAGAATAAAAAAATAATGTTGGTTGGAGCGCGTCCTGGGGTTGCTGCAGAGGCGAAACAGATGTTATTAGCGAAGTATCCCAATCTACATATTCATTCGTATGTGGGGCCGAATATGTCATACAAAATTGAGGGGACGAGTCCGTTTGCAAAAGACGATGAAGAGGTTTTGCAAGAAATCGAGAATTTCCAGCCGGATGTTTTAGCGATTGCACTTGGAGCAGGGAAGCAGGAAATCTGGCTCAACAAGTATAAGGATCGATTTTCAAGTGTGAAAATTTTGATTGGGATTGGCGGGGCTTTTGATATGATTAGTGGTGCATTACCTCGTGCACCTTTGTTTTTCCGGAAGATTGGATTAGAATGGATGTGGCGATTGCTTTTACAGCCGACTCGCATTGCACGCATTATGCGCGCGGTTGTGGTATTTCCACTGACAGCTATTAAACATGATATTTCCTATGAGCGTAAGAGTTAGATTAGCACCGTCTCCAACAGGCTTTATTCATTTAGGTACATTGCGTGTTGCTTTGTACGATTATTTTTTTGCAAAACAAAACGGTGGAAAATTTATTTTGCGGATTGAGGATACAGATCAATCTCGTGAAGTTGAAGGTGCTGTTGCAAATATTTTGAAAACGTTGCGTTGGGCAGGATTGACTCCAGATGAAGGTCCAGAGAAATTAGGAGGGGAGTATGGGCCGTATACGCAATCTGAGCGCTTGGATATATATAGAACTCATGTCGATGGATTGTTAGCTTCAGGACATGCGTATTGGTGTGATTGTTCGCAAGAAACCCTCAAAGAATCTCGCGAGCAACATCTTGGTTATCCTGGATTTTGTCGTGATAAAAAACTTGAGAGTGGGGACGTGGTTCGATTGAAAGTTCCGAAAAATGGAGAGACGAAATTCACTGATTTGATTCGTGGTGAGATTTCCATTCCAAATAAAGATACTGATGATCAGATTATTTTAAAGTCTGATGGATTTCCGACGTATCATTTGGCGGTTGTTGTTGATGATCATTTGATGGAGATTTCGCATGTGTTTCGTGGAGAGGAATGGATTGCGTCGACTCCGAAACATGTGTTGTTGTATGAAGCTTTTGGGTGGGATGCTCCGCAATATGCGCATCTACCTCTGCTTTTGAATCCAGATAAATCTAAATTATCGAAGCGACAGGGCGATGTTGCGGTTGAGGATTATATTGCGAAAGGTTATCTTCCTGAAGCTTTGTTGAATTTTATTGCATTGCAAGGTTGGAATCCAAAGGGTGATCAAGAATTGTACGACATGGATGAGCTCACAAAATTGTTTGATATTTCGAAAGTGAATTCTTCTGGAAGTGTGGTAAATTTTGAAAAGTTGGATTGGATGCAATCGCATTATATTAAGGAGATGTCTGATGGAGAATTATTGAAAGTTGCAAAACCGTTTTTGAAGAGGGAAGTTGATGATGAGAAGTTGGGGAAGATTTTGGATATGTTGAAAGATCGATTGGTTAGGTTATCTGAAATTGATGAGCTTTCGGATTTTGTATTTGAATTACCTGATTATGATCCAGACATTTTGATTTGGAAGAAATCTGATGTTGTTACTGCAACATCCATGCTACAAGAACTCAGGGAATATTTTGAAAATGCTAATTGTTCTGATGCAAAAAAACTTCAGGAAGATCTCACGAGTTGGATTGCCCAGCATGAATATAAGAATGGTGATGTATTGTGGCCGCTTCGCACCGCTCTCTCTGGTCAAAAAAACTCTCCGCCTCCGTTTGCAATTGCGTATGTTCTTGGAAAAGAGGAAGTACTTTCTCGACTCCAAACCGCGATTAAAAAACTTTCTTAAATCGCCAGCGTACTTCACCAACCGTCATCCCGGCGTAGGCCGGGCTCCATCGTATTTAACAGCATGGATCCCGGCCTACGCCGGGATGACGTTTTTAGGTACTTTGTGTTATACTTTTAAGGTATGCAAACCGCGCGTGTATTAGTGGTAAGTGTAATGATCGGGCTTTTAAGCCTGATGTTTGGGTTTGGGATTGTTATGGCGGAAGAGGAGGCTGTGTCTGCAGATGAGCCAGTAGTACAAAATCTACAAGATCAAATTTCACAGAAAAAGCAGGATGTGGCAGAGCTTGAAGCTCGTATTAAAAAACTTAAAAAGCAAATTTCTCAAAAACATCAGGAGGCAAATACTTTGAAAAATGAACTTTCCATCATCCAAAATCGAGTAGCGAAAACAGAACTGGAGATTGAGTCTACATCGATTGAGATTGAAACTACAGAACAGGAGTTGGCAATAATTGCTCTGGCTATTGATGATAAGGAAATGACGATTGAAGAAACTAAGGAATGGCTTGGCTCTTTATTGCGTGAAATTCGTCGAACCGATCAGACGAGCGTGGTGAGTGTATTATTGATGGATGATTCTTTGTCGGAATTTATTAAGAGTAAACAGCAGCTCGCTGAAATGGAAGCAAATTTAGATTCTAGCTTGATTCAATTGCAGGCGGCTAAAATAGCATTGGATGATCGGAAGGTTGAGGAGTTAGACCGTAAAGATCAGCTTGTTGTTTTGAAATCAAAACTTGATGCAAAGCATGAGGAATTGAAGGGCGAAGAAGGTCGCAAAACATTACTCATCGCGCAAACAAAATCATCTGAAAAGAAATACTCGTCGCTTGTTGCTGATTTAAAGCAGCAGGCGAGATCTATTGAGTCGGAAGTTTTCGATCTAGAACGTACGATGCGTCAGAAATTGACTAAGGAAGGAAAGCTTACAAGCGATGGGCCGTTTAGTTTGATGTGGCCAGTTCCGAGTATGTATGTGACGTCTAAATTCCATGACCCCGGATACCCATTTCGACATATTTTTGAACATCCAGGAACAGATATCCGAGCTAAACAATCTACGTCTTTAAACGCTGCTGCTGCAGGATATGTCGCACGTGCTCGGGATAATGGCATGGGGTATAGCTACATCATGCTCATCCATCCGCAGGGATTTTCAACAGTATATGGCCATGTCTCAAAAATGTATGTTTCAAAAGGGGAGTATGTTCAGCAAGGAGATATTATTGGTCTGTCTGGTGGTACACCGGGCACGCGTGGAGCAGGCCCATTTGTAACTGGACCTCATTTACACTTTGAAGTAAGAAAAGATGGAGTTCCTGTAAATGCAGAGCTTTTCTTACCATAGTGTGAATTAATATTTTGCGACACTCACAGCCCTACGCCATGTGGGGTTTTTCAATAATTCCAGTTATTGATAATACAATCGATTCCCATACCGCACATCTATATAACGTACGTTACGCGGTGCAGTGGGATACTCACGATCCAATAAGGCGCCCAAATTTTCGATTTGAGCGTTTAAATCTTTAGATAGGTCAATGTATACCAAAAACCCCTCCTGAACCCTTATTTCGGCGGTTTCAGGCGACTCTTGCGTAATGGTAAAATTATCGACTGGAATGGTTAATGATTCAAATCTATCCTTAATAGTCAAAAGGGAAGATACGGTCGATTTAGGTAGGGTAGATGTACCAGATTTCCAAAAAGTCGGGGGTGTTGAGGAGGCTGTAATCAGGGTGTAATTACTGAATGTGTCGCAAAAGATACATTCTACGACACTGGTTGTAGGGGGCTCCTCGGGTGTTGCATCATCACTTACAACTTCAGAAATTTTTTCATCTTCACTCTCTGTTGTAGTCTCCTCTACCTCTACGGCTACCTCAAAAGTTTTTCCAATTTCTGCAAACACAATTACGCCATCCTCATCAATTATTGAAAAGTGGTCGGGAGGATAATTGAGTCGAAAGACCGGTAGCCTCTCCCCTATTGTGATAGTGATGGTTTTAAATCCTTCTCGATTTATCTCAACGTCTGTGATGGGTAACTCTTTTTGTAGCGCTTGTTTTAATTTTTTTTTCGACAGCAAGATTGAGCTTTTGTTTTGTAGCAGAAAACGTCTCCCATTGAGGTAGTTTTGTGCTGCGTCCCCTACTTGATTTTCATCTATGAGTTGCGCGCCGGTTATGTTTACTTGTGTGATGTGAAATCCAGTATACTCCGATGCAGCAACGAGCAATCCAATACACATGAAAAAAAACACCACATATTTCGTTGGTGATTTTTTGACTTTGCGCGTGGGCTGTTTCTTCGGAAAAAAAGGGTTGTTGTAACCACCCCTTTTCCCTCCTCGATAGCGAGATGCTGTCGAGTTGCGCATACCTATGCAGTAATTTTGTCTGTATCCATGTAAGCTTGAAGAGGTTTTGGAACATGGATATCGCCATTCTCGTCCTGATGATTTTCCAAAATTGCGATAAGCGTACGACCGATTGCTACACCAGTTCCATTGAGGGTATGAACTAATTCAAGTCCATTTTTTGTTTTGTGTTTAATGTTTAATCTTCGTGATTGATAATCTGTTGTGTTTGAGCAACTTGTTAATTCTCGGTATGCATCCTGTCCTGGAAGCCACACCTCAATGTCATAACATGCTGCAGCCTGCGGAGACATATCTCCTGATGCTTGTCTGATAAGTTGATATGGCAAACCTAACTCTGAAATAATTTCTTCTTCTATTGCAAGCAAAAATTGATGTTCCTGTTCTGAATCTTCTTGTGTCGTAAAAGATACCATTTCGAGTTTGTCGAACTGATGTCCGCGGAAAATTCCGGTCGTGTCCTTTCCGTATGCACCAGCTTCGCGTCGATATGCTGCTGAAAATGCGCAGAGTCGTTTTGGTTTTTTTACGTCGATTGTTTCATCTTTGAAATATCCAACAAGTGGAGCTTCTGCGGTTCCGATCAAAAATAAATCATCTTCACCAGGATTTACTTTGTAGATTTCAAATTCATTGGCCGGCAAAAACCCTGCGCCATATAGTGTATCCTCGCGGACAAGATTTGGAACTACCATCGGGGTGAATCCTTTTTCAATAAGTTTTCGCATGACGAAATCTTGCAAAGCCATCTGCATCATGACAGCTTGGCCTTTCAGATACCAAAATCTGTTTCCTGAAACTTTTGCTCCACGTTCTAAATCGAACCATCCCAAGCGAGATCCTAATTCTTCGTGAGGTTTTGGATGTTCCAGTTTTGGTTTTTTTCCAACTTCTCGTTCAACCTTATTTTCTGATTCATCGCCGACTGGAGTTTCCGGATGATTGATATTTGGTAGCTGTACTAGCATTGATTTTAGCTCCGCAGCTAAACCTCCAATTTTTTTCTCAAGATTTTTCACTTCTGTTTTCAATTTCTTGAGTTTCTTCAGATCGTCTCCTTCTGGTTTTCCTTTTGACATCTTTTTCTGCTCACCGCGTTTTGTATCAAACTCTGCTTGCATGGCTCGTCGTTCCCCATCCAGCTTCAAAACCGTATCAATATCAACATCAACAGAACGACTTTTATTGTTCTTCTTAACTAATGCTGGATTTTCACGAATGAGATTCATGTCGATCATAGGAGATTGATTAACTTATCAAGTGACATTTTTGACAGTTTCTTGTTTTCAGCAACATCAGAGCCACAGATGAGCATTCGTTTTGAGTGGTGGAGATACCATTCTGCTTGTGGTTCTTGCCCAACCGCTTTTTTGTAAGCTTTCGATAGATTTACTTTTGCTTTTCTGACTGCGGATTTTATATATCGATACCCGTTTTCTGGATTTACGACTGCAAATATTACATAGCCTTTTTGCATGGAAAGTTGTGCGACTTGTTGCGAACTTACCTTTGTTTTAATCGCCACTCCCCTTCCCCACTTTGTTTTAAATGTTTTTTTCTTTTTCCAATCGATTAATAATTCCTGCTTTTCGCGGACTGTAACGAATATACCATCAAGAGCTGTGAGCATCCAATTGAGTGATGTTTTTGCTTTTGAGTTTGCATTTTTTGGGATGGACATGCCTGTGATTGCGACTCCGTACTCATGATGAGTCTCCCCTAAGAATGCTGCATGATCCTCATCTTTTACCCATTCTACAATTTCATCAAGTGCAGCACGATCTAGTTTATTTTTGATTTTTTCTCTGATGTCTTTGTATACAAGAGTTGTCGCACATTCAAATATATCGCCTTTGTGTTCATCGTATTTTCCACGACCAATACCGATCGCAGTGTATGCGCTCGCTGCCTTGTCTTTGCCTTGCGGGATGAATTTCACCGATGCATTTTTGAATGCCGGATGAAATCGTTGTAATAACCAGATTCCGCATGCGTCGTCGAGGTGTGGGTTTGGGTGGGTCGCTAGTTTTTTCATAGAGTTTGTGCTGAATGAGCCGCTCTTTTCCTTCGCTTCGCTCAGGCGGTTGCGCCGCTTCGGGCGAATTTTTATGGCTCCGTCTGTCTTTGACAGACTTCGGCACTTATAGTAACGGCCAACTATATTCCGCTATCGCTGCATATAGGTTGGCCTCATACTAACTACCTTGCTGCGGATTTGTTGGTTTTAGTGTTGGGAATAAAATAACTTCTTTGATGTTCTTTGTGCCGGTTAATGCCATGACCATGCGATCGATGCCAATTCCGATTCCGCACGCTGGTGGCATACCATGTTTGATTGCTTCAATGTAGTCGTAATCTGTTTGATGAGCTTCATCAAACCCAGCTTCTTCTTTTTTCTTTTCTTCTACGAAACGTTCCTCCAAATCTACTGGATCATTTAATTCTGAGTAGTTGTTTCCAATTTCCATTCCTAAACAAAATGCTTCAAATCTTTGTGTAAATCTTTCATCTTCGCATTTTTTTGCGAGCGGTGAAACTTCTGTTGGATAATCGTAAATTAAGGTTGGTTGAATCAGTTCATCCTCAACAAGTTCTTCAAATGCAAATGCGACCACTTCGCCGAGTGTGTTCATGTGATCCATTTCTCCTGCTTTTTTCTTATCGATCTTTTTTGTGAGTTCTTTTTTTGCGTCTTCTGCTGTTTTCCATTTTGTTGCGTCGACTCCGCTGACTTCTTTAATTGAGTCGATGAGTCTCATGCGTTTCCATGGTCGTTTGAATGAAACTGTTACATCGTCATGCTTTACTTCAGTTCCGAGTGCAGCCTTTGCACAATACTCATACACCTCCTCAAAAAAATCCATTCCCCAGTTGTAATCTTTGTATGCAACTTGTGCTTCCATCATTGAGAACTCTGGATTGTGATCTCGATCAATTCCTTCATTTCGGAAAACTTTTGTGATTTCATACACCGCATCAAAACCGCCAACCAATAATCGTTTTAGATACATCTCATCTGAAATGCGAAGATAAAAATCTGCATCAAGTGAGTTGTGATGTGTTTTGAATGGTTTTGCGAAACCTCCGCCGTAAATTGGTTGGAGTGTTGGTGTTTCAACTTCTAGCATCCCTTGCTTGTCGCATAACTCGCGCATTGCAGTGATAATTTTTGTACGGGCGATCATTCGATTTCTGACATCTTCATTAATTACCAAATCGAGATAGCGTTTTCTGAAACGGGTTTCTGTATCTGAAAGTCCGTGCCATTTTTCTGGTAGTGGGAGTAGTGCCTTGGTGAGCATTTTCCAATTTTTCACAAATACACTTTCCTCGCCTTTTTTTGTGACAAATGCTTTTCCTGTGATTTCCACAAAATCTCCAATATCTGCGAGATGTTTGAATTCTCCGTATGATTCCTCGCCAACATCTCCTTTACTGAAAAATAATTGAATTGTTCCGGTTTGGTCTTGGAGTGTCGCAAAAGCTGAACCACCGTGTACTCGTTGTGAGCGAAGTCTCCCTACAATTGAAACTTCTTTTTCTGATTTTTCTAGTTTTTTGAAATCATTAAACACCTCGCCGATTGCGTGAGTTCTTGTTGATTCTGCAGGATATGCTTTTCCTTCCTGCATCAAAATATCGCGCTTCTGTGCGCGAGCTTCAGCTTCATTTGTTGAGAATTGTGGTATTGCCATATGTTTCCGATAATTGAACAATTGTATCGAGAGTGCGCGATTTGAGCAAGTGGACAGTGAGTTGGACCAGCCACAATTACTTAAAAAGTCGCAGTACAAAAAGTCGCCACCACGTTTTGAGTCCCGTGAGAAAACTTTGGCCTTTTGATAACGAATAATCTGTGTAGACAGGTTTGATGGGGATTTCAGCGTATCTTAGTTTTTTTGTGTAGATTTCTTCTATTATTTGCGAGGAGATTTCCATTCCGGGGGGTGAGGTTGATGATAGTTCTAGTTTGTTGAGGGCATCCAATTTAAATGCGCGCAACCCTGATTGTGAATCTGTCGTGATATGACCGCCGCTTGTTACGAGATTGGCTATCTTGTTTGCGTAAATTCTCATGAGCGGCATTCCTTTCGTTTCGACCATTCGGGATCCTATTACTACTTCATATCCCTCATTTAGTTTTGCGATGAGTCGTGGGATATCGTCTGGATTGTGTTGTCCGTCGGCGTCGAGTGTTATGACATATGTTGGTGAGGTTTTTTTTGCATATGCAAAACCGGTGCACAGCGCTGCACCTAGTCCTCTATTTATGACATGATTTTTCACTTCAACTCCTTTTGATTGTGCTATTGCCGTTGTATTATCGTGTGATCCATCGTCTATCACAACAATACGCGATGTGTGTTGTTTCACCGCGTCGATAACCCCTCCGATTGTTTGCTCTTCGTTGTATGCAGGGATAATGACAAGTGTGTCCATATTATGCGATACCGAGCCTCCCTTGATTTGCAATTGTATAGTCTATGGTTTGTTTGAGACCATCGTCAAGAGTGACTAACGGGAACCATCCAATTGTTTCTTTTGCTTTTACTAAATCCGGAATTCCTAACTCTGTGATAAATGGGAGTGGTGGTTCGTGAACAATTTTTGATTGTGATTTTGTTTCTTCGATTATCTTTTTTGCAACATCTACGAGATTGTATTCGTAATCTGTTCCGAAATTCATTGCTCCTGTTCCTGCTGGAGCTGCCATGAGCTTCATCATTCCATCCACCACATCTGATACAAACGTGAGACTTGTTTTGAAATTTTCGTCTCCATAAATCACTAAATCTTCTCCTGCGAGTGCTTTTACGATGAAGTCTGTGAGCATTTGTCCGTCGTCTAGTTTTAATCGTGGTCCGTATGTTCTGAAGATGCGCGCGAGTTTTACATCGAGTCTGTATACATCTGCATATGTTGAGCCCATTGTTTCTACAAAACGCTTCCCTTCATCGTAGCATGCGCGTGGTGAAAGATGATTTACTATCCCTTCTGAATCTTCTTGGAAT
>CAZHVT010000007.1:0-44012 GCA_964536205.1 uncultured Gammaproteobacteria bacterium
TACACTTGCGATGGCGCATGCATCTTCTTTTCTTTCTCATGATCCAAAGTGGTTGGTTACGCCGTGTGTTCCTGCTTCTCGGATTGATACAGGATTTTCATATGTTGAGCCCGGCGAGTCTGTGCATCAAGGGCCCGGAGGAGGATTTCACAAAATAAAAAGTTGGACGGAAAAACCAAATCAGGATGCATGTACGACGATGGTAAATGGAGGTCAGCATTGCTGGCATGTGGGGATGTATATGTATCAGTTGGGGAATATGATTTCTTTGTGGGAGGAACTGCATCCGGAGTTATTGGATGTGTGTCGGCGATTGGCGCGTGATATTGCTGGAGCTCGAGATGCGTATGCTGCGTTAAAAGGGCGTTCGATTGAGGCGATGATTACAAGTCGTACACCGCATGTTGCGATGTTTGCTGCGCGTGATGTGGAATGGTCTGATGTGGGGAAATGGCATGTGGTGAAAAGGTTGTTGAAGGGTGAGACATCGAGCAATGTGATGCGTGGAAGTGTTTTTGTGCAGGATACGCGAGATTCATTGATTTATGGCCAGCCGGAAAAAGCTACTGCGGTGATTGGATTGGATAATGTTGTGGTGGTGGATACGAAAGACGGGTTGCTTGTTGCGCAGGCGGATCGATCGCATGAAATAAAAGATATGTTACAAAACATGAAAGAAATTCATCAATAATATGCAAACAGTATTTCGAGCTATCTTGTGGCTGTTTTTAATCGCTTTTGTGTTAGGCTCTTTTAATGTCGCCAACCGTGTATATCACAAATTAACGTTTCAACCGCCTCCGCCTGAGCCGAGAAAGGAGGTGGTGATTCGAGTTATTGAAGGTTGGGATTTGCGTGATATTGCCGCACATCTTGCGCAAAAAGGTTTGGTGAATCAAAAGGAGTTCTATGATTTTGTGGGAACGCCGGCTGCACAATCTCGTCCAAAATATCAAAAAAGTGATTTGATGCAATCATATCCTTTTTTGAAAGAGATTCCGGACGGGTTGAGTTTGGAGGGGTATATTTTTCCTGATACTCATCGCGTGTATGCAGATGCAAGTGTTGAGGAGATTTTGGATCGGTTGCTTTCGAATTTTGATAATAAGATTTCAGATAAGTTGCGAGATGAGATAAAAAAACAACATAAGTCGTTGTATGAAATTATGACGATGGCGTCGATTATTGAACGAGAAGTGAATACAGATGGTGATCGCGAGAAAGTTTCTGATATTTTGTGGAGTCGTATGCGTGTGGGGATGCCGTTACAAGTTGACTCGAGTGTGAATTATGTGACGGAAAAAAATGATGCAGCGATTACAAAAAAAGATTCGCGGATCGAGTCTCCGTATAATACCTATCGATTTAAAGGTTTGCCGGTTGGTCCGATTTCAAATCCTGGGCTGAAAAGTATTCGCGCGGCGATTTATCCTGAAGTTACGCCGTATACATATTTTTTGACGGATAAAGAGGGAAATGTTCATTATGCAAGGACGTTGGATGAGCATAATGTTAATAAATATAAGTACCTTAAGTAGGATTGAGGGAAGAGGATTGGGTGAAAGCGGCTTTGCCGCTTTTTGTTGATATAATTGTAATTTTATGATGTAATTAGTTCTTATGAAAACATCCGATTTCAACTATCATTTACCAAAAGAATTGATTGCGCAGTCGCCGATTGAACCGCGAGAATTGTCGCGGATGTTAGTGGTGAATCGATCTTCTGAAACATTTACTGATGCTCGATCGCGCGACATTATTACGCTGTTGAAACCTGGGGATGTTTTGGTGAGAAATGTTTCAAGAGTTTTTAATGCACGATTGCGAGGGTGGAAAAAAGTTGAGGATGCGCGCGAACAAAATGGAAACGGAGATTGTGAGGTTTTGGTTACGAAATTTATGTATGAGATTCCAGGTGGTGACATTGCAATGCCACGATCTCAATGGGAGGTTTTGATCAAGCCTGGTAAAAAATTTAAAGAAGGGGATGATATTTATTTTGGAAATTTGGATAGCGATTCGTTTGGGGGAGATGTTTCTGCGACGGTCATGAAAAAACATGAAGATGGTGTTGTTGAAGTTCAATTTAATGTTGAGAAGCAGTTTGTATTTGATCTTTGTGAAGCGTTTGGTGACGTTCCGATTCCGCCGTACGTAGAAAAGGTTCCGGAAAATCCAGACGATTATCAGAATGTGTATGCGCGTGAGTTAGGTTCTGCTGCTGCGCCAACGGCAGGATTTCATTTTTCAGAAAATTTATTGGCGTTGTGTGAGTCGCATGGAATTCAGTTTGCAGATGTTGTTTTGGATGTGGGGATCGGGACATTTCGTCCGATGAAAAGTGATAGGGTCGAGGAACATGAAATGCATAGTGAGCGTGTATCAATCGATCAGGAAAATATTGAGAAGATTTTGCAGGCGCATGTGAATGGGAATCGCGTGATTGCGGTGGGGACAACGACGGTGCGGGTTTTGGAAGGTGTGTATCAGAAGATGGGTGCACTTGTTCCGTATGAGGGTGATGTGAATTTGTTTATCAAGCCGGGTTTTGAATTTAATGTGATTGATGGTTTAATGACGAATTTTCATTTGCCGAAATCTACCTTACTTGTTTTGGTTTCTGCGTTTGGTGGACAGGATTTGATGAAGAAAGCATATGAGCATGCGGTTACAGAAAAATATCGATTTTATTCGTTTGGTGATGCAATGTTGATTCTGTAACCTTGACAAAAGGTTTTTATTGTGTTATTTTGGAGTGTTCGATAGTTCATTCCAGATACAAAAGGATACGATCATGTTTGAGACGGCTTTGGAGATTTTCTTGATGTTGGAGGTAATCATTCCGATTATTCTCGCAGTCATCATGATTATTTTTTTCTCGGTTGATGGTACGTTTTCTGGGTTCAGTCGCTGGCGACAAAGTTCCGCCAACAGTAAATGGAAGCAGTTGGCCAATGAGCCGGACGAAGATGCGAGTGAGATTCTCTGACGTTTTTGTTCCACATTGACCTGGTTTTAGCCAGGTCTTTTTTTATTGCTCAAATTTAACGTGTGTGGTAGGTTTTTGCATATGTCTTTTTTTGAGGTAACACATCAAGATGGAAAAGCTCGGACGGGGATTATCCATACAGATCATGGTGATATTCATACACCTGCGTTTATGCCGGTTGGAACGCAGGCAGCTGTGAAAACGTTGGATATCGCGGATTTACATTCAATTGGTTCGGATATTATTTTGAATAATACGTATCATTTGCATTTGCGTCCGGGGGAGGATCGAGTGGCGAAGTTAGGTGGTGTGCACACATTTCAAGGTTGGGATAAGCCGATTCTTACTGACTCGGGTGGTTTTCAGGTTTTTTCATTAGCGCAGAAATCTGGGTTAGTGAACATTGATGATGAGGGTGTGACATTTAAATCTCATATCGATGGATCGCAGCATAGATTTACTCCGGAGGAGGCGATTGTTATTCAGCAGAAATTGGGTGCGGATATTATCATGGCATTTGATCAGTGTACTGCAGATGATGCGAGTGAAATTGAAGCGCGTGCAGCTATGGAAAAAACTCATCGCTGGGCTCAACAATGTATTGAGCAGATGAAAACTCCTGGACCTCATCAATGGAAACAATTTTTGTTTGGGATTATTCAAGGGGGATATAATCAGAAGTTGCGAGAGGAAAGTGCAGATGTGATTACTTCGATGAATTTTGATGGGATTGCGATTGGTGGAGAATCGATTGGATATTATATGGATAAAACGGTGGAGATTTTGAAGTGGTTGGATGGGAAATTACCTGTGGATAAACCTCGTTATACGATGGGTGTTGGTGCATCGCCTTTGGATATTTTGGATGTGGTGGAGCAGGGAATTGATATGTTTGATTGTGTTGTGCCGACGCGGATGGCGCGTAATGGTGGGGTTTTTGTGAGGGCGCAGGGAGTTCAGGGAAAGTTTCGGATTTCGCTTCCAAAGTCGCCGCATGTTGAAGATCTGTCGCCGATGTGTGATTGGTGTCAGTGTCGATATTGTAAGGGGACGGCTCATGAACCGCCTGTTTCTCGCGCATATTTGCATCATTTGTTTAAGACAGATGAATTATTGGGTGCGCGAATTGCAACGTATCATAACTTGTTTTTTATGGAGCAATGTATGTCTGAAGTGAGAGATGCGATTTCTTCGGATTCTTTTTCTTCATGTGCAAAGGAGTGGAGAAGTTTGTAATTGTTTTTATTAACATTTGATATCAAAAAGCGGCTGCGCGCCGGTTTTTTTTGTGCTATAATTTAAGGGTATGGCGTACCATAGGACTTTCATTAAAACGTTCATATTCCAGCTCATATGACCTAAAAATTTTTTGCCTTAGCTTTTGCTAAAGCTCCAAAATTTTTATTCCATATGATTCTGTAATCTGAACGTTTGTAATTGAAAGCCTAGGTACGACACACCCTTATAAATTTGGAGGCAATAAATTGTCCATCCACAGCATTTTTCTATGCAATGGATCAGATCGAAATTTTGTAACATAACGCGGCGTCAGATCGCGTTTCTTGCGATTGGAGCGGCGTTGCTTTTTGTATTTTTTCTGCCGTCTTTTGTTCATGCTGGGATGAGTATCACAAATATTTTGCAGATGATTTTGGGGAACTTGATTCAGTGGCTCATGAACATCATTTCGCAGATTATGTTGTGGGCGATGAATGGTGTGGTTGCTGTAGCGATGTATAACGATTATGCGCATGCAACAGCGGTATCGATTGGATGGATTTTGATTCGAGATATCACCAACATGTTTTTGGTAGCGTTGATGTTGATGATGGCTTTTGGAACGCTTTTGAATCGTGGAGATTTGTTGGGTGATTATAAGAGTTTGCCAAAGTTTGTGATCATCGCGATTGTGATCAATTTTTCAAAGATGATTACGTTGTTGATTATCGATATTGGTCAGGTTGTGATGCTCTCGTTTGTTGCAGCGTTTCAAAATAGTGCGGGTGGAAATTTCTTGAAAGCTTTTGGAATGACGAAGTGGCTGCAGGCTTCAACAGGGGGATCGGCTGCCAATTATGGAACTAATTTGGTATTAGCTTTGTTGATGGCTCTTGTGTTATCTGCGATTGTGTTGGTGGTGATGTTGGTTTTCTTGGCGTATCTGATTGCTCGTATTGCGATGCTATGGATTTTGTTGATTTTTTCACCGCTCGCATTTGCATTGAAGTTGATGCCAACTCGAGGACAGAAATTTTATGGACAATGGTGGGAATATTTAATTTCAACAATTATTGCAGGGCCGCTTCTGGCATTCTTTTTATGGCTGACGCTGATCACGGCTGGAGTTTCTAATGGTTCTTTGGGTACAGAGGTTATGGCGGATGCTGCGGCTGTTCGAGCGGCACAGCAGGGTGAGTTGGCTGCTGGGCAGAATGTTGGCAAACAATCTGGAATTACGATTTTGAATGAAGACACACTCACGACATTCATGATTTCTGTAATCATGTTGTTGTTGGGATTGAAGATCACTTCGGAGATGGGTGGTGTTGTTGGTGGTGCGATTGCGGGGAAGGGGTTGGGTGCGGTTAAGGGTGGCGCAAAGCTGTTAGTTAAAAAGGGGTACCAAAAAACAAAAGAGAAAGCGGCGAATACCAGAATACCGTTTACTGGTGGGCAAACGTATGCTGGGCGTGCGAAAGCAAAAAAAGCTATTAAGGAAGAGCGTCTGTCTTCCAATCAGAAATATGCCGAGTTGCAATCTCGTAAAGCTTTGGGAGATACCAGAGGTGCTGCAAAACTTGAAGCATCGTTAGTGAATGATGAACGTGAGAATGTGAAGGGTCTCAATCAGGCTGATAAGATTCAGGCTTTGAATAATGCTCCTGAAGGTTCTCTTGAGCAGCAAGCTATTAAGTTGGAGTTGGCTTCAGGCGGATATTATAATGATAAATTACATGAAGTTGATGATGCTATTGGAGGGAATAAAGAATTTGGAATTAAATTTAAAGCTGAAATTAAAAAGTCTGGTGGTCAGGTGCTTGATATTAAACCGGGTCAGACTGCTGCGGAAGTAATTAGTGAAAAATTTGCAAATGGTGATAAAGATATTATTAAGAATTTGCCCTCAAGAGTTAAGTTGGCTCGTTCGAGTTCTGGTGAGGTGAAGATGGCTGATCCTCATGCAATGGATGTGTTGGAGGCTATTCCTCCGGATCAATTTGCGAAATATTCAGCTTCTCAAAAGCAGTCTGTCAATGATTCGTTTATGCTTGCCATGAAGAATAATTCAGATATGGCTAATCCGGATCAGGTTGCACAGCTGGCAAAATTGAAAGCTAAATTTGAGTCATTGAATGGCTTGGCTGGTGCAACGTATGATAATGCGGGTGGTGGAGGTGGTGTTGGTGATTATAGGTTGGTTTCAGCCCGTGTTACGGAGAAAAAGAATGCAAAGGGAGATATTGTGCGAAAAGAACAGACTGTTGCTGAATATGCTGACACAGCTTCTAAGCTTCGTGCTCGTCAAGGTTCATCAGTTGCTAAACAATCATCTGGCCTGTCTGCTGCCTCATTGACAGAACAACGAAAAGTAGATGGAGCGATTCCAGCGCAAGATGTCGCGGTTTCTCGTGGTGTTGCCTCAATGAGTAGTAGTGAGCGTAGTTTGTTTGATGCTTCAGCTTCTGTTATCACGAGTGATGCAGATGCAGATATTGCAGCTGGAAATTTTGCTGATGCTTCAACGAAGATGAGCACTGAACTTACTAATATTGAGGATAGGTTTCGAGGGCTTGATGGAACCGGGCATTCTACAAAGGCCACAAATAAAGATGGTTCAACCATGACTAATGAAGAGGCTGTTGGAGGCAGTACGTTATCTGCTGCAATTAAGTCGCTGAAGGAGGCTGTTGATGCACGCGCTGCATTACCAGCCACAGCTACGGCTGCTGAAGAAGAAACTGCTATGAAGCGAATTGCTGCTTTGCAGAAGGAATTGAAAGAAGTTGTTTTCAATGCACAAAGAAGACAAGGTGCGGTATCAGGTGCTTCAAGTAGATTGGGTCGAAAAATGCGAACAGGAGCGCGTAAGAAGTTATCTGTCAGTGCGCCTGCGGTTAAGAGTGCTGCAACAAGGGCTAATTCAGCAGCAACTGAATCTGATCAAGCTGCAGCTATTCGAGATTATCGTGCGGCTTTGGCCAAAGCAATGGATCATTTGCATGGTGCGAGTAAGGAAAGCAAGGTTCCTGTGGCAAGGCTCGGAGAAGTTGCTCAATTGAAGCGTGATTTGGCCATCATGGCTGGTAAGCTTCAGGCTAATCGTGTTGCTGGGCGAGATAATGCTGCAGACCTTGCTGAACTTAAACGTATTAAGGATGAGTTTGATCGTTTGAATGATGAATTAGGTTAGTTTGTATAGTATGGATTTTGGGAATGAACAACAGATGAAGGATTTTGAAACCTTTATCGCGAATCATTCTTTGGAGGCGCATAAGGCCTCTCTCTATTCACTTGCGCAAGAATTGTTTGATGGAACTGTTTCTATTGATAATATTTCAGATCGATTGTTTGATATATTTGGTGAGGATTCCGTTACGGATGAGAAGCGTTTGAATATCGAAGAGGATTTTTATGTTGGTTTGATATTTCCGTATGAGAAAGATATTAATGTTGCATTTGAGAATAACAAATTAAGTATACATGAGATTGTTGAGGCCATTAAAAAGGTGGTGGAAGTTTCTTTTGATGATAAGCGGATGAATCGTCGTTTTGATCATATTGTTGGACTTTTTTTTAAGGGTCAATATGATGTGCTGCGTACATCACGTTCGATGTCAAAGAGTACGAAGGCTGGTGGGATGGGATTGGACACAGAAACTGGTCAGAAGATTATGCAGGAGTTGGTGAAGTATGAGAATCGTGTAAGTCTTGAGAAAACGAAGAAGGAGGATGTTGCGGAAGCTGCTGCAGTTGAAAAGAGGGAAGATGATGTTGCGAAATGGTTGGAGGAACACAAAGAGAATGAAGTTGTTGAAGAAAAACCTGTTGTAAAAAGTAAGAGTCAATTGAAGGGTGCGGATGCGCGGGGGGCTGCGAAGTTGAAGGCTGCGTTATCTCCTGAAAAAATCTCAAAACCTGCTGCTCCGAAAGTGCCAAAGAAAAAAGTTGTTAAGAAGGTTGCAAAGGAAAAAGTTGTGGTTGGAAAACAGCCGCAGATTGTGAAGAAAAAACGTCAGGTTGGTGATGTTGCGATTGCGGCGAATTCGGAGACTGTGAAAACTGTTTCTGTTGGTGCAGGGGATATGTTGACAGATGAGGAGGTTGGACAGGTAAAGCATGCTGCAGCAGTAGTGAAATCAAAACCTGTTCAACATGATACGCAGAAGGAATTGATGGAAAAGGTGAAGGAAACAATCGCGAAATCTGGGATTTCATATAAAGAACCAAAAATAGAGAAACAATTTCAGAGTATTGTGATGTCTCGTTTGAAGGATACGCGTGGGCCATATGAAACACGAGATGCGGTGATGAAGCCGGTGGAGCAAGGAGGTTTGGGTATGAAGGTTGATGAGGCGCAGAAATTTTTGCATTTGTTGGAAGCAGCGAATGATGAATTAACGGGTGCGTGGGAAGATAGGGAGCGTGAGAAGAAGATGGCGTATTTGCAAGATCGTCGAGCAAAATTATTTCATAGTAAACCTGCGGTGGTGGAGAAGGTGGCGCATAAAGGTACGTCGGCGGATGTGCGGACTGTGGTGAAGAAAAAGCCTGCGAAAAAACGTCAGCCGCATGTTGCGGATGGATTGAAATCTTCTAAGCCTGCGATGCATGACGTGAAAGCTCCGCCGAAATTGATAAATCCTGTTTCTGAATTGAAATCATATACGTTGGAGGATTTTCATCGATTGCATGCAGATCCGGTTGAAGCTGCGCTGAAAGTTGAGGGGAAGATTCGATTGTTAGGTCATGAGTCGTTTGTGATGATGAAAAAAGGAGCTGCAGCGTGGAAGCATTCTGAAGTGATGAAGATTTATAAGGAGCAATTGCAGCAGAGTATTGTGGGGAATATGCCATTAACAGATGTGATTGCAAAGCGAAAGGAGTCAGGGATGTTGGTGTTGGAGGTTGCGGAGGTTGAGGCGTTAACTGATTTGTCATCGAGATTAAGAGGATAAAATATCTTTTATCTGTTATAATGTAAAAGAATCATGAATAATGAATTATGAAGCATGGGTATGTGTCGTGGAGCGACATTTATATTATTGAGCTTAGCTCAATTTCCGCCTACGTCATTATTCATATTTCATAATTCATTATTCTCATGTATGCCGCAGCAATATGTCGTGCCACAATTTTTAACTGTTGAGCCCAAAATTATTGGGCCTATTACGATGCGACAGTTTGTGATTTTGTTGGGTACGGCTTTGTTGATTGCGATTAATTTTAAGTTGTTAACATTGTGGTATTCGATTCCATTGTCATTGTTTGAGTTTGGTTTGGCTGCCTTATTTGCATTTTATAAAGTGAATGGATTGCCATTTCAGTATTTTGTATTGAATTACTTGCAGAATTTGAAACGTCCGAATGTGCGTGTGTGGAGTAAGGAATATACGAAAAAGGAGTTGAAAGTTTTTATGAGTATGAAGGCGCCGGAATTACCGGAAGCGGCGTTGGCGCGTGTGAGGCCTACTGAATCTCGTTTGGCGAAGCTGTCTTTGATTGTGAATACTGGGGGAGCGTTTTCTCCGGACGATCAGAAAGTACTTGAACCAATGAAATTTGAGAAGAAAAAATAATATGCCCATCGACGAACAACACGAAGCTCGCAAAGAGGTCAGAACAAAATCGGTGAAACAGCGTGCTGCTGCAACCAAACGTTTTTTGGATATTTCTGAAATTCGTGATGGAGTTGTGGTTATGAAAGACGGAACGCTTCGTCGTGTTTTGATGGTTTCAAGTATCAATTTTTTCTTAAAAGGAGTTGATGAGCAGGATGCGATTATTGCTGCATATGTGCAATTTTTGAATGCGTTGGAATCGCCTGTGCAGTTTGTGATTCAATCTCGAAAGTTGAATGTTGATCCATATTTGCAGATGTTAGTTGAGAAAGAAAAGGAGCATACAACTGATTTGATGAAAAGTCAGACTGCAGAGTATCGAGATTTTATCACGCAGTTGATTGATTTACAGGATATTATGGAGCGTCGATATTTTGTGGTTGTTCCATATAATCCTCTCACAAATAAACAAAAAGGATTTTTTAAACGTTTTTCAGAATTGTGGGCTCCAGGTGCGACGATTAAATTGAAGGAAAAAGAATTTCAGAAACGAAAGTATGATTTGGATTTGTTAACTCAGCGTATTTCTTCGGGGTTGTATCAGATGGGATTGGAGATTACGCAATTAGATACACAGTCTTTAATTGAACTTTATTATGATACGTATAATCCGGATGTGGCTGCTACGGAACACCTTGAAGACATAAACAAAATACAAATCGACGGATAACATATGGCATTTAATCTTAACGCACCAAAAGCAAAAGTGAAGCAAAAGGTTTCTGCGGAAGCTAAGGAGGCGAAGTATAATCTTTCGGCTTTGCAGGAGGAGCGCGTGTATCGACGCGGTGTGGTGAGTATTCATGATGTGATTGCGCCGCAAGCGATGAAAATAGAATCATCGTATTTGCGATTGGGTGATACGTTTGTGCGTACCATGTTTGTGATGACGTATCCACGATATTTGGCTGTTGGGTGGTTTGGGCCGATTATGAACATCAACAAAACAGTTGATGTGAGTATGTTTTTTTATCCCATTCCAGCTCCGATTATTTTGAAACAGTTACAGAAAAAGGTTGGTGAGGTGCAGGCGCAGTTGATGGCAGATGCACAAAGTGGTGCGCCGCGGGATCCTTTGCGTGAGGCTGCTTTGCAAGATATTGAAAAATTGCGAGATGATCTTACGCAGGGGATTGAGCATTTTTTTCAGTTTGCATTGTATGTGAGTTATTATGCGAAGAGTTTGAAGGAGTTGGATCAGTTGACTGATGAGTTGGAGGGAATGTTTAGTAGTAAGTTGGTGTATACGAAAAAGGTGTTTTATCAGGCAGAGGCCGGGTTTAATTCGACTGTGCCGCTTGGATTGGATGAGTTGATGATTACATTTAATTTGTCGAGTTCACCATGTGCAACTTCATTTCCTTTCATGAGTGCGGATTTAACATCGAGTTCTGGAGTTTTGTATGGTATCAATAATCATAATAGAAGTTTAATTATTTTTGATCGATTTAGTTTGCAAAATGGGCACATGGTTGTGTTTGCGACTTCTGGTGCTGGGAAATCATTTGCGATTAAGTTAGAGATTTTACGTTTGTTGATGTTGGGATCTGAAGTAATTGTGATTGATCCTGAAATGGAATATAAAGCGGTTTCAGATGCGGTTGGTGGAACGTACATTAATATTTCGTTGTCGAGTAAAAATAAAGTTAATCCGTTTGATTTACCGCGGCCAATGGAAGGGCAGACTGAAGGTGAGGATTTGATTCGATCAGCGGTTACGATTGTGAAAGGTTTGCTGCGATTGGTTTTGGTTGAGGTTACTCCGGCTGAAGATTCATTGCTTGATCGGGCGTTGTTGGAAACATACGCAAAGAAAGATATCACGCCTGACTCTGATTTTTCTAAGGTTGAGTCTCCGATCATGGCGGATTTCTTGGATATTTTGGAGGGGATGGAGGGTACGAAAAATATTATTATTAAGTTGAAGAAATATACTGAAGGGACGTTTTCTGGTTTGTTTAACTCGCCAACAACTGTGCAGACAAATAATAATTTAGTTGTTTTTAGTGTTCGGGATTTGGAAGATGAGTTGCGTCCGATGGCTGTGTATTTGTTGATGGCGTACATTTGGAATGTTGTGCGAAGTGAGAAGAAGCAGCGCATTTTGGTTGTTGATGAGGCGTGGTGGATTATGCAGTTTGAGGATAGTGCGAAGTTTTTGTTTGCGCTTGTGAAACGTGGTCGTAAGTATTTCTTGGGTGTGACGACGATTACGCAGGATGTGAATGATTTTTTGCGCAGTCCGTATGGACAGGCGATTGTGAATAACTCGGCTTTGCAGTTGTTGTTGAAACAATCTCCAGCTGCGATTGATGTAATTCAAAAGACATTCTTGTTAACGGATTCTGAAAAACATTTGTTATTGGAAGCAAAGCCAGGATATGGTATCTTTTTTGCAGGATCAAAACATGCTTCGATTTACGTAGCGGCGTCATTTCAGGAAACACAATTGGTGACGACTGATCCGAAGGCATTATTGAAGCAAAGAGCTGCAAAAGAAGAGAAAGAGGCATAGATTTAATTATCAATGACCAAATGACAATTTACAAACAAATTCTAAACTCTAAAAACAAGGCGTTTGAGATTTGAAAATTAGTATTTGAGTTTTGTTTGAAAATTGTTATTTGGTGATTGGAATTTCTAAACTTTGTTTAGTATTATGTTTGTACACAAAAAACTTCCTCTTGTTATAGGAGTATTAGTTCTCGTCATTGCTGTTTTGGTTGCAGTATTTTATTTTGGCTCGAAGGATCGCTCGGACGATTTTGAGGAATTTCCAGAAGTTGAGGATGTAGAAGTTTCAGTTGAGGATACGGTTGTGCCGGAAGAAGTTCCTGCGCTTGAGAATGAGTCTGAAGAGGAAATTGTGATTGATGATCCGGAAGGTGAGCAGATCAAACAGATTGCGCGTGTGTTTGTGGAGTTGTGGGGAAGTTATTCGTTGGATAATGATTTTGAAAATTTTGATGATGCTGCGCATTTTGGAACTCTTGAGGTGTTTGATTATTTGAATGGTTTGAAATTGGAATTACAATCAGATAACGATAAGCCTCATCAAATTGTTTCATCTGCTATGTCTGCAAAATTTGTTGAACGAGATGTTAGTTATGCAGAGTTAGAGGTTTTGGCAGTGCGTGTTGAGCGAAATGATGGAGTTGAGAGGGAGTATCGACAGCGGGCATTTATTGAGATGACAGAGTTTGAGAGTGGATGGTTGGTGAGTCGTGCGACATGGTCAGATAAAACTTTTTAATGATTGATGTAATTTTGGATCGAATACTTCCGCAGTTTTGTTCTGTGTGTGGTGATGAGGGTTTTGTTTTGTGTGAAAAATGTATTGACACCATTGATGTAAGTGGTGTTTTTTTGTGTCCGGATTGTGATCGACCGTCGCCTGGGGGCGATGTGCATGCAGGGTGTGAGTCGAGTTTGGATAATGTTGTTGCAGTTGTCAGTTATGCAAAGCCTGTTGCCCAGCACATGGTTCGGTTGTGTAAATATCAATATATTGAGTTGATGGGTGAGAAGATGGGAAAGATGTGTGAATCGATTGTGCGATTTGTTCCGGATGTTTCTGATGAGGTTGTGGTGGTGCCTGTTCCGTTGCATAAGAAAAGATTTGCATCACGTGGGTTTAATCAGGCAGAATTGATGGGGAACATTGTTGCGGATATGTTGGGGGTAACGTGTGAACAATTATTGGTTCGGTCTCGTGCGACTGCACGGCAGGTTGATATGGTGGGGGAGGCTCGTCGTGAGAATGTCGTGGATGCATTTTCAGTAATAAAAAAACCGCCCCGTAGGGTGGTGTTGGTGGATGATGTTGCTACGAGTTGTGCGACACTTTCTTCTTGTGCGGACGTGTTGAGGGCGGCCGGGTGTGATTATGTGTCGGCGGTTGTGTTTGCGCGGGGTTGATTGTTCTTTGATATTCTTTTGATGTATCGTTGTGCGACGAGTGATATAATTCCGAGGAAGGTGCAAGTCATCACGATTATTATTCCAGAGAGGATCATTGTTTTTGCTTGAGAAAAAATGATCAGTAGGCCGCCTAGGAGTAAGCCACAACATACAAGTATGTACACGGCTTTATAGCGGTATTTACTGAATATTATATTTCCTATGATTCCGCCGAGAAGCGATGCTATTACTAGGTTCCATTCCACTTGAATGATCTCCTTGTGTTCTACTGACTGAATACAAAATATCCAATCAGAAGGACACAAGTCCTTCGGTATGCCCCCACCAAGAATCGAACTTAGATCAATGGCTCCGCAAGCCACCGTTTTATCCATTAAACTACAGGGGCGTATTTAGTTTTGATTTATAACACCAAGAATCGAACGAGGAACCCAATTGCGAATATCTTACTTACATCTGCAGCGCCTGTTTTGGTTAAAATAATTTTATAGCTTCTCAACGATACGATTGTATCGCTTCGTCGCCAGTAAAATGATTTTATCTCAAAACATGCACTACATCTGCAAGCAACATATTAGCAACTGGATTCCAGATCAATGGCTCCGCAAGCCGCCGTTTTATCCATTAAACTACAGGGGTTAGGGCAAATTAAAGATTGCAGGAATCTTTCGATTTTTTGTTTTCTTGTTTTTTAGATTTTTAGGATCCTTGCGATCTGTTCTGACATTGGTTCGTCGTCGCGTTCGAGATCTTCTAGGACGACACGTCGTAACCAGCGACGTAATTCGATAGGATCGACATCGCCCATAGGAATTCCATAGTGCGAACGGATGATACCATCAGTTGAGAGGTATAATATTTTTACTTCAGGTGGTTCGTATGCCAGCCAGAATCCTGTGAATTTTGAGTATGGATAAAATTGTTTATCCATATATACACCAGCATCAGTGATGACGCATGTATGATCGACAGGTTCGCGGAGATCGTGAACGAAGATAACAAATGCGAATAAAACAAGCAAGAGTGCAAACAAGAAGTTTGCTGTTGAGAGAGCATACATGATGAGCAGTGCAGTTACGATGAGTGCTCCGATATACCACATTGTTCCCCGACGATGTTTTTCAAATGACGGGTATGTGAACTCGAACAATTTGTTTTTGATTGTTGATGGTGCTTCCTCCATATTTATTTTTTTGAAAATCGAATAATTTGTTTTAATGACGATTTCCCTTTTTGCGTTTTGAAGTATCTTTTTCTGCGTTCGGCATCTCGTCTGTTCTTGAAAGCCTCATAGAAAATTAATTCTAACGGTCTACGATGCTTGGTTGATATCACTTCTCCACGCTCGTGTTGTGCGTATCTAACTTTTAAGTTGTTTGTGTAGCCGATGTATAGTTTTTCATCGTACTTGCTTTGTAGGATGTATGTGTAATACATAAGATGACGGCCATGAACCACAAGGGTTCACGGCTCGCCATGCACCCTACGTGGTGCATGGCGGAGAGGACTGGATTCGAACCAGCGAGACCCCGGAGGGTCACAGATTAGCAATCTGTTGCCTTCAGCCGCTCGGCCACCTCTCCATGCATTAAAATTCGTGAAATGGGCGGACTGCACTGATCTTCACAAAATCCTTACTCGATGTACCTCTCAGTACACCTTGCTTCGGATTTTGCTCCAGATCAGTACATTCCATCCCATTTGACGAATTTTATCTCGTTGTAATATGTGCGTGGTATCATCTCATCCCATTTGGCGCGATCTCCAAGTGCGTTGAATCTGTCTAAAGTATACGAAAATGCAGGTTTTGAGTCAATGTGATACAGTAAGATCTATGTCATGTGATGAATCGGTTACAATATTGTCTGGTTTGGCGAAGAAGCTGGGTGGGAAATTTAAGAAGCTGTCTGTTGAGACGGTGGGTGATTTGTTGCATTATTATCCTGTTGATTATCAGGATCGTCGGGCGGTTACTCCGATTGATAAGGTTCAGGCTGGGGATGTGGTGACGATTAAGGCGCGGATTGAATTGTTGCAAGCGAAGCGGAGTTTTCGTCGGAAGACGACAGTAACCGAAGCATTAGTGAATGATAATTCTGGGACGATGCGGATTGTGTGGTTTGGTAATCGATTTATTCAAAAAGCTCTGAAACCTGGTGATCAGGTTTATTTTTCTGGGAAGGTTCATGAGGATCAGTTTGGTTTGCAGCTGCGCTCGCCCGAGCATGAAAAAGTGAAGGAACAATCCTTGCATGCAAATAGTATTGTGGCGCGTTATGCATTAACGAAAGGCTTGACGCATAAGCAGATGCGTTTTTTTGTTTCTAAGGCGCAGGCGAAATGTCAGATTGTTGAGTGGCTGCCGGAATTGTTGCGAAGTCGTGCTGGTTTGATGCGAATTGATGAGGCGTTGCGAGCGATTCACGCGCCGAAAAGTTGGAAGCATTTGCGGATGGCGCAGAAGCGCTTGAAGTTTGATGAATTGTTTTTGTTGCAGTTGAGAAGTTTGTTGACGCGGGAGGAATTGTTGGCGTTTTCTTCTCCGTCGTTTGATGTTGATGAGAAATTGTTGCAGCATTTTGTTGGAGGATTGCCGTATCAATTAACAGATGATCAGAAGAAATCTGCATGGGCGATGTTATTGGATTTGAAAAAGGGACATCCGATGAATCGATTGTTGCAGGGGGATGTTGGTTCTGGGAAAACCGTTGTTGCGGCAATGTTGATGTATCATGTTGCGTTGCAAAATTCCGTGAGTATTTTGATGGCGCCGACAGAGATTTTGGCGCGACAGCATTTTGAAACGTTGAGTGAGTTATTTAAAGATATGACGGTGGGGATTGGATTGTATACGAGAAGTTTTCGTCGCATACATGGATCTGAAGATGCATTAACAAAAAAACAGTTTGGGAATTTGCTTGAGCATGGAGGATTGAAGATTTTGATTGGAACACATGCGTTATTGCATGATCCTTTGAAGATTGATGATTTGGGATTGGTGATTGTTGATGAGCAGCATCGGTTTGGAGTGAAGCAAAGACGAGCGATTAAAGATCGAATGAAGGGTGATATGATGCCACATTTTTTATCTATGACTGCGACGCCGATTCCGCGATCTGCGAGTTTGGTATTGTATGGTGAGTTGGATGTTTCGGTGATTCGGGAAAAACCAAAAGGAAGAAAGCCGATTCAAACAAAGATTGTGAGCAATGATGATCGAGAAAAGACATACAAGTTTATCAAAAATCATTTGGATCGTGATCGACAATGTTTTGTGGTGTGTCCGATGATTGACCCTGAACCACATGGGTATCAGGGCGAGGGAGATGTAGCGAGTGTGCAGAGTGTTTTTGATAGGTTATCTTCTGGGCCATTTGCAAATTACAAAGTTGAGATGCTGACAGGAAAAATGAAATCGAAAGAGAAGGAGGAGATTATGGGAAGGATGGCGGTGGGGGAAATTGATGTGTTGGTGGCGACGAGTGTGATTGAGGTTGGTGTTGATGTGCCGGGTGCGACAGTGATGATGATTGAGGGTGCAGAACGATTTGGACTGGCGCAGCTTCATCAATTTCGTGGGAGGATTGGAAGGTCTTCACATCAATCTTTTTGCTTTTTATTTACGACAAAAGAATCGGATGAATCGAATTACCGGTTGAGAATTTTTGAAAAACATGATGACGGATTTATTTTGGCACAACATGATTTGAAAATGCGTGGACCAGGAGATATGTATGGAACGGTGCAATCTGGATTTCCGGATTTGAAATTAGCCAGTTTGAAAGATGTAGAATTAATTGAACTCGCGCAAAACTCTGCAAAAAAATTATTTGAATCTGATCCCAACAAAATGCGCTATCCAGAAATTTGGGCAAAGCTGGATGTGCTTCGACAAAAAGTTCATATGGAATAAAAAACACCCAAAGGGTGTTAGGGTGCTAGGGGGTTTCTTTGTTTCGGCGCCTGATGCTGATGAAAGCATGGATCATCGGTTCAAAGAATACGCGCAGGAGATGATTGATGCCACACATGAGTGTGACTATCATGAGGCTCATGGTGAGCATTTCGGGATGTGCTTGTTCGGCGGGATTTGCTCGTATCACGAATATTGTCGCGAAGATGTAGAAGAAAAGTGCTAGCCAACCGTAGAATTGTGGTCGCCATGCATCTTCCAGCTTTTTTTCTGTGATGATGGTGACGAATCTGACGCAGATTACTGTTGCAATCCACGCGATGAACATGAAGGTGTGTTGTTCCATGAAGTACCTCGCCTGAATGATCTGAAGGGATACTAATTGTTTTAGGGCTGTTTGTCAACCTTTCTGGGTTAATTTTTTGATAAGGGGTTCGTTCGACCACTTTACTCGCTATACAGAAATTTGGGGAAAGTTGGATGTGCTTCGACAAAAAGTTCATATGGAGTAAAAAAAGAGCTGATGCGTGACAGGCAAAAGCTCGTGCTCATGTGACTCCAGCTTATCCTTGATGGGTATTCGCCCTGAATATCTTTTTCGTGGCTCAGCACCACGATGTACCTTGGGCACACTTGCAACATGTGCACTGTACTCTGATATTCATTCAGGCATGCGGTGCTGCACCATCGCATGCGTCTCCTTAGTCTCTTTGACGGGCACTGTGCTGTTTAATTCACAGTCATTACTGGAGGAGTTGGTGATGTCTTGTTCAGTTTACTCCGCAAGTGTGGTATTTCTATCCCATCCACACTCGGAGCGCCGTAGCGCTAAATTCACATAGAGCTGTCATATCATAACCTGCGTTTGGCATTTTGTCAAGATTTTTGGGTGAGTTTTTGTACTAGTGATTCGATGTTGTCGAGTTCGACAATTGAGAGATTTGTTTTGATTTTTGAATGTTTTTTGGGGACTATTGCGTAAGTGAATCCTAATCTGGCGGCTTCTTTGATGCGTTTTTCAAAGTGGGGGATTGAGCGGATTTCACCGCCGAGACCGATTTCACCAAAGGTGATTATTTTTTTTGAAACTGGTTTATCTTTGAGTGCGGAGACGATTGCGGTTGCAACTGCGACATCTGCGGCGCGTTCTTTTATTTTCATGCCGCCAGAAACGTTCACAAACACATCGTAGCTATCGAGCGGAAGTTTCATTCGTTTTGATAAAATTGCGATGATGATTTGTAAGCGATTCAAATCAAATCCTGAAGCTCTGCGTTGTGGAAATCCGAATTGTGTATTTGTGACAAGTGCTTGGACTTCTACCAGGATTGGTCGTGTACCTTCGATAATGCTTGTGACAACTGATCCTGAAGAAGCTTCTGGTCGCTCTTCCAATAATAATTCTGATGGATTGGTGACTTGTTGCATACCTTCTTCACTCATGCTGAACATGCCAATTTCATCTACGGGGCCGAATCGGTTTTTTAAGGCTCGCAAGATCCGTGTTTCCCCAGAACGCTCTCCTTCAATTAAAAATAATGCATCGATCAGATGTTCGAGAGTTTTTGGTCCTGCAACTCCTCCTTCTTTGTTTACATGACCAATTAAAAATACGGGAATGTTATTTTTTTTCGCTGATGTTGTGATGATTGCTGCGGCTGCACGAACTTGTGAAATGCTTCCTGGTGCTGCATCAGAAACAGGGGATTGGATTGTTTGGATTGAATCGATGATTGCGCAGGCTGGTTTCTCCTTTTCGATTGTAGCGGCGATGTTTTCAGCGAGTGTTTCTTCCGAATACAAAATGTGTTCGTTTGTAATGCCGAGTCTGTTGGATCGTCTTGCTACTTGTGAGCCCGATTCTTCGCCGGAAATATATAACACCGACGATTGTTTTGTGGCTAGTTTGTTGGCAACTTGCAAAATAAGAGTTGATTTTCCAATTCCTGGTTCTCCCGCTAATAACATGATTGATCCTGGTACAATTCCGCCGCCTAATACGCGATCCATTTCTTCGATATTTGTTTTAATTCGAGAAACTTTTTGTGTGTCTATGTTTGTGAGTGATTGTGTTTTCGCGGGGGAGCCGGTTACTTTTTTTTGTGTACCTAAGATAGCTGGAGTCTCCTCAATCATCGTTCCCCATTTTGAGCACTCAAAGCATTGTCCACTCCACTTCTGGGACTGAGCATCACAGTTCGTGCATGTAAATATTGTTTTAACCTTGGTACTCATGATGCTTTGCTGCAAACAAGTTTTCCTGCCCAGCCCATCGTTGGGACTGAGCATCACAGTTCGTGCATGTAAATATTGTTTTAACTTTCGTATTCATGTTATGGAACTTTTTTACACGATGCGCTAAATTTTTGACTGAAGTTGCTTGTTAATCTCGGATTTTGAGTTCTTGCGTGAAGTTTGTTGTTAAATGTTGCTCCTGCGGATTTTCCCATTTTTTCGAAGTCCCAGTGCTGTGCGTCAGTTCTGCTGTCTTGGCATTCCCCATGCCCACGTACTGTCTCGTCATTGATAGGGATGCCATAGGTAGTTCCTAGGTATTTTACCAATCTGCCCACCGCCTTATATTGAGCATCAGTCCATGTAACGTCATAATTGATGAGTTTTTTTACTTTCTTGCCCGTTTTTTTATTAGTGCGTGTTACCCATTTACCTCCTTCTTTTTTGAAAATGAGATCGATCCCGATTGATTGGGAGTTGAATTTTTTTGCGTGATAAGTTTCGAGCAAAACGTCCGCAGTTTGGTATACTGTACCGTCTCGCCCTACGGTAAAGTGACTTGATGCAGGGAATCCAGATCCGTATCTTGCAGATCTCCAATCTACGATTTGTTTATATACCGGATAGTATACTTCTTTACCGAAACTTTTTGACCAATTTTTTTGTGAATTTGCATGTGTTGCTGTACTTCTTCCGTTGTGCAAAATTATCAATACAATATTTTTCTTTTTGCGAAAATTTTTACTATTGTTGCAATCCAAACTTCCGTAATAATCATAATTCATTTTGACGCCTGGTGGCTTGTCTTTTACCTTTGATGGATTTTTCACCTTACAATACGATGTATCTTTGAGGTTTTGTAACACTGCTTTTGGCGGCCTGTCATTTTGAACTTTATTTCGAGGTCCTGAATTCATTTTCGCACCACCAACAACACTTGGTTTGTTGCTTCCTGAACTTTCGGCCGTTCCTCCAACAACACCTGCTGATGAACCACGAGAATTAAATTCAGCTTGCATTTCTGCTTCTTCTCTGTCGACTACTATAATATCTAGGACTTGTAGCGACAAGATTTCTGGATTGATGATTGTTAATATGAAATACGAACCCAATAACAGTGCGAGCCCGAATGTTGCTCGATTTATTTTTTCTTTTGCTTGTTCAACTCGGCCAGATCCGCCTGCAGTCATCCATTGAATTCCTCCAATCATCATGATGATAATGGCGATGATGATTCCGACCCCTATGAGATAATTATATGCAGCTGTTGCGTATTCTGCCAACCATGGGATATCAACACCTTTGTCATCTTCGTCTGCGGTTACTTTTGAAAATTGCAATCCCGGAATAGGTATGTGTAGTTTTGGTGTGGCGATGGGTGCTGGGGGAATCTTATCTAGTGGTTTGCCGGATGTTCCTGCTGCTTTTGGTGCCCACGCGCATTTTATTTTGTCTTTTACGGTGGGATTTTCTTTTTTGAAATTTGCTTGTAACCCTGCGCATTGTGTTGGGCTGTGGTTTGGTGTTGGTGTAATTTCTTTGCCTGGCACAGTGCACGCACAGTCACCTTGTTTTTGTGTAAATTCTTTATTTGTTGTGCTGGTGCATTTGCCTGTTTGTCCTACTGCTAAATAACATGCTTTGGTGTCTGTATCTTCTTTTGATTTGCATGTTGTATAATCTACATTTTCAAAACACGCTCCTTGTTTTGGTGGTTGTTCGCCAATGATACAGTGACAGTTTCCGTTGCTTGTTGGGGGATTGGCAACCCATGTACATTTTTTTTCAAAGAATTTACTTGAAGGTTTTTGTAGATTTTGACAGTCATTGTTTGTTAATTCTTTGACTGGATCTTTAACTGCTTTTCCGCCTTTTGTCCCTGTTGTGGTACATGAGCATTTTCCGAGTTCGATTGCCTGTGTTTTTTGTAGTGGAATGAATACAAATATACACATCAATGCAATTGCTGCGACCATGAATTGATTTTTGTACACCGTATGTTTATACATGTATTTTATTATACCATGAGGCTTATGTGCCTGGGAGTGTCAAGAATTTTCCACTTGAGGTTTTGTTTACGCCACATACACTTTCATCTACTACTCCTTCGGTCCATCTGCCTTTTACATGCACTCCTTTTGGTTTCAATTTTTTTATTTTGTATTTTGTTAGTATGGTACATAGTTTTTCTGGTGTAATCGCTCTCCAAACTTTTGTAATTTCGCAACATCCGATTGGCTCTGAATTTTTACTTGATGGGTAGACAAGGAAGTCAAATTTTTGTAATGCCTTATGATCCCTCATTTGCCATACTTGATTTCCGCTACATCTATCTAGTTTTTTATTTGCTGCATCTTTTACTTTTGTGCCTGCGTAAGCTTTTGACCATGGTTCATGTCCTTTAATAAGTCCGCATTTGCCACACGCGTTAAAAGCTTTTTGATTTTCTGCGTCAGTTATGGCGGTATCGTATGCATAGCCTGAACATCCAGGAAACCATTTTGATACATTTGCTGCGCCACCACCAGAACCCCAAATTTTTCCTTTACCGAGAGAAACTTCAATGTGACCAGATAGTTTGTAAATAAATCCGATTGGTAAGTTTTTGTAATCGAGTCCTGGATCTTTAAGATAAATGGTTGACCATCCTTTTGGAATCATTGCTACTGTTCCTCCTGCAGCCCATGAGCTTAATGTGTTTCCGCAACCTATGTAGTTCATAAAACGTGTTGCTGACCACGCACAATGACAAGGTCCCATACAAATGCGGTTGTTTCCATCCTTTTTTCCTCCACGTGCATTAAATTGGCTTGCGAGGCTTATTGCTCTTTCTGATGAGCAGGGCGCTCCTGTAAGTACTGGATTAAATCCTGAAAATGCTTTTTTTGCGCTAACTGCTGATGCGGTGGAGCTGGGTTGGTAATCGCTTGCTGGATACACACCCTCATCTTCATCATCAAAATGGATAGGGTCTGGAACTGCAGTTAGTAGCTCAAGTGCTTTGAATGAGAGAATGTTTGGATTAATAGTGAACAAGATGAGGTATGAGCCGACAAGTAACATGAGTCCCATAGTTGCGTTTCTGATTTTTTCTTGTGCTTTTCCGAGTCGGCCTGAATTTGCAGCGGTCATCCACTGAATACCTCCGATCATTATTATGATAATTGCGACTATGATTCCAACGCCAGTAAAGTACTGATATGCAGCAGTAGCGTATTCAGCAAGCCAGGGGATGGTGATCGGGTCTCCGTGCTGTTCTTGTGTGATTGATTTCGTAAAGTTGAGGCCGGGGAGTGGTACGTGTAGTGTTGGGGCTGTGATGGGTGCTGGTCCGGGGGTTTTGGGTTTTCCGGCTGTTCCTGCTGCTTTGAGTGCCCATGTGCATTTTACCTCATCTTTGACTGTCGGATTAGCTTTTTTTGCGTTTACTTGTAGAACTGCACATTGTGTAGGATCGTGATTTGTGCTTGTTTTTGTTGTTTTGCCTGGGATTGTGCATGTGCAATCTCCGTTCGTTGTTAGAAAACTGGTATTTTTTGGTTCATCACATTTTCCAGATTGACCTGATGCTAAATAACATGCAAGGTTTGTGGTTCCTGTTTCTTTTGTTTTACATTCTGTGTCACTTTTTACTTCGTAGCACGTTTCGAGTTTTGGTGGGGCTTCTCCGTTGATACAATGACATAATCCTGCGCCGCCTGATGACTTGGGTGCTTCTTGTGGTTTGTCTGTTGGTTGTGTAACAGATTTTGCCCAACCACCACACTTATCATCTAACACATGATCTGCAAAACATTTTTTTAAAACATCATAGTGACTATTTGGGGTTAATGTGAGTTTTGATTTTTTTGGATTTGTGTCATAGCCTTTTTTTGCGTTAATGCCTTCTTTTTTTGATCCTTTTTCTTGACCATAAAAAAATGCTTGGTAGATGCTACTCTGGTTCGCAATTTTTTTACAAGAATTGCCGTAACATGAATCAAGAAGAATTGCCTTGTTGACCGTTTTTGATTTCATGTAACCAAGAATGAATTCGCTCCCTCCGCTATGAGAAACCAGATTGACAGAACTGCTGTCTGCATTGATTCCGAGTTCGTTTTTTAATACTTCTTTTGCTTCGGTCAGAAGACAGTTGAATTCCGATTCTTTAAATCCAGGTTTTGCTGCAATGTTTCCGTCGTTTACGTTTGGAGCCAGTATGTATACTGCATTGACGCCGTTGTCTTTGAGTACTTTTGCATTTTCACAAATTTTATGATCTTTACACGATTGAATGTTGGAGTGTTGTGTCAGACCGTGGAAGTATATGTATATTGTGTTTACAGATCCAGAGACTCCATCAGGAATCACAATACCGCGCTTTTTTTTGATATAGAGCTTTTTGCTCTTTGCTGTAGTCTTACTTGTGCTTTTGGCGTGTTCGCATGTGGTGTTATATTCTCGAAATGTAGATCCTGATATGGATTGCTCTTTCTGTATTAGCTTACCGGCAGCTTGTGCTGTTGATGTGAGATTAAATGATATGAGAAGAAATCCTGCCAAAAAAATTGTCAGGATTATGTTTTTTTTGCTTGTGATTGTTCTGATCATTTCAATCTGATTTTTTCAACTGATCCACTGAAGTTGTTTTCGTAGAATAGATATTGGCCGTTTGGTGTGATTTGTAGGTTTGATGCGTTGACTGCATCGTCTGGAATAGCAAGTTGTGTTTTGAGTCCAGAGTTTGTATCGATTTTGTAGAAAGTGTCTGGTGTGTTGTCTGCGACGTCTGGTGCATAACCTGCTCCTTCTGGAAGCTCATTTGGTACTGCGCAGATAATTGATGTTTGTGAATCAAATGTGCATTTGTGTGCCCATGTTGATACGCCGAGTTCGCGTCGATTTGCTCCGACGTTTGCACCATCCGCATTCACAACCCAAATAAGTGGTTTGTAATCGTTGAATTGTGAGTATGTTGAATACATTAATGAGTCTCCTGTCTCTGACCATTGTGGTTCAAATCCATATCCATCAACAATGAGTGATTTGTAATTTTCGTTGTTTTGTCCGATGAGATAGATTTCGTTTGCTTCGCCGCCGACTGGATCTCCTGTTTTTGAGAATGCTACAACTTGTCCGCCTGGGTTCCATGCTGGAATAACTTTGTTTGCGTTGTCTCCGAGTGGTTCGATGCCGTGTGCATTTGATCCATCTGGATTTACGGTGAGCAACCAATTTTGTGAGCGATGAATTCCTTTTGATTTTGCAGAAATTTTTTGTCCGTTTTTTGCGAATTGAAAATCTTCCCAATGGCGGGGGAGTGTGACTTGTTTGTCGGTTTGAAAATCATATACAACGTTGAATCCGTCGGGGTATTCGATGACTGCTTTGTCTTGTGTTGGGGAAAATGCAACTGCATCAACATTAAAGAATGTTTTGTCAGTTAATAATTTTTGATTTCCATCTTCATCGATTTTGTAAAACTTTCCGTCATCTTTGTCGTAGAGTGTGATTCCGGAACCGTCTGCAGCAGCCGTGAGTCCCAAAGTTGAATTTTGTACAACAGTTTCTGTTTGTGTGATGCCTCCTTGTGCCACTGCATCTGTATCTGGAACGAGTGCTTCGAATGATTCAAATTCTTCTGGGTCTTCAACTGTAACAAATGAATCCTGTTCGCCAGCAAAGGGGAGTTCGTCTGGGAATTGTTGGGCAATTTCTTCATCTGTGACCGGTCCAGTGAAAATTTGGCGAAAGAAAAAGAAGTAGAGAGTGAATGCTATCGCAACGGATGCTACGATAAATATGGTTGCTAAGATTATCCTTCTTTTGTCCATATGCGTCTCATTATAGTCCGAATGCGGAGCATGCTAAGCTCACACCTGGCACATCACACAATTTAATTATGATTGCCATGATGAATATTATTATTAAGATTATACCACTAACTATGGCGCAAATGCGAACCGTGGGTTGAATAAGAGCATTTGCTAATCCGCGCATTGTTTTTTCAAGTTTGAGGTCTTTTCGGATGCCTTTGTTGTGTGCTGCGGTGATTTTTCCACTTTGTCTTGCGAAATATCTTTTTGCTTTTTTTGTTTTGATTCTGCGACTCATTTTTTTTGGTTTTTCTGGTGTTCGTGGTGTGAAAAAAAATCTTAGACTTTGAGAAAGTACTTTCATGATTCCTCCAAATGCGATATAGAGAATTCCGATGAGTGATGTGATGAGATATCCAGATAATGTGATTCCTCCTTTGAGTAGTCCATCTCCGACGGGTTCTGTGATAAGTGTTGGTCGACGTTTCATTTTTCCGCGTCGTCTTTTTTTTGCAAGATTTTTTTTGATCGCTTTTAATTCTGCCAGTGCGACGACTGCGTCAGTTTGTTCTTGAACGGTCTCTCTTTGCGGTATTTCTTGGTATTCATCATCATCAATTTGGTCATCAACAGTTCGGCCTTCTTGTAGGCGGGCTTGTTGGCGTATGGTGTTAAGATTTAGCGCCATTTGCGCATCGTTACTTATTTTTTGAGTCATTGGCTGTATCTTCTGAACTGAAATTTGTCCGACTTTTGATGCAGGCAGTGCTCCGGCTTCTTGCGTTTGGGTGTTTGGCCGCGATGTTTGTTGTTGTGATTGTACTGTTGTACTGGGATTTTTTGAAGAATTTTGAGCTTCTTGACTGCTTTTAGCTTTTTGTGTTTCTGCTGCTTGCCTCATTGTCGGTGCTTGTTGTTGGGTATTGGGTTTTATTGTAAGTATTTGGTTTCCTGCAGTGCTTGTTTGTGATTCTGATTGTGGTTCACCTGCTTGTGTTAGGGGAGGAGCTTGGTTTTGCTGAACATTTTTTACATCCTGTGAGTTAATTTTTTTCTCCGGTGATTGATTTTGTGTCCATTTTTTTACAGCATCTTTCATTGCATTTTCCATTTCGGAATTATCCAATGCGGTTTTAACCGCCTTAACATCTGTATCAGAAATTTGCCCACCTGAAACTTGTGAGGTGAGCGCGCCAAGACTTTGTTTCAAGAAGGACTCCATCCCTTCTCCTTCAGATTGTGTTGCCATACAAGTATTTTTTTCTACATCTTATTTTTTAAGACGCAAAAAGAATACTCGATGTTTACGTCGTCACTAATTCATTATCGATAGCAACTGCAATTGAAATGATGTCTTCTTTGTATTGTGATTGTAATCTATTTTTTTCCTGTTCGTAATGCTCCTTTGCCATGCTGCCTTTTTTGTCTTGTAGATTGTTTTGAAGTGTATCGAATTTTTGTGTAACCAAATCCACGAAACGCTTGTATTCAATTTTGATGAATGATGGGTTTCGTTTTTCTTCAACTAAATATGTTAATCGATCTAGTTGGTGTGCGATTTTTTCTTCTAGTGCATCGAGATGATCTGTGTGTTCATCCATATTTTTTAGGACTTAACAGCTTTTTTTCGTTTCTTTTTTACTTCAATGTCAGATCCTTTGAGTTTCATGGCGATTGCTGATCCGTGTTCTGGGTCTTCATCTACTAAGTAATTTGAGAGTGGATCCTCAATGAGTTCTGAAATGATTTTTCGAACCATGCGAGCGCCTTGATCCGGAACATGTGAATTTGAAAGCAATCGATCTTTGATTTTGTTTCCGATGGAAACTTCAAATCCCATTTTTTGAATTCGATTTTGAACTTCTCCTAATTCTTTATTGATGATTAATTCGATGTGTTCTTTTGCTAGAGGGCGGAATACAGCGATTTTGTCGATACGATTTAAGAATTCGTCGCGGAAGCGTTCTTTTACGTTTTCTCGAACCGCAGCGGTTTGAATTAACATTTCATCTTCACCTTCGACATTATCAAATCCCATAACTCCTTCTCCGGAATATGAGCGAGGATCGGCCGCAGCTGTCATGACAATGATAGTGTTTTTGAAGTTGATTTGTTTTCCGCCAGCGTCTGTAACATGCCCATCTTCCAATAATTGTAATAATAAGTTCAATACATCAGGATGTGCCTTGTCGATTTCATCAAATAATACTAATGAGTGTGGTCGGCGTTTTACTTGATCGGTGAGGCGATTTTCTTCTTTGTATCCGACATATCCTGCCGGCGCACCGATTAATTTTGACATGTTAAAGTTTTCGCGGAATTCTGACATGTCGACGCGGACGAATGATTGTTGTCCGCCGAACACTGTGTCTGCGATTGATTTTGCTAATTCAGTTTTTCCAACTCCAGAAGGCCCGACAAATAAGAAGCTTGCCAGTGGGCGATTGGGGTGTACTAATCCGAGGCGAGCGCGGCGGATGCTTTGTGCAACTTGATCCACAACATGATCCTGTCCGATGACGCGCGATTTTAACATTGCATCCAGTTCTGCGAGTTTTTCACGATCACTATCTTCGAGTGAATTTAATGGGACACCTGTCATTTGTGCGATAACTCGTTTGATATCCTTTGATGTCACCACGCCGTGTGATTGTTTTTCGCGTTTGTTCATGCGGCGACGTAGCGCATATTTTTTGTTTTTCAATTTCTTTTCTTGCTGTTTCAAGCCGAGTGCTTTTTTGAAATCACCTTTTTGTAATGCCTCTGATTTATTTTTTTCAATTCCATCGAGTGCTTCTTCTGTTTCCATGAACTGTCGTTTTTCTGCGGTTTTGCGTGTGTGCATGCCAACGATTGCTGCAGCTTCATCGAGCACATCGATAGCTTTGTCTGGAAAGAATCGTTCGGGGATATATCGTTTTGCTAATTCAACAGCCTCTGTGATCGCTTCTTCTTCAATACTTACTTTGTGGAATTTTTCGTATTTGTCTTTGATTCCGGTGAGAATTGCAATGGTTGTTTCTTCGTCTGGTTCATATACATGAATTGGTTGCAATCGTCTTTCTAATGCTGAATCGGATTCGATATGTTTTTTGTATTCGTTTTCTGTGGTTGCTCCGATACATTTGAAAACTCCGCGGGCGAGTGCAGGTTTCAGCATGTTTGCTGCGTCCATTGATCCGTTTGATGACCCTGCGCCGATGATAGTGTGAATCTCATCGATAAATAAAATGACATCTTTGTTGTTCGAGATTTCATCGACGATTTGTTTAACGCGCGCTTCAAATTCACCTCGATACATTGTTCCGGCGACAACTAATCCGAGATCGAGCGAAAGGATGCGTTTTCCTAATAATGCGTCTGGGACATTTTTTTCCACGACTCGTTTTGCTAATCCTTCTACGATTGCTGTTTTTCCGACACCAGGATCTCCCAAAAGTAGTGGATTGTTTTTTGATCGACGTGAAAGAATTTGAATCATGCGCGCAACTTCTTTGTCGCGGCCGATCATTGGATCAATTTTTTTCTGTTCATCTATATGTGTGAGATCTGTGCAAAAGAAATCTAGTGCTGGCGTTTGGCTTTGGGGTTGTTGTTTTCCTGGTTCGAGCATCATGGGCTGTTGCTGTTGCTGCATGCCCATTCCTGGGGGTGCTGCATTCATGTCCTCAAAAGGGGATGGTTGATTTACAGCAGAGCCTTCGACGTAATCTACGGCGTCTGTCATGTCGGGGAATTTTGATGTGCTCATGAAGATTGCATTCAAGAAATCTTCTAATTCTGCGGTGTTGAGTTTTGATTGCTCGAATAGTTTTTTGATCTCTGCATCTGAAACTTGAAGAATGCCGGCGAGAAGATGTTCTGTGCCAACATAGGTGTGTTCATGAATGGATGCAATCAACACAGATTTTTCGATGATTTTTTTTGTGTTGTTGTTCAGGCTTGGCATTGCGCCTTGTGATGCTTTTTTCTTTGCTCTGTCTTTGGCGAGGATTGCTCGGATTCTTCCTGCATCGAAATGGATTTTTTGTAATAAGTCTGCGCCGATAGATCCTTTTTCTAGTGACAACGCTAAGAGTAAATGTATGGGGCGAATTTTGACGGCATGCGCCTCAACTGCCAACGCATATGATCGTGCGAGTACGTTTCGTAAATGCGTTGTGAATTTGTCGAGGATTTCGTTGTCCATAGAAAATAAAAAATAGGATATTAGTCCTATATTATAGCATATCTTTTATTGTCTGACCTGTGGAGTACCAAGATGGCAGAAGAACCAATGACCAAATATCAATTTACAAACAAATTCTAAATCTCAAATATCAAATTTCAGCACTTATGCTGGTAGCAGATTTTGAGTATTTGAATTTGAAGTTTGAATTTTGTTTGTAAATTGATATTTGGTACTTGGTCATTACATTCGTCTAAGGATCTTGATTCTATCTTCTATTGGAGGGTGAGTTGCAAATAGTTTTGCGAGACCTTTTCGAGCTGCGCCAAATGGAGATGAGAGAAATAAGTGTGCGGTCGCGTTGTTCGCACGTTGCATTGGTTTATTTTGTTTTGAGATTTTTTCAAGTGCGCCCGCAAGCCCTTCTGGATAACGTGTGAGTAATGATCCTGAAGCATCGGCTAAATATTCTCGTTTTCGTGAGATGGCGAGTTTGATGATGTTTGCAATGATGGGGGAGAGGATTGCTAATACAATTCCGACAATAATAAGCCATCCACCGCCACTATCTTTGCCACGGCGTCTTCCTCCATATAATTGCATGCGTAAGAGTAGGTCTGAAATGAGTGCGATTAATCCTACTAATACAATGACGACTGTCATGATGCGAATGTCGTAGTTTTTGATGTGAGATAATTCATGAGCCAGTACGCCTTCGAGTTCTTCATTTTCCAGTGCATCAATTGCTCCTGTTGTGACTGCGACTGATGCATGTTTTGGATCTCGTCCCGTTGCAAATGCGTTTATTGCCGGATCTTGCATGACATACACTTTTGGCATGGGAAGTCCTGCGGTGATGGCGAGGTTTTCTACCATGTTATACACATATGCATTGTCGCGTTTTGTGATTGGTTTTGCGCCAGCTGTAGCGAGTGCTACCTTGTCTCCTTTATAGAGCGAGATGAGTGTCATGATTAATCCGATAATTCCAGCCAGGATTAAACCGACAATTGGTTCGCCGATGTACACACCAAATGCATATCCAACTCCTGCAATAAAAAGAAGGAATATGAAAATTAGTATCCATGTTTTTCTTTTGTTGGAGTCGATTTGGCTGTACATGTTATGTGAGTCCAATGAGTAGTTTACAATCTAAGGCGTTTGCAACTTTTTTAAGGAATGATAGTGAGGGGTTGTAGCTTCCGGATTCTAATCGAGCGACTGCTGACTGTTTTGTTCCTATTTTTTTTGCGAGTGCTGCTTGGGTTAGGCCTTTTTGAAGCCTCTTTTCTATTAAGGTTTCGATCAACGCAAATTCTGGTTCGAGTTTTTTGTATTCAGCTCGAACTTTTTTGTTTTGAAGTAATTTTTTTTTGGTTGATGCGTATGATTTCATATGATTAACATAACGTATATGTTATGTGTTGTCAAGGAGTCTTAGCCTTGCTTTTGCTGTTTTGATCTCCCTCTTTGGGATTTTTTGAGATTTTTTTATAAACGCATGAAGAAGGTATGCTTTCTTGTTTTTGTATGTATAGATGATTCTTACTTCTGATTTACCTCGAATGCGTAACTCAAACATTTTATTCGATATTTTTTTGCTATGCGGCATAGCAAGTTGATTACCGAATTTTTCCAGTAGATCTATCGTTCGTAAAATTTTTGCTTGTGTTGATTCTTGCGAATTCAGAAAAAATAATTCTATGGATTCGTCCCATAGAATTATTTCCATATACGGTTATTAGAATTCAACTTTCACGTTCTCTCGCTCCTTTACATCACCAACTTCGAAGAATTCAAATGCTTTGAAATTGAATGCGCCTGCGATAGTGTTTGTTGGGAATGATTTGATTGCAATGTTGAAATCGCGGACGTTTCCGTTGTAGAAGCGTCGTGCGGCTTGGATTTTGTTTTCTGTGTCTGCAATTTCATCTTGCAGTTGTAAGAAATTTTGTGATGCTTTCAAATCTGGGTAGCTTTCTGACAATGCAAACAGATTTTTTAATGCTCCTGCCAATGCAGATTCAGCGACTGCCATGTCAGCGAGTGCTGCACCGGATTTGTCATGGATTTGCACTGCTTGTTGACGTGCTTTTACCACAGCCTCCAATGTTTCTTTTTCGTGTTTCATGTAACCTTTGACCGCTTCCATCAAATTTGGAATCAGGTCGTATCGGCGCTTTAGTTGTACGTCGATGTCTGACCATGCTTCGTCTGATCGTGTTTTGAGTTGTACGAGTCTGTTGTATGTGAACATGAGCCACAACAAGAGTACTACGACAACCCCTATTACTATGTATAAAACAGGCATATATATTAAAATCGTTCGTACGATTTATTATGAATTATTGTTTGTAGTATAACAGAATCGGTGAAAATAGCAAGGATTGACAGATTTAATTTGTTTTGCTTTTTTATGTTTTTTTCTAACCAGACAGATGGTGAGGGTTACATGTTTATTTGGGTGTGTCAATATAAAAAATCACCTTCTTTCAAGGTGATTGTTTTTTTGATTTTCTGTCTCGTTGATAACATGTGTGGCAGATTGGTCCGGCATCTGTGCGTTTTGCTATACTTTTTTCCTTTCCGCATTCTACGCAGATTTTTTTTGGTCTGTGATTGCGGGCATAGCATGTGTTGCAAATTGGTCCGGCATGTGTGCGTTTTGCTATACTTTTTTTCTTTCCGCATTCCACACAGACTTCTTTAGGTCTGTGATTGAGGATGTAGTATGTGTTGCAGACTGGGCCTGTATCTGTGTATTTTGCTACACTTTTTTTCTTTCGGCATTCTACGCAGTTTTTTTTCGTATCTCTGCATGATTTACAGATTCTATCATTTCGATCTTTGTATTTTCTGACGGCTGTCTCTGTTTTGCATTCGGCGCAGATGCCGATCATGATCACACCTTCGCTTTTTGTGAATGAACATGCTTCTTGTCTATCGTATTTGCTTGTGTGTGTCAATAAAAAAATTACCCTGATGAGTGATGTTATGTTTGCTTGATTGCATTGATTTTACTACACTACGAATGATGTTGATGAACAACATCGATACCTGTCATTCGTCATTAGTTATTCGTCATTCGTAAATTTATGTCTATTTTTCATGCATATGATGTTCGCGGGCTGTATCCGCACGAAGTTACGCCAGATATTGTGATGAAAATTGGTAAGGCGTTTGTGGAATACACTGGTGCGAAAACGGTTGCAGTGGGGCGTGATATGCGACCTTCTGGTGAGATTTTGTTTCCGATGTTGTGTGTGGGGATTATGTCAGCGGGGGCGAAAGTTGTTGATGTGGGGTTGGTTTCAACTCCGCTTTTTTATTTTTCTGTGATTAATTATGATGAGCATGATGCGGGAATTATGGTTACAGCTTCACACAATCCTGCGGAATATAATGGGCTTAAATTTTTACATGGAGATGGTTCGCCGATTGGAGGGGATTCGGGATTGCCGGAAATTGAGAAAATGGTGAATGAGATGAGGCCTATAACTTCTACCATAAGTGAAACAACGAAGAAGGATGTTATGGATGATTATATTTCGAAATTGTATTCGTTTGTTTTGCCTTCTGATGTTTCGCCGATGCGTGTGGTGGTTGATGCAGGGAATGGAATGGCTGGCCATGTTGCGCCGGAGGTTTTTAGGAGATTGCGTGTGGCGATGACGCCGATGTATTTTGATTTGGATGGGACGTTTCCGAATCATGAGGCAAATCCGATTAAGCCGGAGAATATGAAGGATTTGCAACGTGAGGTTTTGGAGCAGCAAGCGGATGTGGGGATTGCGTATGATGGAGATGGGGATCGAGTGGGGTTTGTTGATGAGAAAGGTGGTTTAATTTCTGGTGATATTACAACTGCATTGTTGGCTCGTGAATTATTAAAGGATAAGCCTGGCGCTCGGATTTTGTATGATTTGCGAAGTTCGAAATCTGTTGGTGAAGTTGTGAATGAGTATGGTGGGACGTCTGCGGTTACTCGTGTTGGTCATGCATTTATCAAGCAGCAAATGAGAAAGGAAAGTGCGTTGTTTGCGGGCGAGGTTTCCGGGCATTATTATTTTCAGGATTTTAAGTATTTAGATATTTCAGATTACGCGATGTTGTTGATGTTACGGATGATCTCGCGAGATGGTCGGCCTTTGTCTGAAATTGTTAAGGATGTACTTCGTTATGCACATTCGGGTGAGATTAATTTTGATGTGGATGATAAGCAGGCGGTGATTGATCGTTTGATATCTACCTATAAAGATACAGCAAAAAAGTTTTCAGATATGGATGGGGTGCTGTTTGATTTTGGTGATTGGTGGTTTAATGTGCGACCTTCAAATACCGAGCCGAAGTTGCGTTTGAATTTGGAGGCGAAGGATGAGGCGATGATGGAGGAAAAAAAGAAGGAGGTTGTAGCAATTATAAAACAATAATTTCTTTTGAGAGGTTTTTAAATTTGTGTTATACTATAGTTAATTCACACTACACGGTAATAACGATTAAATTGTATATGTCACAAAGGTTTTTTGTGTTTGTATTTGCATGTGTGGTGTTTTTTGGTTCAGCATCTTCTGTTGTTGCAGCAGAAGATATTTTTATTGGTCCGGAATTTTATACACGGACTGATGCGTATGCGATTTTGGATTCAGATGATGGAAGTGTGTTGTTGGGGAAAAATGCGTATGAGGCTCGTCCGATTGCATCGCTTACGAAATTGATGACAGCGATGGTAGCGATTGATCATGGTTTTGATTTTTCAGATTCTGTTACATACAATTCGAGAAAGCATTATGCGTATCGGAACTATATGAATTTGCGTAATGGTGATGTTGTTGCGAATCGAGATTTGTGGGCTGCGATGTTGGTTGGGTCGATGAATGTTCCGGCGCGCATGATTGCAGATTCATTACCGATGAGTGAGGCGGAATTTATTGGTGCGATGAATGATAAGGTTGTTGAGTTGGGATTGCATGATATGCACTTTGTGGATGTGTCTGGTTTGGATGACAAGAATGTTGGTAGTGCAGTTTCAGTGGGTAAGATGATGCGCGCTGCAATGGAATATCCAAAAATTTATCAAACGCTTTCTTTAAAAAATTATGAGTTTAATGAGGTGGTGAGTGCGGATCGTCGATATCATCATCAATTTCGGCATACGAATCGATTGCATCGTAAAAAGTTGTATATTCCGGTTGGTGCGAGTAAGACGGGGTATTTGTGGGAGGCGGGGAATTGTTTGGCGTTTGAGACAGTTTTGAGTAGGAAGAATCGAATTGTGGTGACGTTGGGTGAGGATTCATGGAATCGTCGGCATGAAGATGGGAATCGGTTGGCGGTGTGGTGGGATAATTTGTCGCTTTCGCAGAAATCTCGTAGTGATGCATTTTTAATAAAATATCCAAATGATCCGCGTGTGTTTGAGGTGGTGAATGGAAAAAAGGCGTGGATTCCAGATGCGAAAACGTTTTTGAAAAAAGGGTATCGGTGGAATCAAATCATGACGGTTTCGCCGGATGATAGAATAAAACTTGGCGTGCGGACGGTATTGCAGGTTGCTTCGAGTAAAGGAATTAGATAAACTGTCACTTCTATGCTAGAAGCAGTTGTGATATTTATTTTAGTGTTGGCCGTTCTTGTGTTGGTTCACGAGTGGGGTCATTTTTTCGTTGCGCGTAAGGCGGGGATAAAAGTTGAGGAGTTTGGGTTTGGGTTTCCGCCGCGGATTTGTGCGTGGAAAACGAAGGTTACGACATTTACGTTGAATTGGTTGCCTTTGGGAGGGTTTGTGAAATTGAAGGGAGAGGATGGATCTTCTGCCAATGAGTCTGATAGTTATTCAAGCAAAGGGCCGTGGACGCGTGCTGCTGTTGTTGTTGCGGGGGTGGTGATGAATTTTTTGTTGGCAGCGGTTTTGTTTAGTGTTGGATTTATGATTGGTGCTCCGACAATTGTCCATGATGATTTGCCAGAGAGTGCTGTTGTTTCTGATGTGCATACAGATGTTGTAACAGTGGTGGAGGGAACTACTGCAGCGTCGGCTGGTTTGCAAGTTGGTGATAGAATAGTTTCAATTGCTGGTGGAGATGGCACTGCGGAATATTTGATGGAAGTTTCGGATTTTCGATATGAACATAATACATCTTTTGATATTTTGATTGATCGTGGTGGTGAGGAATTAACGTTTGAAGTTACGCCGGAAATTTTAGAACAAACAAGTAAGCCGGGGATTGGAGTTGGATTGATTGAGACTGGAACCGTTTCGTATCCTGTTGGTTCGGCGATAGTGCAAGGTGTGGTGAAGACAGGGACATTTACAAAAAGTGTGGTTGTTGGTTTGTATACATTGTTGCGTGATTTGGTTTTTGGAAAAGGAGTTTCGGGTGATGTTGCGGGGCCGGTGGGGATTGCAGTGATCACAAAAGATGTGGCTGCATTAGGATGGAATCATATGATTCAGTTTATTGCGATTTTGTCCGTGAATTTGGGTGTGTTGAATTTAATTCCATTTCCGGCGCTTGATGGTGGCCGATTATTGTTTATTGGTATAGAATTAGTGAGAGGGAAACCGGTTAATCAGAAATCTGAACAATTGGCGCATATTATTGGTTTTGCGTTGTTGATGTTGTTGATTATTGTGGTGACGGTGAAGGATGTTTCAAGATTTGGTTTCTAATTTAGAGTGACATCAACGTGTCATTCCGGCCCAGCATAAACTCCGGCCGGAATCCATGTTGATAATAATGATGGATCCTGTACGACTACGGGATGACGATATGAAAAAAGAACTTGATAAAATTAAGAATGCCGCCCTAAAAGCTGCTGAAAAAGCGAATGGTGTAGATGCATTACAAGATGTGCGTGTGCAGTTTTTGGGTCGTAAAGGAGAGCTAACGAAATTGTTAAAGGGTTTGAAAGATTTGGATGGTGATGCGCGAAAGGAAATGGGGCAGGCGGCAAATGCAGTGAAAGAAGACGTTGAGGCTGCACTTGTTGCGCGCGAGTCCGCATTAGAGAAGGCTCGGTTTGATGCGATTGCGCAGGAGGAGTGGATTGATGTGACGGCGCCGGGGACTGCGACTCAAGCAGGGAGTTTACATTTGGTGACACAAACAATTAACAAGATTGTAGATATTTTTGCATCGATTGGATTTTCGCGTGTTGCTGCACCAGAAGTTGATTGGGATTATTATGCGTTTGAAGCTTTGAATATGCCGAAGGAGCATCCAGCGCGTGATGATTGGGAAACGTTTTTTATCCATGAACCACAAGGGTACACGGCAGGTGATGAAGAGGTTTCGCAAAAATATGGTAAGCAGGTTTTGACTCCGCATACCTCCAATGCGCAAGTTCGATTATTGGAAGAGCATGATGTGCCGTTGAAAGTGATTAATATTGCGCGTGTGTATCGACGACAGGCAGACGCATCGCATGTGCCGATGTTTCATCAAGTAGAGGGATTTTGTGTGGGTGATGCAATTACGATTGCGGATTTGAAGGGGACTGTTGAATATTTTTTACATTCGTTTTTTGGACAAGATCGGAAGATTCGATATCGTCCCTATGATTTTCGATTTACTGAACCTTCGTTTGAGATTGATATTGATTGTGATGTGTGTGGTGGTACGGGACATGAGTGCCGTGTGTGTAAAGGTGGTTGGGTTGAATTGGCTGGGGCAGGTTTGACGCATCCACATGTTTTGAAATGTGGTGGTGTTGATCCGGAGAAATATAGTGCGTTTGCGTTTGGGTTTGGTGTTGAGCGAATTGCGATGATGAAAGGGGTGTCGATTCCTGATATGCGCATGTTGTATCAGAATGATCTTCGATTCCTTAAACAATTTTAATATGAATGTATTACTTTTATTCATCGTTCAAGCAACATACTCGCTTTCTGATTTAGGTAAGAAGGTGTATGTAGAAAAAATTGGGTGGAGTTGGAGTTTGTTGAAAAGTCTGCCTTTCATTGTGATTATGGCAGTGCCGTTTTTTGCTTTAGCTCTACAGGTGTATGTGTTGAGTCGATATGAGTTATCTAAGACGATGATTACATTAGGTGTTTTGAATGTTGTGTTCGCAACGGGATTGGGTGTGATGGTGTTGAAAGAAAAATTATCTACTTTAAATTATGTAGGGGTTGTGTGTGCGGTATTGGCTGTTATTCTTTTGAATATAAAACAATAGTATGGAAATGTTTGCGTCGTATTCGTGGCTTAAGGATTTAACTGGTACAAAAAAATCTGCTGAGCATGTTGCAGATGTTTTAAGTTTGCATGGATCGACAGTTGAGCATGTGGTTGATTGGGGGGCAAAATTTGAAGATATGGTTGTGGGGGAGATTATTGAAGTTAATCCACATCCAAATGCAGATAAATTGAAGTTGTGTGTGACTGATATTGGCAAGAAAAAAGTGCAGATTGTGTGTGGTGGTGCGAATGTTGCACAGGGCATGAAAGTTGCTGTTGCGTTGCCTGGTGCATCGGTTGTGTGGCATGGAGAAGGCGAGCCGGTTGTTTTAGAGGAAACGAAAATTCGTGGTGAGGAAAGTTATGGGATGATTTGTGGAGCAAGTGAGATTTTTTTGGAGAAATTGATTTCCCATGGTGAAAAGGATATTGCGGATATTTCTTATGTGGAAGCGAAGGCCGGGACTCCGCTTGCGAAAGCTTTGGGGTTGGATGATACGGTTTTTGAAATCGAAGTGACAAGTAATCGCGTTGATGTGATGAGTATGGAGGGGGTTGCGCGTGAGGTTATGGCGATTGAAGGAAAGACATATGACTTGAAAAAAACGAAGCCGATAAAAGCTGGGAAAGAGAAGTTGAAAGTGAGTGTGAAAGATGTAAAATTATGTCCGCGTTATCAGGCTGTGAAGATTGATGGTGTGAATATTGGGCCGTCACCAGACTGGATGCAGAGTGCATTGTTGAAGGCTGGTGTGAAATCTATTAACAATCTTGTGGATATTTCTAATTATGTGATGATGGAGATGGGTCAGCCGTTGCATGCGTTTGATGCAGCAAAGGTTGATGAGATTGTAGTTCGCAACGCGAAGGTAGGTGAGAAGCTTGAAGCGCTCGACGATAATACATATGAATTGGATCCATCGATGTTGGTGATTGCAGATTCTAGTAAACCGATTGCATTGGCTGGGGTGATGGGTGGTGCGCCAACAGGGATTTCGGATTCGACTACTTCGGTGATTTGGGAGGCAGCGAATTTTGAGAAAGTTACGGTTCGAAAAGGTGCGCGATCTATTTTGTTATTTTCTGAATCGCAAATGCGTTTTGAAAAAGGTTTGTCGATGTTTTCTACGCAGCGTGCTTTGGAACGCGCGGTGGAATTAACATTGGAATTGGCTGGGGGTTCTGTTGTCAGTGAGGTTGTGGATACTGCGAAATCTTCGTATAAGCCATTAACGTATGATTTTGATACCGCAGATATTGAACGGCTCGCAGGATTTTTAATTGATGAAAAAGATGCGAAAGCTTCGTTGGAGAGATTAGGATTTAAAGTAAGTGGGAGCAAAACATGGAAGGTTGAAGTTCCGTTTTGGCGCGATGGTGATATTGAGGATTCGCGAGATTTTGTTGAGGAGATTGCGCGATTGTATGGATATGATAATATTGCGGGGACGATTCCGATGGGAGTTTCAGAAGTTCAGACCGATCCATTGTTTGGATTGCGAAAAAATTTGGAACAGTTTTTGGTTGGGAAGGGATTTTCTGAAATGATTAATTATTCGTTTGTTGGTGAGGATGATCTTACAAAAGCTGGGGAGCCTTTGCATAAAGCTGTGCGTATTTTGAATCCTCTTTCTGTTGAAGGTGAGTATATGCGGACGTCTTTGATTCCAAGTGTGCTGCTTTCGATTGCGCGAAATACATCTCACACAAATTCCGCTCGATTATTTGAGATTGCGAATGTGTATGAGAAGCAAGAGGGATTGCCGAAAGAGGAATTGCGATTGGTGTGTGCTGTTTGGAGTGCGAAATCTAAAACTCCACTGTTTTATGATTTGAAGGGTGTGTTTGGTGAGTTGTTGGTTGGATATGAATCTTGTGAACATGGTATGTTGCATCCAGGACGAAGTGCGGAAATTAAAGATGTGGGGGTTATGGGGGAGGTTCATCCACATGTGTTGAAACAGTTTGATATTGAAGGTTCTGTGGCGGTATGTGAGTTTTCGATGGAAGGTTTGGCGGCGAATCTCGTGGCGCGAGATACATTTCAAGCGATTCCAGAATTTCCGGGAGTAAAGCGAGATATTGCATTTTATGTTGATAAAAAAGTTTTATATAAAGATTTGGAAGATGCGATTTCTGGTGCGCATGAGTTAATTTCTGATGTGGATCTATTTGATATCTACGAAGGCAAAGGGGTTCCTGAAGGCAAAAAATCAATGGCGTTCCACATCGAATATCTTAATCCAGAAAAAACTCTCTCAATGGAAGAAGCCGACGCAGCTCACAACGCATTAGAAAAATCCCTCAAAAAACTCGGCGCAGAGGTGCGAAAATAGTTTATCACCAGTTTTGTTTTGTGATTAAGGGGAGTTTCCTTTATAATGTGTTTATATGATTGAATCGTCGAAAGATATTTTATATGTTGTGTTGGCATTTGCTGCTTTGTGGGTGGCGATTTTTTTGTGCTGGACGTTGTATTATGTGGGGCGATTGATCAAAAATGCAAATGAAGTTATGGAAGAGGTTCGTGAATATGGTGGGCGATTGGATGAGGCGGTGCGATCGATTCGAGATCGGATGGAGACAGTTGCTGGTGGGATGAGTGTTGTGGCTACTGGGATTACGAAGGTTGTTGGGAAGGCGATTGAGAAACGGTTTGGGGAGGAAGAGAAGCCGAAGAGGAAAACTAAGAAGAAGTAGATGAGAATAGAGAATTGAGAATACAGAATTAAGGGAAATCGCTCGCGCGGTTTTTTTGTATGCAAGATTATGAAGGATCATGTGTAACAAAAAACCAGCCGTAGCTGGTGTTCTTAGTCAATGTATATAATTATTTTCTCATCATTTTCATTGCGGATGATGAGTGCTCCGTCATCGTTTGTAAATTTTCGTAATCGACGCATTTGTTTGAGTGAACTTCTTACGACTTGTGCTCTTGAGGCGGCGTTCAAGGATTCTACATCATTATCTAATGCATCTACTTCTGATTGTGTAAAATCAAACTGGAGACGTTTTTTTGTACTCATTGATTGATTTTCCTCCCAGATTGTTATGTTGAGATTTAAGCAGATTCTTATGTATGTGTCAAGATTTGTGCACATTGATGTGAGATTGGAGAGGGTGTAAGATTACTCTTCATGGAGAATAATTCTGAGGAGAAATTCGTGCATTTGCATGTGCATTCCCATTTTTCGTTGTTGACGGGATTGCCGAAAATTAAGGAGTTGGTGAAAACCGCGAAAGCGCGGGGATTTTCGAGTTTGGCGCTGACGGATTATGGGAGCATGTATGGGATGATTAAGTTTTTTGAGACGTGTCAAAAGGAAGAAGTGAAGCCGATTGTGGGGTGTGAAGTGTTTGTGGCGGTGGATACGCGATTTGATAAACGTCATAAAATTGATAATCGGGCTGCGCATTTGGTTTTGTTGGCAGAGAATTTTGAGGGGTATCGGAATTTGATGCAGCTTTCGAGTCTAGGGCATTTGGAAGGTTTTTATTATCGGCCTCGTGTTGATCGTGAGTTGTTGCAGAAATATTCTAATGGTGTGATTGCGCTTTCCGGATGTATGGGTGGAGAGGTTCCGCAATTGATTGCGCAAGGCGCTGATGATGAGCGGGTTGATGAAAAAATTAAATGGTATGTTGATTGTTTTGGAAAGGAAAATTTCTTTTTGGAGTTGCAAGATCATCCGGAAAAGGAAGGGCAGATGAATGTGAACAATGCGTTGATTGAGGCGGGGAAGCGTAATGATGTGGGGATTGTAGTGACGCGGGATGTGCATTATTTGAATTCTGATGATAATGAGGCGCAGGATATTTTGGGGTGTATTAAGGATGGTCGTCATGTTGATCAGCCTGGGCGATTTACCATGCGGCATGTGGATCGATCGCTCAATACTGCAGAAGATATTGCGAGTCGGTTTGGGCATGTGCCGGAGGCAATGGAAAATACGGTGAAGATTGCAGCGCGTTGTAATGTTGAGATTCCGTTGGGGAAGTGGCATTTTCCTGATTATAAAATTCCGGAAGGTACGACGCATAAGAGTGAGTTGAATCGTTTGGTGTATGAAGGTTTGCGTGATAAATATTCGGAGGAGAAACAGAAGGAATATACGGAGCGTGTTGAATATGAATTGAAGATTATTAATGATCGTGGATATGCGCCGTATTTTTTGGTGGTGTCTGATTTTTTGAAATGGGCGAAGGAAAATAAAGTGGTGACGACGACGCGAGGTTCAGCGGCGGGTTCTTTGGTTAGCTATTGTATTGATATTACGAATATTGATCCAATGCATTATAAGTTGCCGTTTGAGCGATTTTTGAATCCGTTTCGACCGAGTCCGCCGGATGTTGATGCGGATATTGCGGATTATCGTCGGGGTGAAGTGATTAAGTATGTGACGGAGAAATATGGTGCTGATAAGGTTGCCCAAATTTGTACGTTTGGAACGATGGCTGCGCGTGCGAGTTTGCGGGATTGTGGTCGTGCATTGGGGATGTCGTATGGTCGTGTTGATCAGATTGCAAAATTAGTGCCGATGGGTTCGCAAGGTTTTCCGATGACGTTGAAAACAGCTTTGGAAATTACACCAGATTTGAAAAAGGTGTATGACGAGGATAAGGAGGTGAAGCGGTTGATTGATTTGGCGCAGAAGATTGAGGGGTGCGCGCGACATGTCAGTGTGCATGCGGCTGGTGTGGTGATTTCGCCGACGCCGTTGGTTGATTATACGCCGTTGCAACGCGAGCCGGGTGGGGAGAAAGTTGTGACGCAATATGAAATGAAATCTGTTGAGAATGCAGGTGTGTTGAAAATGGATTTCTTGGGATTGCGAAATTTGTCGATTTTGGAGGAGGCGATGCGTTATATTAAGAAGACACGTGATGTTGATATTGATTTAGAGAATATTCCTCTTGATGATACAAAAACCTTTGAAATGTTGTCGCGTGGGGAAACGCAGGGTGTGTTTCAGTTGAGTGGTGCGGGGATGACGCGATATTTGAAAGATCTTCAGCCGGAAAAGATTACTGATATCATGGCGATGGTGGCGCTGTATCGTCCAGGGCCGATGGAGATGATTCCGGAATATATTGCGCGTAAACGTGATCCATCGAAAGTGACATATTTGGATCCGCGTTTGAAAGATATTTTGGATATGTCGTATGGGATTATTACGTATCAGGATGATGTGTTGTTAACGGCGATTCATTTGGCTGGGTATAACTGGGGTGAGGCGGATAAATTGCGAAAAGCGATGGGTAAGAAAATTCCGGAGGAGATGGCGAAGCAGAAAATTAAGTTTTATGAGGGTGCGATTTCTGGCGGGATGACAAAAGAAAAAGTCAATGAATTGTGGAAACAAATTGAACCTTTTGCCGCCTATGGTTTTAATAAAGCGCATGCTTGCAGTTATGGCATGGTGGCGTATCAGACGGCGTATTTGAAGGCGAATTATCCGGAGGAGTATATGGCGGCGGTGCTTTCTTGCGAGTCGCATGATTTGGATAAAGTTGCGGTGAATGTGCATGAATGTGAGACGATGGGGATTGAGGTGTTGCCGCCAGATGTGAATGAGAGTTTTAAATTGTTTGGTGTGGTGACGGAGGCTGATCAGCCTCGTATTCGTTTCGGGTTGGGTGCAGTGAAGAATGTTGGTGCGCATATTACGGAGGTCATTATTTCCGAGCGGAAAGAAGGTGGGAAGTTTGCAGATTTGGAGGATTTTTTGACGCGTGTGCGAGATAAAGATTTGAATAAAAAATCTGTGGAGAGTTTGATTAAATGTGGAGCGATGGATTGTTTTGGCGAACGAAATGTTTTGTTGGGAAATTTAGAGAGGATTTTGATTTTTTCAAAGGAGATTGGCGAGATTCAGTTTTCGCAGCAGTCGAGTTTGTTTGGTGGGGATTTGGGGGGGATGAAGATTACGCTCGATTCGGCTGAGCCTTTGATTGAGTCTGAAATGTTGGCC
>CAZHVT010000007.1:44022-66850 GCA_964536205.1 uncultured Gammaproteobacteria bacterium
TGGGAGAAGGATTTGTTGGGGTTGTATGTTTCTTCTCATCCAGCGAAGGCATTGGAAGCTGTTGGGCTTGAGGAATTGGATTTGGTTTCGTCGGTTACTGATCCTGAGCGCGATGATGATGATCCGTGGGTGTGTGTAGCTGGGGTTGTGCAGACGTTTAAAAAAGTGATTACAAAAAAAGGTGCGGAGATGGGATTTTTGGGGGTTGAAGATACAACGGGGGCGTTGGAGGTTGTGGTGTTTCCGAAAGTTTTTGCGGCGTATAAGTCGTTGTGTGAGGAGGGGGAAATGTTGGCGGTGTTGGGGAAGAAATCTGATCGTGATGATGAGGCGAAGATTTTGGCAGAGCGGATGTGTCGTGTGAATCCGGAAAATTTGGCTGAAGAAGTTGCAAAGTTGATTAACCCGCCGCAAGAGGATGTTGAGATTTCATCGAGTTTTCAGGAATCCAATGGATATGATTTTGCGAAACCTGCGATGGTGATTCGTGTGTTGCCTTCGGGGATGGGGGATTTAACAGAAGTGAAAAAGTTGGTGACGCAGCGTCCGGGAAATTATAATGTATATGTCAAAATCCCCGGCTCGCGAGGATCTAAGATTATTGAGAGTGGTGTTGCAACCTGTGTTGATGCGACAATAACTGCGCGTATCGAAGGGTTGGTTGGGGATGGCGCTGTTGAAATTCTTGAGTAAATTATGAAAATTGCATTGTGTGGGAGCATGACGTTTCATGCTGAAATGAAAAAAATTGGTCATGATCTTTCTTCAAGAGGTCATTTGGTTGAAATTCCACAGTTGCTCATGGATGACGGAACGTTATCCATTAGAGAGTTTATAAAAAATAATGGTGGATTAGATCGTATTGCTCGTGATCATGAAATTTGGAAACGTAAGGCGCGAGCAATTGATGATCACTTCGTTAAGATTTCGTGGTCGGATGCGATTCTGGTTGCAAATTATACCAAGCATGGTATCGATGGTTATATTGGTGGGAATACACTGATGGAGATTTTTGTTGCGCGCTATTTGAATAAGAAGATTTTTATCATGTTTCCTGTTTCTTCGGATCTTTCATATGCTGAAGAAGTATTCGGAGTTGAGCCGACAATACTACATGAGGATGTCGCGCTAGTTAGGTAACTCCCAGACAGGATCAGCTTTGATGGTTTTCCAATCGGAGTAATTGTTTTGTTGTGATTTGAAATAGGCTGCTGCGCCGATCATGGCTGCGTTGTCCATGCAGTAGGGGATGTGTGGGGCGATGAATTTTGTTTTGTAACCCCCCTTAATCCCCCCTTGAAAAGGGGGGAGAGCTTCTATAGAAGTTGTGAGGGTTTCTCGTAGTTTTTTATTTGCTGCTACTCCGCCGCCCAGTACGACTGTTTTTGGTTTGTGTTTTTTGATTGCTCGGAGTGTTTTTGAAACTAACACATCAACAATTGCTTGCTCGAGGCTTGCAGCGAAGTCCGCAATCTTGTCATTCTGAGCTTGTCGAAGGATCTCGTCAGAATTAGCGACCTCTCGGGATCCTTCAACTTCGTTCGCTCGTGCCTCGCTCTCTTCGCTCAGGATGATACGTTGGTGTTTTTCAATATAAATTTTTGCGGCGGTTTTTAATCCTGAGAAACTAAAGTTTAAATCATCTGACTTAATCATCGGACGAGGAAGATCGATTGCTTGTGGATCTCCTTTCTCTGCGAGTTTCGAGATTTTTGGTCCTCCAGGATATTCTAATCCAATGAGTTTTCCGACTTTGTCGAAACATTCTCCTGCTGCGTCATCGACTGTTGCGCCGATTTTTTTGTATGAAAGATGCTTGTCCATCATGACTAATTCTGTGTGACCACCAGAGACAATTAAAGCAAGAACGGGAAACTCGATAGCTTGTAGCTTGTAGCTTGTAGCTTGTAGGGGATCTTCGATCCAATTCGAATAGATATGACCTTCCATGTGATTCACGCGAATTAATGGAATTCCAGAAAGTGATGAAACTGTCTTTGCAGCTTCAACACCGACTAAAAGAGACGTGAGTAATCCTGGGCCCGCGGTAACTGCGATTGCGTCTGGTAGATCGTTTTTATCGTATACTTCTTTCAATAACGTTGTCATAGCTTCTGTATGTTTGCGCGCTGCAACTTCTGGCACAACTCCACCAAACACTTTATGTACATCAATTTGTGAAGCATGTGCTTCTTTCAAAAGTGTGACTTTTTCTTTGTTTCCTTCAATTAATGCGACAGATGTATCATCACATGAGGTTTCAATTGCTAGAATCTTCATTTAGCTTTGTGTGAATTTTTCGAATGCCCGGAGGACTTCAAGTGGGGTTGCGAATATGACGGTGTTTGATTGGTCAGATGATAAATCATTTAATGTGTTGAGTGTGCGAAGGTGGAGTGCGCCGGCTTGTGCTGAAAGTGTTTGTGCTGCGTCTGCGAGGTTTTGCGATGCTGCAACTTCTCCTTCGGATTTAATGATAACGGCGCGACGTTCTCGTTCTGCTTCTGCTTGTTTGGCGATAACGCGTTGCATGTCGTCTGGCAAAATTACATCTTTTAATTCTACTGCGTCGACGCTGATTCCCCATGGATCTGTGGCTGCATCAACAATTTGTTTTATTTTTTTTGCAGCTGCATCACGATTTGCTAACAAGTCATCCAATTCTAATTCTCCGACAACATTTCTCATTGTTGTTTGTGCGAGTTGTGAAACGGCAAATTTGAAATGCTCAACTTCCAGAACTGCTTTTGGTGCATCAATGACTTTGTAATAAATGACAGCGTTTACGCGCGCAGATACATTGTCTTTTGTGATAGCTTCTTGAAAGGGAACATCAACAGCTTTTACTCGAATATCCACTTTTGTCATGGATTGGAAGATTGGAATGATGAGTCTCCATCCTGGCTGCATTTCTTTGGTGTATTTTCCGAGTTGGAATTTTACACCGCGTTGGTATTCATTGACCTGGCGGATGCTGATGAGGATGACGAATAAAATGAAAAGTGCGAATCGTCCCCATGGATTGAGTAGAAATGGTATGAGTATTTCCATATGATAGTATTACTTAGTATATATTAGTTTGGCATGAATCATTATTTTTGTCGAGTATTAAAAAACCCGTATTAATTGTTTTTATACGGGATATAAGCCATGCCGTCGATTTTGCGCATGAAACGATTGAAGCTGTTTGATTTTTTGATTAATTTTTCACCAGTGTAGTACATCCATGGATACCCAAGTGAGCCCGCGATAATTGTGATAACAAAAGCACAACTCCATCTGGCGTTTTCTATTATGGCTTTTTTCATTTCAACCTCTTTACAATGATCTGTATTCACTGTATCATCTTGGTCACAAATGTGCCAAGGCCTCATCGTCTAATGGTTAGGACGCCAGGTTTTCATCCTGGTAATCGGGGTTCGATTCCCCGTGAGGTCAAACCAAAAAAATCTGCACCATGCAGGTTTTTTTGTTTTCAAATTACTAATCGGGGTTCCACCCCACTCATTCCGCTATCGCTCCACTCAGGGGTATCGTAGAGATTCCCCGTGAGGTCAAACCAAAAAAATCTGCACCATGCAGGTTTTTTTGTTTTCAAATTACTAATCGGGGTTCCACCCCACTCATTCCGCTATCGCTCCACTCAGGGGTATCGTAGAGATTCCCCGTGAGGTCAAAAAAAGATAGTCACTTTATGTGTCTGTTTTTTGTACCTCACAAATAATCGGGTTTCCGCTCCACTCATTCGTACCTTGTTCAGGGTATTGTAGAGATTCTTCGTGATGTCGCCAAAATACAGTCACTTATGTGGCTGTTTTTCTTGTGTGGATAGTCATTATTAGCTATACTGATATTAGGTTTCAGCGATATGTTGTATTCCTTTATTTGAAATTTGGGTTTTGTCATTTGATAATTCCGAATTAATTCGGCGATATGCCTCCAAAAAAGAAAACATCAACAACAAAGAAGTCGACAGCGAAAAAGACGGTAAAAAAGAAGGTGGTGAAATCTTCTGGAAAAAAGAAATCGGCTGACAAGAATGTGTTGGATATGATTTTGAGTCAGAATGGCGGAAGTGAGCATTCATTTTTTTCAGAGCCTCAAGTTCATTTTGAGGGGCAGTTGGCGATTGATATGGGTGAGACCAAAAAGGATTTAATTATTGTTTCTACCATTGCAGGAGCTGCGCCGGAGGATATCACTATTAATATTGATGGCGATACGCTTACGATTCGTGGTCAGCGTGATAGTTCGTTTGAGGGTGGTGATCATGATTATTTTTATAAAGAATGTTATTGGGGGTGGTTTTCTCGATCCATTGTTTTGCCGGTTGATGTGAAGAAGGATGAGGCTGAGGCAGATTTTCATAATGGATTATTGACGATTACAATTCCGAAAGCGAATACAACAAAATCGGTTCCTATTAAAATTGTTGATGAAGAATAGAATATGAGTCACAAGTTAACGATTGATCGTATTGAGGAGGAAGTGGTTGTGTGTCAATTTGAAGAAGGAGTGGAAATTAATGTGCCATTGTTTGCCATGCCAGATGATGTTGGCGAGGGGGATGTGGTGCATATGTTGATTACAAAAGATGAGCCGCTTTCTGATAAGCAGAAGGTTGAGGCTAAAGAATTATTAAACGAATTATTACAGGCATCATGAAAAAGGTGTTGAAAAGTCGTCCGTTTGTTATTTCTTCCAGCATTGTTGCTGGAGTTCTTGTGGTTACAGGAGTTTTGATGGGTGCTTTGTATAGTGTTGAGGCTCGAGTTGGCGAGACGATTGTTGAGGGCGTAACGGTTGGATCGATTCCTGTTGGAGGATTATCAAAAGATGAGGCATATAGTGCGGTTACTAAAGGGATTGAGGCGTTTGAAAATCGTGGGGTTATATTTGAGTTGGGGGAAAATTCTGCTGTACTTGATCCAGAGGTTTTGGGTTCAGGTCCGAGTGGGTCGTATGTGATGTTTGAGTTTGATGTGGAGGCTTCTATTGATGCGGCGTATAAAAAGGGTCGGGCGGGGAATATGTTTTTGCGTGCGATTCAGCGTTATCATTTGAAAAATAATGAAGCAGTTTTGCCGGTTGCAGTTGAATTGAATGATGAAAAAATAGAAGAGTTTTTGGTGGATCATTTTATTGATCAGGAAATTCCAATTACAGAAACTGGTTTTACGGTGGCTGCGGCTGCTGATGGTGTTGAGGTTAAGGTTTCTCCTGGTGCTCCGGGTCGTGAGATTTCTTATGGATCTGCAATTCAAGAAGCTGTTGATCGTATGAAATTATTGCGTTCGGGGTCGATTACATTATCTACTGCTTTGATTGAACCGCAGGTTGAGGAGGAAGATGTGCGTGAGTTGATTCCAGATTTGGAAGCGTTGTTGGTTCATGAGAAACTTACGTTTGAATGGGATGAGCAGACGTTTGATGTTGATCGGGATATGTATAGTAATTGGGTTGGTGTGGGATTTGATGAAGATGGAAATTCGAAATTGATTTTGCATGATCAGCTCGTGAATACATATTTAGATACGATTGCGCCTGCGATTGAGGTTGAGGCGAGAGATGCGGAATTTGAGGTTGGGGAGAACGGTAAGGTGGGTGTGTTTGAGCCTTCACGAGATGGATTAGCGATTGATCGGGAGGCTACACTTGGCTCGCTATATGAGGTGTTTGTGGAGAGTGGAGTTAATTCTATTCCTGTTGTGGTGATTGTTGCGGCGCCAGATATTTCTACTGGAGATGTGAATCAGTTTGGTATTACTGAATTGATCGCTGAGGGTCGTACGAATTTTGCTGGATCTCCGTATAATCGTCGTCAGAATATAGCAAAGGGGATTGGTTTGATTGATGGTTCGTTGATTAAACCAGGAGAAGAATTTTCGACGTTGGGTGCGTTGGGAAATATAACTGTTGAAAATGGATGGAAATCTGAATTAGTCATTAAAGGGGACGAAACAAAGCCAGAAGCTGGGGGAGGTTTGTGTCAGGTTTCAACGACGTTGTTTCGTGCGACATTGAACTCTGGATTGCCGGTGACTGCACGCCGTAATCATTCGTATCGTGTAAGTTATTATGAGCCACCGATCGGAAAGGATGCGACGATTTATTCGCCTGCGCCGGATTATCGGTTTGTGAATGACACAGGACATCATATTTTGGTGAAAGGTTGGGTTGAGGGGAATGATGCGGTATTCCAATTTTGGGGTACGGCTGATGGGCGTGAACAAGAACAGACTGATCCTATTGTATATAATTATGTGTCTCCGCCAGAGCCAAAGCATACGAAAACAACAGATTTACCACCAGGGAAATGGAAATGCACTGAATCTGCACATGCTGGTGCATCGGCGTATTTTGATTATAAGGTGACCTATCCTGATGGTACAGTGAAGGATGAGCGGTTTACTTCAAAGTATCGTCCGTGGGGCGAGGTGTGTTTGGTTGGTGCGACAGAAGAAGAGATTGCAGAAGAAGAAATTTTGAAACAATTGGAGGCTGAATTAGAATCTGTGAGTGGAGAGGAATAGTTTTTTATCTGTGGATAAAGGTTCTTTTTGTGCCTTTTTTTGTTTATTTTTGCTGTGTTTTTTGGTGTTTTCCGTTGAGGGGTTGACAATGAATGGAAGTGCGTGTATAGTTTGTAATTACTGGCTCACGAACTGTGGATAACGAATACAAATTGTGTTCGGTCTGTAGGTTCATCCAAGAATAGAGCTTTTATAAAAATTACATTTGAATTTAGTGTGTTGCGTCCACGACAAGCATGGGGGTTATCCCGGCGATTCGCTCTGGCTCCGGCTCGACCGTTTCCCGGTCTAATCTTCTTGGACGCAGCACACTCGATTTAACTCAATACAAAAAACGGCTTTTGATGGCCGTTTTTTTGTTTGCTGTTCTAATTGATGATTTTATCGATCAATCCGTATTTCAATGCTTGCTTTGGATCCATGAAATTATCACGATCTGTATCTACCTCAATTGTTTTCATGGATTGTTTTGTGTGTTTTGCGAGAATGCCATTTAAACTATCTTTCATTTTTAAGATGCGTTCGGCGCGGATTTTGATGTCAGATGCTTGCCCTTCCATGCCTCCCAATACCTGATGAATCATGACTTCTGAATTTGGTAACGCATATCGTTTTCCTGCTGCGCCGGCTGCCAACAATACAGCTCCCATGCTTGCTGCCATCCCAATACAAATTGTTGAAACATCTGGCTTGATGTATTGCATGGTGTCGTAAATTGCCAAACCAGCAGTTACTGAACCTCCTGGGGAATTGATATATAGTTTGATTTCTTTTGTTTTGTCCTGAGATTCTAGAAACAATAATTGCGCGATGATGGCGTTTGCCACAACATCATCTACGCCTGTTCCTAAAAATACAATGCGATCTTTGAGGAGACGTGAATAAATATCATATGCACGTTCGCCGTGTTGTGTTTTTTCAATGACTGTTGGGATGAGGATGTTTGCTTGAGGGTCCATAGGTTATGCTTTGACGCTATCACGCCAGACTAAGAATAATAATGAAAGTAATGCTGAAACAAGGAATGTGTACACGAGATTGTCGGTGTATGCGAGAATGATATAAATGAGGAGCGCTGCGATAAGTTTACCAATTGAGAGTGCGCACATCCAGAAGGTGGTGTATTCGATGATTTTCTTTTTTGATGTTCTGGTGTAGACGAGTGCTGCGTAAGGTATCGCGAGACTTTTGCGTGAGATTTTGTAGATTGCATCTGTGAAGAAAACGCCCATTGGTGTAAATGCGAACATGCGTGCGATCCATGAGAATGATACTGCTGGTGCGCTGCGTTTAATGAGCTTGCTTTTCTTTTTGTTATTTGAGAGTTTTCCTATCCATAACATGATTGCAAATGCGATGAGGATGGTGATTGTTGTCAGAATTCCTACATCTTTATAACTTGGGATAATCATGAAAAGCCAGATTGGCCAGATTGCTTGAGCGACAATATCTTCACCTGTTGCGATGTGTCCCATGAGATCACTGCGGAATTTTTTGCTTATGATCATTTTGTAGGGTGCGAGGAGATCTACTTTTCCTGGTTTCCAGTTTTCGTCAGTGATGAGCATTGGTAAAAGTGATGCGACCATTAATAATCCTCCTAATAGGTATAATGTTTGGAAGCCGAAAAACGCGACTATAAAACCTCCAACTGCTGGAGATAGTACGCCGATGATGCCTAGCATCACTCCAAGAATACCTAGTTCTTCTCCGATCTTTTTCTTATTTCCGAATTTTGCGAAATCTGAATGATAGGCAACCCAGAAAATTGATTTGTGAAAACCAAGTACTGCAGCAGACCACCAAAAGAAAGTTGGATTTGTTGGAAGGAAAAAAAGTAGTGCGTAAAATGCTAGTGCGATTGGCATGGAAAGTGCCATTGCTTTTTCATGTCCGAATCGTACGGTTGTTTTTGCGCCAAGAGGTGCGAGGAAAAAGAATACTGTGTAGTTTAATGCAAACCATAAAATGATATGTTGCACACTCCATCCTTCTTTAAAAAAGTAGAGTGGTGTGTAGAGCGCGAGCATTCCAATTGCAAAACCGCGAATCAATGTTGAAACGTAGAGTTCGGAGAGTTCGCGTTTGAGCGCGTGGTTTAGGTAGTGGATGTGCGAGTGGGGCATGCAATATGAATAAAGAATTATGAATCATGAAGTATGGAAACAAAAAAACTCTTTCGAGTTATTATAACATATTTTTTATATTTTTGCTTACACTATTTGCCAACCAGAATTTGTTTCTTTTATTTTTCCCGGGATGGTGAAGCCAGCTGCTTTTGCGTGTCCGCCGCCGCCGAGTGCTGTTGCGAATTTTGAGACATCGATATTTTTTCGGGTGGTGCGAAGTGACCCTTTGATATTTCCTTCTTCTGTTTCTTTGAGAATTAATGTCACGGCGCAATCTGCAACTGAGTTGAGAAAGTTTGCGAGTCCTGCGATATCGTTTTTGGTGACATGACAATCTTCGTGATCTTTTTGTGTAATGACTGTGTAGGCGATGTCATGTGTTGGATGCTTTTCTATGCGTGATAGTGCTCGTCCCCATAATTTGAATGCACCGATTGGTTTGATGCGCATGAGCGATGATACAACATTTTCGATGCGCGCGCCGGCATTCATGAGGTCTGCGCCGATTTCCATAGCCTCTATGTTTGTTGCGGGGTTTGAGAAAATTCCTGTGTCCGTAACTAATCCTGCAAGCATATTTGTCGCCATGGTATGTGTGATGTGGATGTTGTGATGTTTAAAAAATTGATAACTCAATGCTGTTGTTGATGGGCATGTTGGTACAACAAGATTGATGTCTCCATACATGTCATTTGAAACATGATGATCAATTGAAATTACGGTTGGGCGTTTTTTGAATCGTGACAGAATTTCGGGTAAGTATGCGAATTGCGCATCTCCTGAATCAAATACACAGACAGTGTCGATATTATCTGGAATAGATTCGCTTACTAAATTATAGCCAGGAAGAAATGAGATATTTGGGTTGATTTCTGTGGCGCAATACATAGTTGCTTTGATGTTTGCTTGTTCGAGCCATTCATAAAATACGAGAGCGCCGCCGAGTGAATCGGAATCTGGATAACGATGGGGAATTAAAAGAACGTGCTGCGCGTTAAGCAGTGTTGCGTGTGTTTTATTGAATGTTCCTGTTAAATCCATAATTTGTGTAATTGTTCAGTATAGGCGTGAGTATGTGAGATGTCAATATTTTGTGTATAAGTTTGTTCAGTTTGCTTGACATGTGGCTTATACAATGAGACAGTGGATAAGTCGTACATTTCACCCCTAAAGGAGGGTTTTGTGGGGAAATTTGGGAGGCAGGTTTCAGCTATCGACGCGTCGACGCTTATGCGTTCGTTTGTAAGCGGTGGTGCTGAACGACCGATTGAGTTTGTGAGTCATTCTCTGTCACATCGATGTGACGAACAACGGAAATCTCACAATATTGCTGGCATGACCATTCGGGTGAATGGGGTTGCCTATACAACAGATCACGTTGAAGGCTGTGGACCCCTGCATGCCTTGGACGACGCCATTCGCGAAGCGCTTGCGCAACGGTTTGGTCGACTCTGTGTGAACGGAGTCACGTGTGTTGGTTATCGTGGTGAAGGTCATTTCGATGATCCGGATGTGCCGCCTGGCTTGCATGTGGATGCCGAAGTGACGATTGGATTCATCGCTGCGGTGAACACTGAAACAGATGAGTTGATTGATTTGAATGAAAAGGGTCCGGAGGTCGAGCATATTCGCTGGAATTGCCAAGCCAGCGGACGTGATCTGATCGATGCGTCTATGAAGGCGCTCAATGATGGGTACAACTGGTTTGCACTGAATGTTTTGGGAGATGGCACGCACATTACTGCTGCTGCCAATCCGAACGGAGTGTGATGTTTTCCGCGACTATGGTCGCGGATTTTTTGTTTACTAGCTTGACTTTTTATAATTTAGTACAATGATTGTCTGTGTATTTTAAGTAACATGGATCCCGTACGACTACGGGATGACATTCAATTATGTATTTGAGTCAGATTGATATTCATGGGTTTAAGTCGTTTGCAACGAAAACTGCGTTGACGTTTTCTCCAGAAGATAAAATGAAAAAGGGGATAACTGCGGTTGTTGGCCCGAATGGTTCGGGGAAATCTAATATCGCAGATGCGATTCGGTGGGTGTTGGGTGAGCAGTCTGTGAAGTTGTTGCGTGGGAAAAAATCTGAAGATGTGATATTTGCGGGTTCTGAAAAGAAGTCTCGTTTGGGAATGGCGGAAGTTGTTTTGACGATTAATAATGAGGATGGAGATTTTCCGATGGAAGCGAGTGAGGTTACGATTGGACGGCGGTTATATAGAGATGGAAGCAGTGAGTATTATGTGCAAGGAAATAAAGTGCGTTTGTTGGATGTTTCGATGTTGTTGGCGCGCGCGGGGATTGGGGGGCGTTCGTATGCAGTGATTGGGCAGGGGATGATTGATCATGTATTGGTTTCATCTCCAACTGAACGTAAGGCTTTTTTTGATGAAGCTGCTGGTGTGAAGGAATTTGAGATGAAAAAACGTCAGGCGGAAAATAAATTGAAAGCTTCGAGAGAGAATTTAGAACATGCGCAAACAGTGATTGAAGAATTGACGCCGCGTATGAGAAGTTTGTCGCGTGCAGTGAAGCGATTGGAGGAGCGTGGCGAAGTTGAGGCTGAATTGAAGAAGGTTCAGAAATTGTATTATGGAGCGCAGTGGCGGAATGTTGCGGATCGATTAGGTGCGGTTGCGGGAAAGGAAAAAGAAATTAATCGGCGATTGGAAGCTGCGAATAAAAAGAGAGGGGATTTACAAAATCAATTATCTGGATTGGAGCAATCTAATACAGTGAGTGAGGATATTTTGAAATTTCAGAAACAGTATGAGGGTGTGCGGCGTGAGCGTGAGGATGTGTATAAGAAGTTGATGAAAACGCAGACCGAGGTTGAGATTTTGAAAGCGCGTTCTCGAGTTGTGACGGATTCGCGGCAGATTCCGCAGGGAGAGGTTGCTGCGGCACTTGATGATTTATCGCAAGTGTTTGATAAACTTTTGGGTGAGGTTGAGAATTGTGGAACGCTTTCTGATCTATCGATGTTGCAAGATAATTTTAAGACATATAGATCGCAGTTGGATGATTTGATGAAGAGGTATCAAACAGCTAAAAAAGTTGAGAATACTGATGAGGTGAAGCGATTGGAAAAGGAGGTTGAGAAATTGGAGGGGGATTTGAAGGGGTTTGATGTGTCGATGTCGAAGATTAAGGAAAAGATGTCGGATGTGTCATCTCAAGAAAAAGAAAAGAAGAGTGCTTTTTTTGATGTGCAGCGTGCTATGCAAGATGCATCGACGATTGTGCATCGTATAGAACAGGAATTGAATCATCAGGAAATTGAAAAGGCGAAGTTGGAGACGAAGCGGGATTCTTTGGAAAATGAAATGCGTTATGAATTGGAAGAGCGGATTGGAGAGATTAAACAGGTGAGTGTGGAAGTTGTGAAGGATGTGAATGTATCAGAATTGCAGCCAACATTATTTCGGTTGAAACATCGATTGGAAATGATTGGGGGAATTGATCCTGAAACTGTTAGCGAATTTGAGGAAGTGAAAGATCGGTATGATTTTTTGGTGTCGCAAGTTGAGGATTTACTCAAGACAATTGAGGCGTTGGAGTCGGGGATTGCGGATTTGCAAGTTGAAATGAAACGTCGACGAACTGAGGTGATTGGGAAAATTAATACGGAGTTTGGGAAATATTTTCAGATTTTGTTTGCTGGGGGTAAGGCTGGGTTGGTGCCGTTGTATGCGTCGGAGAAGTTGGCGCATGAGGGAGACCCTGAACCACAAGGGTACCAGGATGAGGTGGAGATTAAGAAACGTAAAAAAGGTGACAAGGAATTAATTGGAATTGAAATTACTGCGCAACCTCCAGGAAAACGAATTAAAGATATTAATATTTTGTCAGGAGGGGAGCGCGCGATGACAAGTGTTGCGTTGATTTGTGCGATTCTCACGGTTTCACCTTCACCATTTGTAGTATTAGATGAAGTTGATGCTGCGCTGGACGAAGCAAATTCAATTCGCTATGCTGAAATTCTCGAGAAACTTTCACACACAACGCAATTCATCGTCGTAACCCACAATCGTGCATCCATGCAAAAATCGAAAGTTTTATATGGTGTGACGATGGGAGATGATGGTGTTTCGCAATTACTCAGCGTCGAACTTGAAAAAGCAGCTGCGTGGGCAAAATAATGTTATACTAAAAGTCTATCATTTAATGTAAATTTATATGGAGGTAATTCGAATGAGAAGTTATGTTGGCATCTTTTTGGTTGCTGCATGTGTATTATTTTTGCCAGCTATTGTCTCGGCTGCTAGTGGGAATGTGAGGGGGGTGAATAATCCGGATAAGTTTTATTATCCGAGTGCCGTTGATGGTGGTTTAGTTGGTTGGGTGAGTGTCGATGATGAGTTGGGTGGTGGGGAGGGTGATATGGGTTTTCAGAATGTTCGGGATGGGGAGACTACTCACATTCGATCATGGACTCCTGTGGAGGGAGATGTAGACGTGAATGTTACAGATATTACAGGTTTTGAAATGCGTGGAGATGCATTATATTGGACCGCGCGAACTGATACGGGAGGTGTTTTTAAATATGATATTTCTAAGGAGAGTATTGAGCGTCTCGATATTTTGAATCGATCTCGACTGCGTGTGACATCAAATTCGAGCAATGGTTTTGATGTGAGTGGTACGGGTAAATATTTTTTGCATGAGGTTGAAACATTTGATGATGGTACGCCGATTCCGTTTACCTATCGACCAAGTGTGTACTACGTGTCTGAACCCGGTCTTGGTATCGTTCCAGAAGCTTCCACGTTTGTGTATACAATGTTTCCGGGTGATGACGATGGAACAGGGGCTGTTTTTGTAGGGGACTATTTGTTAACAGCGGATGTGGGTGATGGGATTTATGTGAGAGATTTGACGGGCAGCTATGGTCTTACAAATTTAGGTCCGCTACATCTCAACCCATTTCCTGCGTTAAAAGGTATGTCTGTTGATTTGGAGCCCTCTAATCATTTTCGATATGGGTTGGCACATACTTCTACAGGTGAAATATATCGTTTAGATTTATCTAACATGACTTCGAAAAAAGTATTTACCGTTAATCAAGATGCAGATCGATATAAATACAGTTATGACCAGACCAATGTTGTTTGGATCAAAGATGATGTGGTGTGGAAGTATGATGCAATTGAAGATGTGAAGTGTAAGGTTGGTATTGCTGATGATTTTCCTTCTATATTTTTGACTGCAGGTTCAAATAGCAATCGAGCATACTCTCCAAGTCATGCATATTATGTAGATCGAACTGTAAGTTATACATATTTAAAATGGACGCATTATACTTGTAAGGCTGATCAATCTGATCCAGCTCCGGTTACTCCCGCACCAGTTACGCCTGCGCCTGTGACACCAACACCAGCTCCGGTTACTCCAACTCCAGCACCGACTCCAACTCCAGATCCCGCTATAGTTGAAAGAGAACTTTTCTTGCCTGGAGATACTATCCCAGATTATGCTTTGATCAAAACAAGTGATTCAAGCACTGTGTATTATGTTGGGCCGGATCGTAAACGATATTTCTTTCCTTCTTATGGGGTGTACTTGTCTTGGTACAGCGCAGATCAGCCAATCATGACTGTATCCAAATTTCAAATGGCTGGATTGAAATTGGGTGGGAATGTGACGTATCGTCCTGGTGTCAAATTGGTCAAAATTACGACAGATCCTAAAGTGTATGCGGTGACCAGGAATGGTGGATTGCGATGGATTACGTCTGAAACTATCGCAAAGCAATTATATGGTAATAGTTGGACAACAAATGTAGTTGATGTAGATGATTCGTATTTTGCGAATTATTCTATTGGTAGTCCGGTGTATAGTCAGAGTGATTTTCCGGTGACAGCTATAATGAATGCAAGTCCGTATATTAATGTTGATAAAGGATTGTAATGTCCCAGAATCTCAAACAGCAAACGATTGATACGTATAACGACACGGCTGAGTTGATGGCTGAGAAGTTTAATGCGATGGGGGCGCGCGTGGAGGATATTAAACGCGCGTTTTCTTTTGTGCGTGAGAAACCGCGAATTTTAGAGATTGGATGTGGGAATGGGAGGGCGGCAAAAGAAATTGTTGCTCGAACCAAAACATATTTGGGTCTTGATATTTCGCAAGGGTTGATTGATTTGGCGAGGCGTGATAATCCTGATGTATCGTTTGTCGTGAGTGATTTGGAGGAATTTGAGTTTGCGGGGCAGTGGGATGTGGTGTTTGCGTTTGCGAGTTTGATTCATACGCCGCGCGAAAAAATGCCATTAGTCTTGTCTCGTATATATGATGCATTAGATGATGAAGGTGTGTTATATGTATCAATGAAGAGTGCTGCAAGGTATGGAGAATTTACTCGTACGGATCGATTTGGCACGCGAACGTATTATCATTATACTGCGAAAGATTTTTGTGCATTAGCAGGTGATGATTGGCAGATTTTGTATGATGATACGCAGTATGTGCTTGATCAAGATTGGTTTACTATAGCCTTGAAAAAAACATGAGTGATACATTTGAAATTTTTGAGCAAGATGTGCATCCGGCAATCAAAAGTGATCCGGATGTTTCTTTGGATGAGAGTCGTTCGGCTCGCGCTATTGTGATTGATGATGATAAAAATATTGCGTTGATAAATGTACGGAATCGAAATTATTATATGTTGCCGGGTGGGCGTGCTGATTTTGATGATGAGTCTTATGAAGTAATTGCCAGACGAGAAGTTAAGGAAGAGGTAGGTGTTGATATTGCTGATGTGAAGCCGTGCTGCATGACAAATGAGTATCGATACAAACGAGCGATCAAAAAAGTTTCACAATGTTTTATTGCGCGGGTTGATGGGGAAAAGGGGAAAACCGAATTTACACAAAAGGAGATTCATCGAGGATTTGAGCTTGTATGGGTGAAACCGGAGAAAGCTTTGGATTTGATTACAGCTTCAAAGCCAGAAGATTATACTGGCCCATTCAACAACGCGCGAGATACATATTTCTTGAAACAGGCCATTTCTAATGGATCACTTGACTAACAAGCGATTTTTTTTTATACTCCGTCCATAATTTTCGGCATGTATATGAGGTCTCTCACCTGAACATTCTGTCGGAAATGAGATCTATAAATAACTGGATTCCGGATCAAGTCCGGAATGACAAATGAATATGCTATCAATTCGATTAGTTCGATTTGGGAAAAAGCATTCACCAGCCTTTCGTATGGTTGTGCAGGAGAAACATCGTGCGCCATCATCAAAATATGTAGAGAAGGTTGGGCATTATATCCCACATCAAACGCCAAAAATTCTTGAGTTGAACGCCGAGCGAATTCAATATTGGATTAGTAAGGGTGCGCAGCCAAGTGACACGGTTCACAACATGTTGGTGACACAAGGTGTGATCAAAGATAAAAAACGTGGTGTGACTAAGATTACAAAAAAACGAGCAGGAAAAATGTCAGCAAAGGCTGATGCAAAGAAAGCTAAAGCAGCAGAAGCTAAAGAGGCTGCAGAGGCAAAGGCGGCAGAAGAAGCTGCTGCTCCTGCTGAAGAAGTAGTTGAGGAAAAGGTGGAAGAACCTGTAGAGGAAAAAGCTGAGGAGAAAAAAGAGGAAGCTCAAGACGAAAAAACGAAAAATCCAGAAAACGAAAAATCGGAAGAGAAAAAAGAAGCTCCAGCTGAAGAATCAAAGGAAGAAGTTGCTGAAGCTCCTGCGGAAGAAAAGAAAGAGGAAGCTTCTGTAGAAGAAACTAAAGAAGAGGCTCCAAAAGAAGAAACTCCAAAAGAAGAAGAAAAATCAGAATAAATAAAAAATGCTCGAGAGAGCATTTTTTATTTGAGGTTTACTCTGAAGTTTGGTAGGTGAGTGTGTTGAGTTGGAATATGACATTTCTGTTAAGTGCGGTAGTGAGTTGCTGTTCTATGTTTTCTTGTCGATATTGTTGATCTGATAATGGTGCGTTCAGTGCTGCAACTGTTGCGATTTGAATATGTTCATCAGTTTCTTCTACTGTCACACTTAAGACGTCTGCATTTGGAATATGTCTTTTGGTGATATTTGTCACAAGCTTATTGATGTCGATTTGATCTGTCGTAACCGGTGTTTTTGCAGTGAGTGTTGGGGTGATTATGATAGTGAGTGTCACTGCTTGATTTACTTTTTCAGAAATTTTCTGTGCGATGCGTTCTTGATCTGAAACAAATAATTCTGTTCCTAATGGCGCCTGAACAGTTGCATCGATTTTCACAATATTGTCGTCTGGATTTGATCTACCCACTACCAAGGATGAGAGTAGTGCAGATTCATCGATATTTTGAATTTCTTTTGATAGCACATCGAACGCAATGGATTCTTGTTGTTGTGCAGCAATACTTTCTTTTAGGACAAGCCCGAGTGGCGCCGCAATAATGACAAGTAATCCAAAACTAACTACTAGACTTATGGTTATGTTAACTTTTTCTTCTTCTTTTTTTGTTTTTGCGAATCCTCCAATTGTTAGCAAAATAATACTCATGAATACGATTGCAAAGAGGTTGGCGCCGAATAATAACATTGCTCCTTGTGTTGCGGCGAAATCTTGAAGCGCCAGAGCAATTCCGGCTGCAGCAAGCGGAGGGATGAGGGCGGCAGCAACAGCAACTCCAGCGAGGTGATTTGATTGCGGAGTTAATACGATATATGTAGCGACAGCTCCGGTTGCGAGTGCGATAACCAAATCGATGATGGTTGGATTGGTGCGTTCCAAAATTGCACCGTTAATTTCGAGGATAGGGGATAAGAGGCTTGCGATTGCGGCGACTGCGATTGATAGAACGATACTTACTGCAAGAAGTGCGATTGACTCGCGGAGGAATCTTTGGTTTTGTCTTGTGATTGAAAGTGATACTCCGAGAATAGGCCACATGAGTGGCGCGATGATCATGGCACCGATTACAACTGAAATGTTGTTTGCAATTAGGCCGAGCGTTGCGATGATGGTTGAGAGAATCAGCAAGACGAAAAATTTTCCAGTGAATGATGATTCGTTGTCGACTGCGGCGACAACGCGTTGATGTTCGATGTTTTTGAAAAGTTTAAGCATAGGAGATTATTATAACATGGCGTTGACATTCAGTCAGATTTTTGGTATGTTTGGGATGCGTTGTATGAAGGTTTTATGTCATTGAGCGGTACGTCGAGCTAACCAACCTCCGTATCCGGGACGTCCCATCCCCAGTGATTTTTTATGCAATTGCATGCGATATGCGTAACCCCTTTTTTAAGAAAAAGGGGTTTTTTCTTTAATTTTGGTCTTTTTTGGTGTTTTGGGGTTGACAAATATGGTTTATTGTGTTATAGTATATGCATCATTTAATCATGCTATAATCTAAAGGGTTGAGCTTTCATCTATTGTTATGGATGTTGGCGAAATCCGACGGGCACAGATAGACAACATTGTCTGTCTTATCCGGTGAATGTTTTCGATTCTTTATTGAGATGAATATACTGTGCGGCGTGTCGAGCTAACCAACCTCCACGTCCGGGACACACCATCCCCAGTCACTGTCATCGAGATCGAGAATGTTAATGTTCACGAAAAAATACAACACCGCTCCTATGGGAGCGGTTTTCTTTTTTTTATTACCTTTTTATTACTTGGGGTTTTGGGTTGGGGTTGACAAAAGTGGTTTTTTGTGGTATATTGTTCAGGCACGATAACAACTGTTTTTTACAGTAATCCGTGGCGAAACCCTGTGCGGATCAGCTCCCAACGGGCGTCCGGTGTCCTCGCACTCCACGAGGATCCGGCTTGGAAGGAGCGAGGCCGTATAAGAATCGTCATGTGCGCTACCAAAATATCGGAGGATTCCATGAGATATTCTAATTGAATTTATAAGCCTGTATATACAGGCTTTTTCTTTACTTAATTTATATAAATTTCTATCCACACTGTTGACATATGCAGCTTTTTGTGTTATAGTATTGCCACCTAAACTCACAGATATTGTGGATTTAGAACAATCCTGATATTCCGAAATATCGGACTAGGTCGACAGGAAATAATTATTAGAATTATATCCTATAGTAGTATCACTGCTGATAATGCAGTTAATTAGAACTCATCTCGCATATACTGTCATCCATCTTTGACATCCATTGTTCCGCTTAAACATTTCAAAGCTCGTCAGCGATGCATCTACATCTCTTCCTCGCTTGTTCAATGTTTTATCGAAAAATGGAATGCCAAATTTGAATAACATTATATGTGAGATGAGTTCCAGATATATGGAAAAAGATCAAGAGTTTGTGGATTTCATTGTACGAGCAATCGTCGGAAATCCAGATGACGTTCGTGTAGAACGAACAATCGATGAGCGTGGTGTATTACTTACATTGCACGTCAACCCAGAAGATATGGGTTATGTCATCGGAAAGCGCGGAGAAACTGCACAAGCAATTCGACGCTTGCTTTCAATCGTAGGACGCAAATACAACGCTAATGTTGCCTTCAAGATTTTTGAACCGGAAGGTTCACGTCGCGAAGATCGCGCCCCACGACAAGAGTCTTACGAAGATGTTGATACATCTGCCGTAGAGGACATCAACTTGTAAACAATTGCATAAACGCAATCAAAAAACCGCCTGCTTGTCTGGCGGTTTTTTGTTTTGCATTGACAATTTATTCAAATTGTGTTATTTTTTGAGAAACTTTATGTTAGGGAGATAAGCATGAGCGCATTATTGCATGACATCGCACGAGTAGAATTTCTTGAAGAGGTCACCTCGCTTCCTGAGCAGAACGCGGTGTGTCCGAATTGCAAGGGCGTCATTCGGTTCATTGGCCGTAAAATCACTATTATTCGACAAAAGGCTCGCTGCGGTGGATGTCGTGTGCGTTTTACACTCATCACTGCACCCAAAGCTCACGTACCTGTCGTGCTCGTGATTGGGCTTGATCCAAGACGATTTCCATTTGTAGCATCACTATGATTGAGATGTTGGAGGGTCACTACTCATTGGGTAGTGACTTTTTTATTATGCATGGATTTGGTGTTTGCTTCTTGACATGTATACTATATCCTGTATCCTCAATACTCTTGTATGAAATTTGAAATCATCACTATTTTCCCAGAGATGTTCGAGTCGTATTTTGGCGGCTCTATTTTGAAACGTGCGATTGATGAGGGGAAGATTGAAATTAAGATTCATGATTTGCGGAAGTGGACGGAGGATGTTCATAAAAGTGTTGATGATGCTCCTTATGGCGGTGGGGCTGGGATGGTTATGAAGGTTGAGCCGATTTATAGAGCTTTGAAGGAATTGAATGCATTAAAAGGTTCTGATTCAAAATCCAAGACTATTTTATTTGCGGCTGGGGGAGAGCAATTTGCACAAAAGATCGCGAAATTATATACGGATTTAGATCGTATTGTGATGGTGTGTGGTCGATATGAAGGCGTTGATCAGCGTGTTGCTGACTTTTGTGTTGATGAGGTTGTTTCTGTTGGGCCTTATGTATTAACTGGCGGGGAATTGCCTGCTATGATTGTAACAGATGCAGTAACGCGTTTGCTTCCGGGTGTTTTAGGAAATGAACATTCTGCAGTTGAGGAGAGTTTTTCTGATGATGTTTCTGTGGAATATCCACATTATACTCGACCAGAAGTGTTTGAGATTTCTGACAAAGATGCGTGGAATGTACCTGATATTTTGCTTTCTGGGGATCATAAGAAAATAGCAGATTGGCGTTCGTCACAACGCAAGAAATAGTATTTGTTACAATGTTGACAACATACTTTTTATATTATAGGATGGATCAGTGAGGTATTTAATGTAAAATAGTTCAAAGTACCAAACGTCGTGATGACGTGTGAATCACTAAGTAGACAGGAGTACGTCATGGATAGGTCTATACAATCCAAGGCACCAACAGAAATGAAGGCGCGATCGGAAACAGTTCTTGCAATAATGGATGTGCCGAATATTATGCATTCGGCGCGTACTGCGGCAGGATACAAAAAGGGTGGTGATCAGGACAAACCGCCTCCCCGATTTTCGTATGACAACATTGTGAAACATGTTAAGGGTTCGCCTGCACCGGGATTTGACTCGCGTACATTGGTTGAGTGCATTGCTGTTACATTTGATAATCATCGTCCGGAGGTTATGGAGAAGACGCGGGCGTTGCTTGAGCTTGCAGGATTCAAGGTGGTGAAGGCTACGCAGAAATTTGTGAGGCCTCCTACTGTGCACAAAACGACCGATCGTAGTTTTGGCAAGGAATCTCGTCGCCGACCACGATTGGATGATTATGACAAGGGTCGTCCTCGACATTTGTATGAGTATGAGCCTCGCTATGATGATGGTGGAGCTGTTGATTTGAAGCTCACGAATATTGTGTGGGATAAAGCTTTCTCATACACGGATTCGCATCGTCAGCTTGATACCATTGTCATTATCAGTGGTGATGGAGACTATGCCGAATTGGTTGAGCGATTGAAGCCTTATGGATTTCGTATTGAAATTTATGGGCCTCGTGAGGCTACGAGCTCTCGATTGGTGAGTCGTGCTGATGCATATGTTGAGATGTCTCAGCATACTCCGAATCATGTAGCGCAGTCTGATCGATTTTTGTTCTTTGAGACTCGTCGTTCGTCTTCTCGAATAGTCGAGAAGGCTGAAGATGATCTTGTTATTGAGGCGACTGACGATCGATTTGATCCGTCGGCAACAGGTGAATTTACTTATCCGCTGGATGTTGATAAGGATGTAGCATCTGTTCGCTAGTAGTAGAGAATGCGGTCTATATGGTCGCTTTTTTAATTGTGGATTAATTTGAGATATGGGGGTTGACATGAAAAGGGGTCTGCACTATACTTGTGGCAGGTTATCCACATTCGATATATTCGTGAGGTCGCAATTCCGGCGAAACCAGCGAGTTGAGTACTGCTAATAGGCATTTATTTCACGTGATAGAAGTAATTGCTGGGCGGTATTTTCTTTTTACAAGATATTAATCGATAACAGTTCAGTCACAATTTAATGACTATACTACTAGATCTAGAGTAGTGTAATCGACCAAGCAATAAACCTAAATGATGTATCTGTCCGGATACATCGAGCGTGATGCATCCTACGTGGTGCATTACAGAGTCAATAATTTAGTAAGGAATTCCTCGGCGTCATTCGTGACGCAGGGAAAATCACTCATCTATTTGCCATACACCCTTGTGGTGTGTGGTTCTCATACACTAACGTGTGTGAAACTCGAGCATCTTCAATGATGCAACAGTAAAGGGATCAGAATCTGGTTATACAGATTCAATAATCGATTTCTCAAGGTCACTACTTCGGTAATGATTTTTTATGAGAGTTTGATCCTGGCTCAGGGTGAACGCTGGCGGTATGGTTAAGGCATGCAAGTCGTACGGACTTGTTTCACTTATTCCTGGCTTCGGCCAGAAATTCCGAAACAAGTTAGTGGCAAACGGGAGAGTAACACCTTGGTAACGTACCTCAAAGACAGGGACAACCCTTAGAAATTCGGGCTAATACCTGATAGTCATGGGGGGAAATAATTCATTCCCATGTAAATCCCTTCGGGGGCTTTGAGAGCGGCCTAGGTCCTATCAGCTTGATGGTGAGGTAACGGCTCACCATGGCTACGACGGGTATGGGGTGTGAGAGCATGACCCCACTCACTGGAACTGAGACACGGTCCAGACTCCTACGGGAGGCAGCAGCCGCGAATATTCCACAATGGGCGAAAGCCTGATGGAGCAATACCGCGTGAAGGATGAAGCATTTCGGTGTGTAAACTTCTTTTATATAGGAAGAACAAATGACGGTACTATATGAATAAGGGGCCGCCAACTTCGTGCCAGCAGCGGCGGTAATACGAAGGCCCCGAGCGTTACCCGGATTTACTGGGCGTAAAGCGTCCGCAGGTGGTTTGTTAAGTCACTCGTTAAATCTTTCGGCTCAACCGAAAGGCCGCGGGTGAAACTGGCAAACTAGAGGCTGGGAGAGGCAAGCGGAATTACTGGTGTAGGGGTAAAATCCGTTTATATCAGTAAGAACACCAAATGCGAAGGCAGCTTGCTGGAACAAGCCTGACACTCAGGGACTAAAGCGTGGGGAGCGAAGCGGATTAGATACCCGCGTAGTCCACGCCCTA
>CAZHVT010000008.1:0-18903 GCA_964536205.1 uncultured Gammaproteobacteria bacterium
ATGGTGCGACAATCCCTTGAGGAGTTCCTTACTAAGTTGATGACTCTTTATTGCTCAAGGTTGCATAGATCCTCCATAACTGTGGAGGATTTTTTGTATTAAAAAACCTGAACCGTTTTGGTTCAGGTGGATGATCCTTATGTGTGAAAAGGATTTTCGATGATGTCGATTATCATTTCGTTTTCGGCGAATTCAGGCATGCCGTTGAGTCGGAACAGGATCGTTACAGGACCTTTGCCCGCGACTCTGTTTTTGAGTCTCAGATCGAATTCAGGATCTGGCTCTCCGTTGTCTGGATGAGCTCTTCGTGATCGCATGCAGAGCTCTTGGAACAGTGCGTCTTTGAGTCCTGTTGGTGGTCGCATGCCGACATACCATCTATCGTCAATGCAGTATGAAACTGATAGTTCGTCTTCCGCGCATGAGATTTTGATCTGTGTTGTTTTTCGCTTTGCTGCATCTCTTAAGATGATACTGGTTAGATGCGCAGCTGGTGTAGCATGTTTGCCATCACGCTCATCAAATCTTTGGTAATTATCATCAGCGTATCCAGTGATGTATTCTTTTGATGTGAGTCTTGGAACGCTGTCCGGAACGTGCGGCATGCTCATGAGAGCTTCATCTATTTCTTTTGCGATTTTTCTTGTCTCTTGTTCGAGAGGATTGTGGAGAATTTTGATGAGGACTGCATCTTTTTCTGTGTTGAATGATGTTTGATATTCCGTGATGCAGAATCGCGCGCGTTCTTTTTCGACGGGGAGATCGAATGTAGGGTTTGATCCAGCTTCCGGGTTGAGTCTGCTCACAAAGTCATACATAGTTGTTGCGAATTGCAGTGCGAGTTTTCGACTTGGATGAAGCGCGGTATTCCATACACCATCAATCAGAAAACGAACATTCAGGAAATCTTTGTCCCAATCGAGGCTCACGCTTGTCGCTCCTCGTTTGCATGCGGATTTGAGAAAGTACACACACAATCTTGAGAATGATTCGTGATTCAGTGTCGGCAGGTCAGCTTTTTCTAGTGTTGCAAGTTCTTTTTTTACATCTTCCGGAACATCCTCCATCGATGCAGTGCCGATGCTCTCGATGAACTCGTTAAATTGACGTCGATTTGCCGCCAGTGCGCGCTCTTCTAAATGCTCGAGTTCATCAACTGCTGCTATGAATTTTTCGTCATTTCCTGTGTAGATGTAGACGGTATCGTACAGGTGTACCGTCGTATCTCCACACTCTAACGGTGTTGCTTGTTCTTTGGCGCATCGATCAAAATCGCCGCGTGGAACAATCCATGTTGAAGTTTTTCCTTTTGGTGCGAATATGCCTTTGAGTACACAATCGAGTGTGACGATCAACGCATCAGGATCTTCAACCGATCCGATGAATCCAGCAATGTCAGCCCCAGCAATGTGTATTTTTTCAGGACCGAGTTTCAGTGTTGCGAGACTTGAAGTTCCTTTGAGTACTGTTTCCATGGTCGTCTCCCTTGTAAATGACCTATTTTTATGATGATCTTATTATGCTGATTTGTCAATGTAAAAAACAGCCGTAGCTGTTTAGTTATTTTGCAGGATGAGGCGTTGGCACTGCGCGAGGGCAGATTTGAATGTGGCGATCAGGTGTGTGTCTGTTCCTGTGTAGAGGAATTTCCGGCGATGGATTGAGACGCGAATGTCTTGTAGTTCGTGATCTCCAGTTATGTTATAGCCGGCATCGACATCTTCAATAGGGATAATGAGAGGGATGTCATCTGTTTGGATGCGCCATTTTTTTCCATCTGTTTCGATTGTCCAATTGGGAAGCACGACAAGACCTCGAGGATGATGTGTTAAACCAAGAAATCCAGTGATATCTGCATGTCCGATGATAAAATTCTTATGCACTTCTTTCGGGAATACTAAAATCGGCTGACAGTGATGTATCCTATGTTGTGTTTTTTTCATCATGCTCTCCTTTGAATGAACGAGCTTTATCTTACCGCGAATCCACAAAAAGTCAAATAAACTCTTTACAAGAACCCACGGATTTTGTATTCTATTGCCGTTACACGAGGGCGCGTAGCTCAGTTGGTTAGAGCGCGTCACTGATAATGACGAGGTCGATGGTTCAAATCCATCCGTGCCCACCACTTGTCTGTAACGCATTACAACTGGTACGTGCGCGTATAGCTCAGTTGGTTAGAGCGCGTCATTGACATTGACGAGGTCCCCGGTTCAAATCCAGGTATGCGCACCAGTTTGTCAGCCGCATGGCTGTTTTTTGTTTGACAAGATTTTTGTAAATGATTAGTTTTTGTTTAGTTCTTTGGGGGTCGTAATATGAATGTTATTTATTATTTTCATAATGAATAGGGTGTGGGGTGATCTCACGGCTGTGCTTGATGATGCTGATATTGTGTGTCCTCATTGTAGAGGGTGGCGCATGTTATGTGGTGGAATTGTGTGTCTTGTGTGTGATGGAAAAGGTACGGTTCAATTGCCTCCTACGGAAGATGCGTGGTCTGCGTTTGAGAGTGATATTGATGAGTCGGCATAGCCGGCTTTTTTTGTTAATATTTTTTGATTTAATACTGAAGAGGTGTTGGTTTATTTTGATGCTTGACATTCCTCTCATTTTGGTGTACGATTCCTTGGCTCTACTCATTGTGTGCTTAATGTACAGGGAGAAAATTATGAGGCAAGCGAAAACGAGACGATTGCTTGAGGTTGGTCGTCGATTGCATGTACATCTTCGAAAGTTCTTTAGACTGAGTGACCCTAAACTTGTAGATAATTTTCCATATTGCTATTTGGAGTATACTAATGATGCTCATTGTGTGAGACTCAAGAGTCAAACGCTCATGCTTCATTTGGATACAGATACTCCTCATTTTCTTTCAGATGATAATGATGAATGTGATGGTCTGTATGGCCTGATTTTGATGCTAGGTCTTCCGGGCGATGAGGTGTTTTTTGAAGTCGAGTTGTTCCAAGCGACAGCTGAATGGAGATTCAGTAGCGAGAATGATTTTAGCGGCCTTTCGGGGGATGTTTTTTTTGAAGACGATGTGCGTGATCGTGTTCGAGGATTTGGTCGCGTGCAGCAAATCGATGGATATGCATTGTCTGGTACTGTTGATTTAGATGTTGTTTTTACAGCGGCTTCGCGTTACCGAAAATGGTTGAGTGGGGAATTAGTCTAATATCAGGAGAAAATATGAGTCGGCATAGCCGGCTTTTTTTGTTGGATTAAAAAACCCTGACTATCTGTATAGTCAGGGATGGAATCGTCTTGCTTGTTACTCGTCGCCCGTGTTGTCGTCGCCTCCGGCGTCGGCATCGTCTCCGCCACCTTCGGCAGAAGCATCGCCGTCATCTCCAGCGTCACCTTCGCTGGCATCTCCGTTGTCTTCGCCTTCGGCAGAAGCTTCGGAATCACCGTCGTCTCCGCCTTCTGCAGCATCTCCGTCACTGTCACCAGCTTCGTCTCCGCCACCCTCGGCATCGGCATCACTGTCACCAGCGTCGCCATCACCGGCTTCGTCTCCGCCGTCATCGCCAGCAGCGTCGCCGTCTCCACCTTCGCCGGTAGAGTCGGCATCTCCGTCTCCGCCATCTCCGTCACCAGCGTCGCCATCGCCATCGCCTTCGCCACCTGCGACATCGCCGTCACCAGCGTCGGCATCGGCATCGGCATCGGCATCGGCATCGGCATCGGCATCGCTGTCACCAGCATCGCCGTCGCCATCGCCAGCTTCTTCTCCGCCACCTTCGGCTTCGGGAGTTGCTTCGGGCTCTGTGCTTTCCGGAGCTTCGGGCTCGGTTCCCGTGCCTTCTCCAGTTCCTTCTGTGTTTTCTTCGTTATTCATTTCGGTTAGCGCGTCCTTAAAGTCTAAGCGTACACAGACTTTGTTGGTTGAAAGAACGCAGTCTACCCCCTGATGAGATGAATGTCTCGTAGCTGCAATATGTATCCTACCCATCTGACGTTTGTTGCGCAAGTATCTTGACAATGTACGATATTTTCTGTATATTTTTTTCATCCCTGATCATTAAAAGGAGTATAAGAGATGAGTTCTGCATGGTGGTTGTGGCATCGTTACCAAATGGTTACTTCACATTGATTTCTTTGGTCGTTGTTCAGTTTGATTATCGTCATGAACTTGCGATGCCAGGTTTATACGATATGATCGATCGTAATCTTGGTTTCGTGTTGAAAAACACAGAAAATACTTTTATTGAAGTGCGATCTGATGCGCCTTTGTGGCGTCCAACTGAATTCAAGCCTCGCGAAGTGATGCGTTATCTTCATGAGGGACAGCGTATCACAGATGTTGAATTACTTGAGCTTCATGCATCGCAGCTTATGTTTGTACTCGATTGGAACGCGCGTGTTCCGCGTGCTTCACGAGTTAGATGAGTTCGAATTCTGTGACAGTGGCTCATTGAGCTTGCTCTGTGCCTACGTGGTGCAGGGCTTTTCTTTTTGATTAAATTAATTTAGAATGTGGGTCTATGAGAATATTTATTATTGGAGCAGGGAGGATTGGGAAAGCGATTGAGAAGTTGTTGTCGGATTATGATCCGGCGATTTGGGATGTTGATGATTCGTGTTTATCAAAACCTGTGGATTGTTCTGTTGAGATTGCACAATCGGATGTGATTATTTTGTGTGCGCCGACTTCGGTTCATCATGATTTGGGAAAAAAGATCGCGGAACTTTCTCGTCCGGATAGTTTTGTGGTGAGTATTGCAAAAGGATTGAGTGGGGATGGGCATACTGTTCCAGAGATTTTGCATGAGCATTTGGATTCTGATCGATTTGGAATTTTGTGTGGGCCGATGATGTCAGAGGAAATCATGAAAGGGAAGCCTTCGTTTGCATTAATTGCATCTCATAATTCTAAGCTAGCTTCGGACGTACAGAAAATTTTTACGAATTCAAATTTAACGGTGAATGTATCAAAAGATATTCATGGTGTGGCGTGGTTGAGTGTGTTGAAAAATGTGTATGCGACGTTAATGGGTGCGATGGAAGCATTGAATTTGGGTTGTAACATGCGCGGATTTATGATGACAGAAATTGCGCGAGAAACTCGAGATTTACTCGGTGTGCTTGGCGGCGATCCAGATACATGGTTTTCTGCTGCAGGGATTGGGGATTTGGTGTGTACAACTTCGAGTCCATTTTCACGAAATCGAACGTATGGCGAATCGCTTGTTACTGGCGCAGATGCAAAACAAGGCGAGGGTGCAATTGCAATTTCATTTTTAAAAGAACGTTTGGCTGGAAAATTTTCGGATTTCACATTATTGGTTGCGATGGATGAATTGATTAATGATCCAAAACAAGCGTCGAAAATTTTTGAAACAATGATATGAAAAAGTTGTTTTGGGTTTTGCTGATTGTGGTTATTGTCGCCAGTGTGTATTGGTTTTCTCAATTGCAGCAGTATGCACAAACACGCGTGACGATTAATGATACAGATTTTATTGTTGATGTGGCGCGATCTATTCCACAACAAGTTCAAGGGCTTTCTGATCGCCGCGTATTGGAACTTCATCGAGGAATGTTGTTCGTATATGATGATGCAAAAGAGCGGGGGTTTTGGATGAAGGATATGTTGATTCCCATAGATATTTTGTGGATTCGAAATCGGGAGATTGTGGGGATCACAAAGGATGTTCCATATCCTGAATTGGGAGCTAAAGATGCAGACCTTCCTAAATATTTTTCAGGTGTTCCGGTTGATACGGTGTTGGAGTTGCAGGGTGGTGCGGCGGATCGTTTTGGTTTTCATGAGGGAATGAGGGTAATCATTGAATAACTTGTAATTTCTTCTTGTTTTTGATAGACTGTGGATAACTTTTGAAAGAGATAAGGCTATAGAAACTCCATGTTATATGGGGTTTTAAATTAGTTAAGATTGCCGTGTCGTTCCTCCTCGCAATGACGTTAAGGAAATTGATTTATATGGGAATGGGAGTCAAAACAAACATACCTCAACCACAACCTCACAAAGGTAAGGGTTATTTTATTTGGGAACTCATTCGTGTTGCGACTTTTTCATTTTTGACGATTTTGATCATTCGGTATTTTCTCTTCAAACCGTTTTATGTGAAGGGCGCTTCGATGGAGCCAAATTTTTATGAGAGTGAGTATTTGATTATTGATGAGATTTCATATCGTTTTCAAACTCCGGCTCGCGGGGAAGTGATTGTGTTTCGTCCGCCAAATAATCAGAAAGATTTTTACATTAAACGGATAATTGGTTTGCCGGGGGAGACGGTGAAATTTATTAATGGTGATGTGGTGGTTTACAATAGTGAAAATCCAAATGGATTTAATTTAGATGAGTCTCCTTATTTGATTACTCTTGATAAGCCACAGGAAACCGTTGTGCTGAAGTTGGAGGATGAAGAGTATTTTGTGTTAGGAGATAATCGTGCAGTATCAAGTGATTCGCGTCGATTTGGTCCTGTGCATCGAGATTCGATTGTTGGTCGTGCGTGGTTTCGCGGATGGCCTTTGGATCGAGTTGGAGTTGTTTCAGATAAATAATCATAATCTATGTCTACAACAAAAGATGGGGAAAAGCCTGTAAAGAAATTTGATACACCGCGTTTATTGCGTGGGATGAAAGATGTGTTGCCAACGGAGGAGATTTTTTGGAATACCGTTTTAGATACGGTTGCGCATTTTGCAGATGTGTATAATTTTGGACGATTGCGAACGCCGGTTTTGGAAAATACGAAATTGTTTGTTCGAAGTGTTGGAAAGGATACAGATATTGTTGATAAGGAGATGTATACGTTTGAGGATCGTGATGGTACGAAAGTTACGTTGCGTCCGGAGGGAACTGCTGCGGCGGTGCGAGCATATATTTTGCACGGAATGTTAAATCAACCACAGCCTGTGAAGATGTGGTATATGCAACCGATGTTTCGTCATGAGCGTCCGCAAGCTGGGCGTTATCGTCAACATCATCAAGTTGGATTTGAGGTTGTTGGAGCGGAAGATCCTGCGGTTGATGCAATGCTTATTACTATTGCATACAAAGTTTTGGAATCGATTGGAGTTGAAACAATTGTGCATGTGAATTCACTTGGTTCTCCAGAATCTCGTGAAGCTTATATTACAAAATTGGTTGCACATTATAAGAGTTTCCGTGGTCGATTGAATGATGATCAAAAGAAACGATTGGCGAAAAATCCTTTGCGTATTTTGGATTTGAAAGATGAGGAATTGGCTGATATTAAAGAATCGGCTCCACAACTTGTTGATCATCTTGATGATGATTCTCGTGATCACTTCATGAAGGTTTTGGAATATTTGGATGAATTGGAAATTCCATACATGCTTGATCCGTATTTGGTTCGAGGTTTGGATTATTATAATCGTACGGTGTTTGAGATTTTCCCCGTTGCTGATGATGAAAAGAAATCGCAAAGTTCGTTTGTTGCGGGTGGAAGATATGATTCTTTGGTAGAACATTTGGGTGGTCGTGAAGCTACTCCAGCAGCTGGATTTGGAATGGGTGTTGAGCGAATTGTATCTGAAATGCATCGAAAAAATATTAAACCAACTCCGGCAAAACGTCCACAAGTTTTTGTAGCGCATTTAGGGGAATTGGGACGACGTCGTGCAATGGTGTTGTTTGATGAATTGCGCGTGAAAGGATTTCGTGTGCGAGAATGTTTTTCAAAATCTTCGTTGCGTGATCAATTGGCGATGGCAAATAAATCGGCTGCGCCTTTTGCATTGATTGTTGGTCAGCGAGAAGTTATTGAGGGAACGGTCATTATTCGAGATATGGAATCTGGTATTCAGGAAATTATCGATATGAAAAAGGCTGTTTCTGCACTTGAGAAACAATATGCAGCAAAGGAAGAAGAAGTGGGATCACTTTTGTACATGCCTGAAAAAGTCATTACTGATGAGGATGAAGAAGGTGAAGAGGGCGAAGGTGGGGAAAAAAGTGGGGATGATGCAACTTCAGATGAGGATGGAAATGAAGGTGAGACATCAAAAGAAGAGGTAAAAGAGGAAGCAAAAGAAGAAGAAGCTAAGGAAGAAAAGAAAGAGAAAAAAGCAAAGAAGAAGGCAAAGAAAAAGGATGATGTTGATACAGGAGAGGCGATTGATGAGGCTGTCGGCGATGATGTTGACACAAAAGAATAATTTGATTACACTGTGCGCATCATTCAGTTAGGCATGGAAAACGTGTTTAATATTAGAAAGGAAGTGAAATCTTATGATTAAGGTTACACGGAAAAAGAATGAGAGTTTTGAAGCGATGGCTCGACGTTTTCGCCGACATACGATTAATCGTGGTGTTGTGCGAGAGGCAAAATCAAAACGATTTGCAGTACCAGATGTGAGTCGCAATATGCGACGAACTGCAACTATCACTCGTATGAAAATGGGAGCGAAGATGCAATATCTGCGCAAGATCGGTAAATTGGTTGAACCTGAACCGCGTCGCGGACGTCGTCGATAGACACACATAACGTCAGATTTATCTGGCGTTTTGTGTTAATATAAAGATAGTATGATTCAAGAAACAATAAAAAATGACCTTGTTGCTGCCATGAAAGCTGGCGATGATGTGAAAAAAAGTGTGTTGCGTCAATTAATGACAGCGCTAAAAAATGAATCAATCTCTTTGAAGCGAGATTTAACTGAAGAAGATGAAATGGGGGTGGTGAAACGAGAGGTTAAAAAATTAAAAGAAGGTGTTGCTGAATTTGAAAAAGCTGAACGTCATGATTTGGCTGATGCAGCGAAAGCGGAATTGGCGATTCTTGAGGTGTTTATGCCGGCGCAAATGAGTGATGAGGAATTAGAATCGAAAGTGAAGGCTGTTATTGAAGAAGTTGGTGCGACGTCTGCAGCTGATATGGGAAAAGTGATGGGAGCTGCTATGAAAGCTGTTGGTGGTCAGGCAGATGGTGGGCGAGTGCGAGAGATTGTCGCTCGAGTGTTATCATAATTTTCATGTTATAATGATCGTCTAGCTAAATTTTTTATGGCACATCAAAAAGACATAGAGCAGTGGGTGGCCGAGGGGACCATCACACAAGCGCAGGCTGACAAATTGCTTGCGGATACAAAAGCGAAGCGCGAACGACATCGTTCTAATCGAATGGTGACAACGTTTTCTACGATCGGTGCGGTATCGCTTGGTATTGGTGCGATTTTGTTTGTTGCATCAAATTGGGATGTGATGTCAAATCTTGTGAAGATTGTTATTTTGGTTGGTAGTACATTTCTTGCGACGTTCATCGGATATTATTTGCAATACGTGAAAAAGAATTTACCTGTTGTTGGTGCATCGCTTTTATTTTTAGGAACGTTATTATTTGGTGCGACATTATTTTTGGTGACGCAAATGTATAATATCAATGCGAATAATGCGACGATTGTGTTGGTGTGGTTGCTTGGAATTTTGCCGTTGATTTATGGATTCAAATCAAAACCGATTGCAACGTTGTCCATTATTTTGTTTTTGATATGGATTGGCCTCACGGTGGAACATAACAGTGATTTGTTAGGAGCTTTTGCAGACATGAGTTATTTGCCGCTCCTTTATTTGATGTCTGGTATTTTGTTGTTTGGTATTGGGACTATTCATTATTTTTCTGATAGTTTGAAGGGGATTGCACGTATGTATCGATTGGCTGGATTACGATTTGCGACATTCTTTGCTTTTCTTTTTACGTTTGATTGGTTTTTTGTTCATAAGCGTGTTGCGGAAAATTCAGACCTTGGTCGTTACATTGAACCATCTACATATTTTACTTTTTTCTTTTTGGCTGTTGCTGTTGTTGCGTTGCTGTTGGTTGTTCTTGGATTATTTTTTAATCCTGCTAAATCCAAAACGATTGCACTTGAAAGTGGGTTTACGATTGGATTGCTCGCTCTTGGTTTGTTGTATTTCTTTTTTCCGGCGACATCTGATGTGTATCAGATTTTATTCAATGTAGCTTTTGTAGCTTTGATTGTGGTGATGTATTACGTTGGATTTCATCGAGAAGATATTACAGTTGTGAATTTGGCGATGGGTTGGACTGCGATATATTTCTTTGCGAGGTACTTTGATTTTTTCTATGATTTGTTGGATCGGTCGTTATTCTTCATTATTGGAGGTTTAGTTTTTGTGATGGGTGGAATTGCTTTGGAACACAAACGAAGAGATATCAAAAAGGATTTTGTTCATCATTAATATGAATCATAAAAAAGCAATTATATTTTTGGCGATAGTGTGGGTGGCGATTATCGGTGGATTTGTCGCGATGAAAGAATTTACTATTCAGACTGGTGAAGAGGTGTTATTGAAAACAGTTCCTGTTGATCCGCGAGATTTATTTCGTGGAGATTATGTAATTTTGAGTTATGATATCTCTCGATTTGAAACTGATGATACAACCGGTTTTGATCCGGGGAGAACTGTGTATGCGTTATTAGATACATCTGAAAAATATGCGCAGATTATATCTTTACATACTCAAAAGCCGGATGGGTTATTTATGAAGGGAAGGTTGGAAAGTGGATTTGGTGATACATTGCGCATTGCGTATGGGATTGAAAGTTATTTTGTTCCTGAGAATAAAGGGTATATTATTGAGAATGCGCAGCGTAAGGGGGATGTTGATGTGAGTGTGAAAGTTGCGGTTGATAGTTCTGGAAATTCTGTTATTACATCGTTATTGATTGATGGAGAGGATGTGTCGTTTGATGATGCAGAAGAATAAATTTATTGATAAAACACTCTATTTGGCGAGAGTGTTTTTTGTTTGACAATTGTTTTTTTGCGCGTTACGATATATATAGATTTAATAGTAACGGGTGATAAACGTCTTACGCCTTCCAATCGATCATGATCAATATTTGTTGTTTCTGCGGAAATGACGTGAGATCTTGTCGCGCTGTGTTGCAGTGTGATCTATGATACGAGAGGTACGTTCACCTACAATTTGAATCTATGGTAAGAACCTGTTGCATAATAGGTCTTTGCCAAAACTTCCATATTGAGGCTCAATTCTCACACAACATATTTGCCCTAGATGGCTAGGGCTGCATATGTTCTGATGAGAATTGATCACTCAATCTGAAAATTTTTTCACAAAGCCTATTATGCAACAGGTTCTCTTCCATTAAAACTCTCTTCTGTTTCATTTGATTCAGTGAGGGAGTTTTTTGTTTGGGTCTTGACAAATAGGGCGATTTGTCATAGTCTCGAGGTAGTTCGTTTTATGTGGAGGTACATGTGAGTAAGAAATCTTCTGTTAGTTCGACGGCATTTACGCGTCATGTGGATCATGCCATGTTGTGTGATATTCTGCGTTATCTTGGTTCGGAATGTATTGTTCTTGATCAGGTTGATAGTGTGATGGCGAAGAAATTTGGTTTTCGTAATTCTATCTCTATGCGGGATGCTTTGCGCGCTGTGCACGATACCAATCTTGTGATTCCGAGTCGTGAGGGGAAATATTTAATTTTTTCTCGTTCTGTTGTTGAGTCGACTTATTTTGTGCCTGATGTTGAGGATCCGGCTGAACGTGCGTTGCTGATTGCAGAACGTATTCAGGAAATTGCAGCAGGATTTCATGTAAGTGCATTTGCTGCTGTTGCGGATGCCTCGCTGACTGATCTTCAGCGTTTTTTGATTAATGCGAAGTCTGAAGAGGATGAGTTTGTCTTTCGTGCATATGGCAGATCACTCATTAATCTTTATTTTTGTCTGTGTTGTCATAGCTCGGCAGAAGGTGCGCATCTTTTGAATGTCATTCGTGCGTATTATTACGGCGATCTTTATTGTATGACAAGTCTTGTTTTGATGATTTTGATTCAAAATGGCGTGCTTACGTTTGTCAGTGATACTCATGTCACTTTCGATAGATATCTTTTGTTTGATGTGATCGATGTGCTTGTTCCAGATGAGTATTTAGAGCGGGTTCGAAGATTGCAGAATGAAATTGGTTCGCAGTTCGAAATGCTGCAATCAATGCAGGCATCAGACAAGGTGTTGGCCAAGCATCGGGCTACGGTTAGTAAATTGAAAGATGATTGGGATGTTGCATCTTGTAACCACAGTTCACTTTTTCAGGACCTTGTCGATGAACAGCGACAGCTCGAACAAACGATTGAGGATTTGACTCGACAGCTTGAGACTGCGCGTGATAGGAAGAGTACGGTGGAGAGTGACATTACTCATTTGCAGCGGGCTTCTAATTTTCAGCATGAAGTCTATCGGAAATCGGTGAAGGCTTTAAAGGATCTAGAACAAGAAAGTGCTCGGAGTGTGCCGCTTGATCCAGAGATTAAGAGTGTCTTTTTTGAATGCGGTTTGATGGAGTCACCTGAATTGGATGAAGAAGTCTGTGCATTTTTTGATGCCAGTCCTTCCTCTCAATCGGAAATGCGTCGTTATTCTCAACGTGTGAGAAATATGGCTGCGTGTTATATGCGCGCATTTGAGGTGTTTAATGCCTTGCGGGAAGATAAGAAAAGAGGTTCTCCTGATTTGGCAGACAAAGTTGTTGATTTGAGTTTAGCGCGTGGTCGACTTGAGTCTGAAATTTCTGGTGTTTTGAGGAAATGGTTTCCGGAGTAGTATTATAAGTTCTGCGTTGTGCAGAGCTTTTTTTTGTAAATCGGCTTTTGCTCGTCCTTGTGTTCCTCGCCTCAAAGACCGGGTACATCCAAGCTATCTATAAGATCAGTTGTTATTTGGTATTCCTGATTACTATGAGTTGGTGGCGGGTCTTTGATGTATTGTAAAGACTTACGAAATCGGAGATTTTCGGTTTTTACAAAAAAACACCGCCGTTAACCGGCGGCATCAAGTTGCTTTTTGATCTTTTTTATTCGTTTGGCTGAAAGAGGGAGCATAATTTTTGTTTTATGCACATCATTTTTTAATGTGAGCCAGCAACGAGTTATTACTTCTACGATTGCTCGGGCAAGACCAATGTTTGGACTAAATTGTGTTTTGTTTTCTGATGGTGGTTCTGTGTGTTTTTCGGAAAACAATCCAAACTTTTCGTTTTCCGGATGATTTGGAGTGCCTTTTAATTGGCGTCCGAGTTCGTTTGCTGCAGTTTCCAAAGAGGGGAATGTGTCTGGACAAAATTTTCTTTTTTGTTCAATATCCCATATGACAATTTTCCCTTTTTTCCCGAGCGGTTTTTTGTAGCGCTTTTTGGGAAGAGAGATTGAGATGGGGCGACCACCTTGTTGTATGGTGAGCCATCCACGTTGTTGAATGAGGATGTGTCCTTCTGCGACGTCTTTTAGTTCGTCTAGTTTTTCGCTGTATGCCTTGAGTGTCTCAAATTCTACGACGAGCAGCTCGACATGTGGCCCATATTCAAACGGAGCTTCTTGCACGTGAATTGCGCATGCGTTTGCAGCATCGAAAATAGTTTCAAATATTTCCGGAAAATGTGATCTGTAGTCGTCACTATTTAATATGACGAAAGACATGATACTACCTCGAGTTTGGTTTTAAGGAACGGGAATGATCGACAAAAGAGTCTCTTACTAGAGACTCTTTTTTATGTTTATGCGACAGCCTTTGCTTCTGTTTTTTTAATCGATTTGATGCAGCGTGTGCAAATGCGTACGCGCACTCCATTGATTTTTTTGCTTTGTAGGTTGACGTGTTGTCGCTTGATTGTGCTAATGTTGGACTTCGATCTTGAGTAGATCTTGTTTGAGCCCCTTTGGCACAGGTCACATGTTCTAGCCATATTTCCTTTATTACTTTATACTGTTTGATCAGGAGTATATAAGATAGTCTAATTTTTGTCAATATATGGAATTTGGATTTATTATTTTGCTGGCGTTGATTATTCCGTCAGCAATTATCCATGAATATGCGCATGGATGGATGGCAGACCAGCTCGGTGATCCAACTGCGCGGTATGCAGGACGTCTGACACTTAATCCGATGGCTCATATCGATCCTATTGGAACGTTTGCCCTGCCGATTATTTTGGGATTTGTTTCTGGTGGGACTTTTATGTTTGCTTATGCAAAGCCTGTTCCTTTTAACCCATACAATTTGAAATATCCGCGATGGGGCCCTGCGATGGTTGGTGCTGCTGGACCACTATCAAATTTATTGTTGGCGCTTGTGTTTGCATTAATTATTCCGTTTTCATCAGGAGTTATCACGAGTGTGTTGGTCGGTGTTGTGTTTGTGAATATTATGTTGGCTGTGTTTAATTTAGTGCCAATTCCTCCGCTTGATGGTTCGAAATTGTTATATGCTTCATTGCCTCGCAGTGCAGAGCATGTGAAAAGATTTTTAGATCGATATGGTTTGATTATTTTCTTCATCTTCATTTTTTACGGAGGAAGATTGATTGCGCCTATCATGTTTTATTTGTTGCAACTTTTGGTTAGGACTTCCGATCTGATACCGTTTTTGAATTTGTTGGGTTGATAATATGTGATGATAAAAGTTTAACCTCGCCGTGTGCGGGGTTTTTTATTTTAGTTATTCATCTATGCACAGTGATAAAGCTGTAAAATTATGATAGAATAGATGTATCCACATGAGTGGGGTTTCCTTATATATCATGTTTATAAGAGGGGGAAGCTTTAAAAATTATTCACGAGGATTTTTTGCCTCGATTGTTTTGATTGTGAGTGTTGGATTATTGTTTTCTGCATTCATTCCACTTGATGCATCTGCTCAACCAATTGCAGATGATCCAAATTTAAACTTGGAAGGTTTTGAAGAGGCGAGTGGATTGTCTGGAGAACCGCTCACACTTATTATTGCGCGAATCATCCGCGCGTTTTTTGGTCTACTTGGAATTGCTGCTGTAGGATATTTCACCTATGGAGGTTTTGTATGGATGACTGCCGGTGGAGATGTAGGAAAGGTTGATGAAGCAAAAAAGATCATGGTGAATGCGACTATTGGATTGGCGATCATGTTGTCATCATTTGCAATAGCTTCGTTTATTATTCGCGCGCTGGTAGGCGCGACTACAGGCGGAGTTTTTGATACATCTGGCGCAGGTGGTCAGATTCCACCAGGATTTGTTGGGGGGGCTGCACTCGGCCAGTCGATTGAGTATGTTATTCCAGAACCTGAAGCAACTGATGTGTTCCGTAATACTGGAATTTTGGTGCAGTTCAAAAAACATATTGTCGCTGAAACATTGTTGGAAGATATCGATGATTCCGATCCAAACAATGTAGTAGGAGATTTGAATGTGAATAATGTGTTGATTTATAAAACTGATCAAGGTCCAAATAGTGCATTGACGAGTGATTCTGTGCATGCTGTGTTATCTCAAGTTAAATTGGATTCAGGAGTTACTTCTTTGTTAAGTATGACACTTAAGGATGGTGCGTTGTTCGGATCACCGACAGAAGATACGCAATATACAGTAAAAATTGGTGTGCAGATTAAAGCATTAAATGATGCACAAGAGGAAGTTCCTGTATTTGCATCGCTTGATGGTTATTCATGGAATTTTACAGTTGGGACAAAGGTTGATTTAGATCCTCCATATATCACAAGTTTGTATCCTTCGGTTGATTCTGAAGATAATTTTCGCAATGTGAATGTGTTGGTGCAGTTTAATAAATCGATGATGCCGACAACCATTTTGACTGGAAATAATTTAACGGTTACTGATGGCGGTGCTGTCATTGATGGTACGTGGGTTGTTTCCAATAAAGCGCGCACGGCAGAGTTTCATACTAATGAAGAGTGTGGGAAAAGCGCGTGTGGGGATGTGTATTATTGTTTTGAGCCAAATATCACTGTTGATTTGGCTGCGCATCCTGGTGATGTTGATGAAGCTGCTGGTGCGCCAAAAGCAACGGTGCCATACAATGGTTTGGTGAGTTTGACTGGAAATTCATTTGATGGAAATGGGGATGGAGTGGCGCAAGGTCCGGAGGTTGATATATCTGCTGCAGATCAATGTGCGCAGGAATTAGCTGCGTGTGTTTTAGAGGCAGGGGAGGATGTTGATGCTCAAGAGGTATGTGAAGAAGATCATGCGAGTTGTCAGAGTGATAGTGATGGATCGATTGATCCTCGAGATACTAAACGATGGTCATTTGGTATAGGGGAGACGATTGATGTGTGGTCTCCGTATATCGAGGTTGTTGCGCCTGGTTTGAATCAATCGAGTTCTGTTGCAGTTGATCAACTTGTTTCTGCTCGTTTTGATGAGGTGATATTGCCATCATCTATTGGAAAAGCGCGCATTGATCAGCCAACAAATCTTGCGCAGTGGTACATTCCATTTTCTGAAAATTTGGATGTGAATAATCAGGTGGTTACCAAACCGGATGCAGTTGCTCATAAATCGATACTTTTGATGAGTCATGCTGACTTTTTGGAAAGTACTGATGATACGATTTATTCGTATAAGCCTGCATTTACACAAGGTATTTTAGATGCGCAGAAGAACTGTTTTGTTCCGGGGCATGGCCCAAGTCATGCGGATACAGCTGGAAAAGAGTTGACAGATGGTTGTAAGTACGAAGGTCAGGATGCTGCAAGCCCATATTGTTGTAATGGAAAGAAATCCGCTGATCCTAAAAAGTGTGCTGCTGATTATCAAAATTTACAGCCTGTTCAATAGTAATAGTTCATGACTAGAAAAACACAATCATATTTCATGTTTGCAACTGGATTATTCGGGTTGATGTTTGTGTTTGTGTTGGGAGGGGATGTGTTTGCTCAACCGATTGCAGATGATCCTAATTTGCAGTTGGAGGGTTTTGGTGAGGCAAGTGGACTTTCTGATGAGCCACTTACATTGATTATTGCGCGGATGATACGGAATTTCATGGCTTTGTTGGGGATTGGTGCTGTTGGATTTATAGTATATGCAGGTTGGTTGTGGATGACGGCTGGAGGAAATGTTGAGAAAGTTGCTGAAGCTAAGAAGGTCATGATTAATGCAACGATTGGAATGGCGATAATTTTGTCATCCTTTGCGATTGCTTCATTTATTATTGGTGCTTTGGTGAATTCGATTACACCTAGTGGCGGGACCACAGGAGATGGTTCGGGTGGTGGTCCAGGAGGAGGAGGTCCTTTGGGTGGAGGTAATGCGATGATTGTTCAATTGCCCAATAGCACACAAGCTGGATTTATTGATACATTTGAATTATTTTTCTTCAAGAACTTGAATCAGCCGATCGCAGTTGATCTTGATTCCATTACATTAGGTCAAACATTAACTTTGAAACAAAATGGCGCAGAAATTGATGTTGATGTGGTCTCTGATGCAAACATGCTGCTTTTGAAAGTCAAGGATACTGATGCTTTTCCGTGTCCAGAAAACAGTAAAAATAAAACTCATTGTTTTGCGAATGATGGGACATTTGAGATTGAATTGAGTGATGGATTTGCTGGTATTGTAGCTGTAGATGGTAGTGCGCTTGAATGTACAAATGCATTTCCATGTACAAAAACGTGGACGATTGGTCATATCGATGATTCAACTGCTCCAACCGGTAAGATAGATTATTTGTTGGATACGGTGAATGGTTTGAAGTTTGTATATAGTGGTGATGCGGCTGCGATTGATACGTCATTTGATGGACAAGCAAGTGCAACAGATGATTTGGAGGTGTCAAAGGTGCATATTATGCCAGATAATAAATCTTCATTTTATGTTCAGGTTGATGTTGAGGATGGTGAGTTTCCACCAGCATCAGCATTATTTCCTTTTTCTCATGATACAAATGGATTGAAAGCACTTGAGTCACATCATATTAAAATGGAAATGTTTGATACATCTCAGAATGTTGGTGAGGGTGCAGAATTTTTCTACACTACGGTCGCATTGCATTGTGTGAATAGTAAATTTGAAAAAATTCATGACGATTTTCCTGATGAAGATGAAACAGGATTGGATTGTGGTGGTGCATCATGTTTAGCTTGTTCTGCTGATACGTGTGAATCTGATTCAGATTGTGCAAGTGGAGTGTGTGGTCCTGCTGGAACGTGTGTTGATTCACCGGTCATAACGGGTGTATTTTCAAATAATGGAGCGAAAGGAAATTATGTAACAATTGTTGGTAAAGGATTTGGGCCGGTGAATCCTGGAAGTACAGTTACGTTTACCGGGGCAGCTGGTTCCAAGGGTGCAGTTGTTGTTCAGTGTACAAAACCGCCAACTATTGAATGGTCTGATACTGAAATTATTGTAAAGGTTCCTGATTTACCTCAAGCAAAAGATTATGTAATTCGTGTGACTCGATTTAATGGAACATTTGATACGACAGATGCATTGCCAGGCCCAGCACTTCCAGATTTTGAAATTAATGGTATTGAGCGCCCAGGCATTGCGTGTGTGAATCCAGATAGTGATATTACATTTGGTTCAGCAATTGATGTGTATGGAACAAATTTTGGTGGTTCGCAAGTTGTTGGGTCTACGCTGAAAGTTGGACCAATTTCTGTTGCCCCAAACTCATGGTCAAATACTAAAATTGCTTCTTCTGTTCCGTCTGTAACTGCAGGGGAACAGAGTGTTGTGGTGACTGCATCTGGTCAACAAAGCAATCCTGTGACTATTGTTGTGACTGGACTGAATGAAGAAAACTCTCCGGTTATTGGTAGTGTGTTTCCTGCAGATGCAAAACGTGGTGACATGATTACGATTGTGGGAAATGGATTTGGTGATGATGTTGGAGTGGTATATTTTGGTGATGATAAGAAATTGGCGGATATGGATTTGCCTCCACAATGTGTTGCTACAGACGCATGGACAAATAAAAGTATTATTGTAAAAGTTCCGGTTGATATTTCGTTTGGAAGTCAGCCGATTCGGGTTGAGCGAATTTCTCCTGTGGCAGAAAGCGCACCTCATAATTATGTGATTGAGGAAGGTTTGGCTGGGCCAAATTTATGTTCAATTGATCCTGATAACG
>CAZHVT010000008.1:18913-37703 GCA_964536205.1 uncultured Gammaproteobacteria bacterium
ACGGTCCAATTGGTACACTGGTTTCGTTGGTTGGTGAGAAATTTGGTGATACGGCGGGTTCGGTTGAGATTGGGAGTAAGGCTGCTGGCTCTGGATCAGATTGGGGAGATGGTGAAATTATGAATGTTGCGGTACCAGGCGGTGCGTTAACTGGTGATGTATATGTGTTTAATTCTGGTGATCCGGCTGGAAAGAGTAATCCAGTTATTTTTGAGGTGAATGATTGTCAGGTGAATGGATGTTCGAATAAGTCGGATGTGTGTTGTGCGGCTGGAAGTAAGCAAGGGTCTTGTGTTGCTACTGCAGCTGCGTGTCTTGGTGAGGAAACAGCTGTGACCGCTGCGTATGAATGGATTTTTTCAACAGGCAAGGTTCCGGTGATTCCTTCATTAGTGAATCAATGTGGAGAAGGTTTGCTTCCAAGTCCAGCGCCTTCTGCTGAACGAAATGGAGGGAATGATGTGTGTGTGAATGCTGCAGTGACTGGTGTATTTAATATTATGGTGCAGGATGTGTCGTATGGTAGTGATATCGTTGTTGAGGCCTGTGGAGAAGCAGCAGAGCCTGAATTAGATGAGGATGGTCAGCCGATTCCGGTAGAAGATGTTGCGTGTCCATCACCTACAAAAGTTGCCGGGAAAATTGAAATGGAGGATTCTGGAACGAGTTTTACTTTTAGTCCAACATCAGATTTAAATGCTGGAACGCTTCATCGTGTTACTCTTTCTAATTCTATTGTGAGTGACCCGGATGAAGGAGATCCGATTCACATGGCGAAAAATGCGTCGTGTGAAGCTGTGGTTGGCCTTGCTGGTGATCCTTCTGCGTGTTTTGTATTTACTACTACAAAAGAATCTGAACAGTGTGCTGTTAAGAGTGTGTTAGTAAATCCTGGATTTCATCAGACAAATAACATGGGTCCAGTATTTGAAGATCCTGATGAAGAAATTGCAACTGAATTATTTACGTTTGCAGCTCATGGATTTGGAGAAGATGCATGTGTTGCTTTGAATACAAATGGAAATGCGTGGCAGTGGACGACTGAAGGTCCGTTTGCGTCACACGCACAAGTAAATCCTTTTGGAGGTGAGTTGTCTCATACATCTGGTGTCACTGCTGTTGAAGCGCTTCCACAAGATAATTATGTTGAGGTTCAAGCGGAATATACTAATCCGGATGCATCAACAGCAAAAGGTTTTTCTGAATTATATATTACACAGGAGGATCCATATGTAACTACGTTTAGTCCTCATTGTGATAAAGCGTGTGTTAATGGGCAGATTTCGTTTTCATTTAATACATTGATGCAAGTACCAAGTGTACAGCCAAATGTTGGAGTGTATCCTTGTTATGATGAAACATGTAAGGCTTTGAAGGTGGAAGATAAGATTGTGTTGTCATACGGAATTCCTGACATGCAGCAGATCAAATTGGCCTCTGGAGCAACCATGCCTTCTGCCTCTACATTTGAGTTAATTCCGTTTAATCCGAAGCAGTTGAGCCCAAGTACATGGTATAAAGTGATCATTAATGGTGGTGATAGTGGAGTGAAAAGTTTGTTTGGCTTGTCGTTGAGTTTGCCAAATGATGGAGATAATTATTCGTGGAAATTTAGAACTCGTGATGATGGGATTCCTTGTACAGTAACTGATGTTGATATGGTTCCTGTTTCGGGTACGGTGAATGCACAAGGTCAAACATTGTCATATAAAGCGACTCCAAAAACTGAAGGTGATGAATGTGATCCTGATGGTCAGAAATTGAATGCGTGGAGTTATGATTGGGATTGGTCGACAGAAGATGTTGATGTTGCGGTAATTGTAAGTGGGGGGGTTGATGCTGGTGCAACACAGCCGTGGTGTAGTGCTGACGGATTTTTGACTGGTAGTTCTGCGCTAGATGCGGTGTGTGGTGATGGAAATGTAATTAATGATTATGAAGATTGTGATGATGGAAATATTGAGAATGGGGATGGATGTAGTTCGTCATGTTTGCATGAAGGTGTTCCAACAGAGGAAAATGATGATGGTGAGATAGTTTCAACTGATGCGTGCGGTGATGCAGATGTAACAGCTGGTGCGCCTGATTATATTAGTAGTATTAATAATATTTGGATTGATGATAATGAAGAATGTGATGATGGAAATTTAAATGATAATGATGGATGTAGTTCGGAGTGTTTAAATGAAGGTTCATCTGCAGCCGGTTCGGTATGTGGAAATGGTGATGTTGGTCCGGGTGAAGATTGTGATGATGGAAATTCTGGGGCAGGTGATGGATGTTCTGGGCAGTGTTTGTATGAAGGGTCCCCTCAATTAAATCCAGATTGTGCAACGCTTACAGAATTTTCACCAAATGAATTGATTCAAGCGTGTGCAGGAAATGTGTATTATGCGGTATGTGGAAATGGTGTTGTTGAAGATGGTGAGGCTTGTGATGATGGTAATGTTGATGGTGGAGATGGATGTGGTTCAAATTGTTTGTATGAAAATTTGGAAGCTGGTCAAAATACATGTGAGCCGGTTGTGAATACTGATGATAAAGTGGATCCCGTGCAATCAGTTGAGGCGGTTGGAGCGGGTGAGGTGAATAGTGATTTATTACAAATAACTATTATCAATGCTGTTCCTGATGGATCGACTGTTGAGGGCGAGGCGGAATTTGCGTTGCAGTGTGGGTATCAACCTCAAGAGAATTGTGCGGCTTCTATTAATAAATCTGAATCATTGTATGGTGTAGCATCGAATTCGTGTTGTTTGCTTCGTCCACAAGTCGATTTTGCGTATCCAGAAGGAACTAATATTTGTTTGAACACTGCAATTTTTGTTGATGTTTCTAAGGAGTTGGCGTCTGAATCGTTGGCAGGCAATGTTCATTTGTATGAGCAAAATTGTGATGCTGGTGAAACGCCAATCTACCTTGCTGATGCTGCGACTGCTGCAAGTGCGCCATGGTATGCTCGTGCGTGGAGGAGTGTTGAGGTTTTTGCAGTGAAGATGTTGTATAGCGTTGCATATGCAGATGAAGATTCGCAGCCATTTCCTGGTTCAAAATCTTTCTGTAAATCTGATATCACAGGAACTATCACAACAGCGCCAATTGCGGATTATACAAAGACTTTGGCTGATGGTACTGAAGTTGCCGTGCAAGGAGGTACGCGGGTGTACTTTAATATTACTGAATTGCTCGCAAAAGATACCGATTATGTATTAGTTTTGGATGGTGGTGATGATGGTGTGATGGCACAGGATGGCGTGGCGATGAATTCTGGAGCAAATCATATTGGAGATTGGTTCTCAACAACAACTGAAACAGATGAGCCATGTGTGATTGATCATGTTGAGGTTGATCCTTCAGATGTGTTATTAGATGGATTTGATGCGGCGAGTGCACATATCGATGGACAAGCATTAACAAAAAATGGTGCACAAGTTATTGAAATTCCTGGGGTGTATTCATGGGAGTGGGATTGGAGTATTCCAAAGGAGAAACCAGAGGGTGTTGTAGTGTTTGGTGAAGTTGCAGAAGAAACTGCACGAGATATAAAAACAAATTCAATAAATGGAAAAGCAACGGTTGCAGCAGAGGTCACTGTTGTTGAGGATACAGTCGCTGGAACGCTTGGTAATACATATGATGATACGGCGCAAATAGAAGTATTTATTTGTGAGAATCCATGGCCTGCGCCGATCTCAACTGGTGATGGATTTTCTATGTTGCCAGATGGATTTTCAGATGGAGGATATGTTGCTGGTATGCACGATGGATTTGAGTTAGATCAGAAAGTTGCATTTGGAGATGATTTTGATCTTGGTTCATTGCGTACTAACTTTGCATTTAGATATTGTCGTGATCAAGGATTGGCACAGAACGTGTATGATGATTTACCTGCGCTTGAACCATTGGTTATTACTGATCCTCCAAATCCAGATTCAACGCTTAAGGAATTTTTCTTCTCACCAGATGTTCCGGGAAACAAAGATGTTATTGGTATTCGGGTTGAAAAGAACGCTGCACATCTCCCATTGAAGCGGTGGTATGATGTTCAGGGATTTGCTGGTACTCCATCTCAAACACTTGTTGCTGGTTTTCCAGCATTGCAAGATGGGCGTACGATGTATATTTCTGGTGTGAATGCAGAAAATGCAAATGACGATGAATATAACATCAATAAAGCACGTACGAATGTGTATGTGTTGTCATATAATCAAGGGGCGCAGCCGGCAACATTGGCAATTTTTCAACAGATTATCGAGAATTTTCAATTGATGGTGAATGTGAAAGAAACTGGAAGTACATGTTTTTACGATTCAGATGTTTCTGGGTTGCAATTTCAGCGAGATTATAATGGTGAGGAACAATATGTACATGTGAATGGTGAGCGTGTTGCATGTTTTTCGGATCTTGAGTGTGTTTCGTTTCCACCTCCAACCGATGCGTATACTACCCGTTGTTCTGATGTACAAACTAAATTGATTCGTGATTTACGGCGATTAGCTGATTTGGGAACAATTTCAGATTCGCTTGATACGTATTATGATCAGAACCAAATCTATCCAACATTGTCATCTGGGACATTTATCCCTGGTAAAACTACATCTGCGTGGGGTTCATGGCAATCGAATTTGGGAAATAATTTGGGGGCTGCGTTGCCTGTTGATCCATTAAATAAATTTGCGGCTTGTGGAGATGAGGCTGCAGAACAGGAAACATGCTGGAATCAATTAGAGCAGACGTTTGATTGTCCGGCTGGATCACATGTATATGATTATACGATGACAGCTGGTGGACAATCATACATTTTAAGAAATGATTTTGAGTTGCCTCCAGATTTGTGGATGGATTTCGCAATTACTGAACCAAAATGGCAGTTAGAAAATTCGTGTACCGGTGCGACTTTAGGAGCTGCAAGCATTTCAGTTTGTGGAAATGGGTTGATTGAGGGAGGTGAGGAATGTGACCCTCCTGGATCATTAAAGCAAGAAGATCAAAATGTTGGTGGTGGAGAAATTGAGACGATTTTATTTCAATGTACTGATAGTTGTCAGTGGACATCAAAGAGTTCTATTACATATGCTGCATGTGGAAACGGTGTGGTTGATTCTGCGTTTTTCGAAGAGTGTGATGATGGAGAGAAAAATGGAACGTATGGATTCTGTAATAATGAATGTTCTGGAACGATGGGTTGTGGTGATGGTACGGTGCAGTCATTTCCAAATGGTCCGGAGGTGTGTGAGGTTGGGAAATGTTCGGAATTGGCTGCTCATTCGTGCACGACGCTAACTGACTGTGAATTTATCTATGATGATCCAGATGATGCGACGGATCAAATAAAAGAAGCTTGTGGTGATCCAACTTCATTTTTGGTAACAAATCTTGCTTTGGATGCTGATGATGAGGATGCAATAAAAACGAAATATAAATACAGTTGTGGTTCGTGTGAGAAGGGTACGGTTTGGGCGCAGAGTAAATCAAATTCATGTAATTGGGATTGTCGTGAGTTTGGACCGTATTGTGGGGATGGGATTGTAAATGGTCCGGAGGAGTGTGATGGAACTGTTGGTGTGCCTGAACCTGAACCAGGTCCGGGTTGTAAAGCGGAGGGGCTTGGTACTCATTGGCAGCAATTATGTTCATCGACTTGTAAGATTGAGGGTGGTGAGTGTATGTCACCGGGTTCCTCGTCTGGTGGTGGTGATGTAGAAGAAGCAATCGAAGGATGTGGAAACGGTGAAGTTGAGCCAGATAAGGGTGAGGAATGTGATTTGGGTGAGCAAAATGCATTAACTTGTGTTGCGCCGTATGGAAATCCATCTAAGACGTGTACATTCTGTCATGAGAAATCCTGTAAACTTGAATCTGCTTCAGGGCCATTTTGCGGAGATGATACTTTGAATGGTGGAGAGGAATGTGATTTGACGGTAGTGAAGGGTGGTGCAGCAAAGGCTTGTATCGATCTTGGGTATGATTTTGGAATTCCGTTATGTAACAATGCATGTACTGGGTACACTGAAGAGGGTTGTCAGTACTGTGGTGTTGTTGTGAAGGATGAAGGTGATTCTTCAACATATAGTGTTTCTGGCATTGCTTTGGATCCAACAAAGATAAAACCAGAAGAACGTGGAATTGAAAACGCAGATGTATTTTTAACATATGGTGGCCCGACAGAGAATCCGAAAAATGCTGATCAAATATCGAATGAATTTAAGACTGATAATGCAGGAGCGTATGCATTTGATATTGGAGAGGGTCTTTTGGATGATGGTACTCCTGCGTGTACAGAATATGGCGTGTCTGTTGCGAAGCTGGGGTATCAATCATCGCAATCTTCGACATTTAGTGGAAATGGTTCACCTCGGTTGTTTACTCATTTCTTTATTCCACAATCCTTTAAACATCCGACATTTTTCTTTGTTGTGGAATGGCCTAAGACATTAAAGAATTTGGATGCGAGCTTGTTGATTTTTGGACAAGATTCAACATCACCCTATGTGAATAAACAAACACCGCTTGAGGATGCGCCGCAGTTTATGCAACAAAAGTATGCCAACGATCCTGCGATTTGTGCAGGGGAGATTGGATTGCCGTCTTCTCCATTTGCGCCGCTGTCATGTCATGAATATGATGGGAAATATGCATCGCTTTTGTATGATAATAATGGTGCGCAGTTTGGGTATGAGGTATTTGCACTTGTGAATCCTGATGGAGGTGATGATATTTTAATCGGTAATCAAACAACGATTTTCACGGTGTACCTTCAGGATGCCGATGAATCTGGCAAGATGTATCCAAATGCTTCTCAAATTAAATTACATGTTTATAATGAAAATGGGGAAAAGGTACTTACACGTCATGGGGCGGCAGCGCTTGGAGTTAATAGTGCAAAGATTTCCATTATGAGTGCTGACAGTGTCACATTTTTACCAACTTCTCAATAGTATATGGACAGTCTTAATCAACCACAATCATCACCGACTCCTGGAGGATCGAGAAATACTATTCGCATCAGCTTTATTTATTTTGGTGTTATTTTGTTAGTTAGTTTGTTGGGTTTTGGTGTGTATGCGATGTTTTTTTCTCCGACTTCAGAACAGGATGTTGTTCAGCAATCGCCTCGTGGCGTTACAAGCATTTCCCTTCCTTCTGGTCCATCAGAGGATGCGGTGATTGCTGAACAGACTGCGCAAGCTGATGCAGCGATTGTTGAAATTAATGAATCATGGAAAGAGAAGGGCGATGCTGATGTTGATGGATTATCTGATGATCGTGAAATTGAACTTGGAACTGATGTTAATAATTTTGATTCAGATGGTGATGGAGTTTCTGATTACACAGAAGTAGAAATAAAAGGAACAGATCCTTTGCTTGCTGATACTGATGGTGATGGGGTGAGTGATTGGAATGATGAAGTGAATGACCTTGTATCTCAATAAAAATAATATATGAATGCACCAGCAAATTTACCCATAGGAGATGAACCGGAGGACATGTTGGGTGGGTCTGATGATCCACTTGAGGGGGTTGAGGTGAATACTCCGCCTGTTTCTACGCCGCCTCCAACTCCACCAACTCCAAAGCCGGCTGAAAAGCCGATAGGTTCTATAAATACAGATACCACTGCAGGTGGTGCAAAAGTTTTGGATGGACGAGTTGTTGATGCCCCGAGTGCGTTGGATGCGGGGAAAATTGTACAAAAGCCAAAACAAACTTCGCCGCTGCTTGAAACCTCTACGGTTCCTACTGATGCGCTTGCTCCGGGAACGCCGGCTTCAGAGCCTGCTCCGCTTCAGGAATCATTTGTGATGCGTCATAAATTTTTAGTTGGTTTGGTATTATTTTTGCTTCTCGCTGGTTTGATTTTGGGAGGCTTGTCATTGTTTTTGAAAGATAGTAATCAGGAGGAGGATCGTGTTGCAGAAAGGTTGCAGCCGGTTGATGATCCTGAAGAGGATATTGAGGAGCCAATTGAAGAAGACATTATTGATGAGGAGGAGGATGTTGAAGAAGATATTGAAGAACCAATTGAGGATGAAGAGGAAGAAACTCCTGAAGAAGCTGTTGAAGATTTAATTACTGATCCAGATGGGGATGGTTTATCAACTACGAAAGAGTTGTTGGCGGGAACTGATCCAAATCGATCTGATACTGATGATGATGGATTAACAGACAAAGAAGAAATGAATATTTGGAAGACAGATCCGCTCGACGTGGATACAGATGATGATACGTTTTCCGATGGCGAGGAGGTTCGTCATGGATTTAATCCTTTAGGTGAAGGTCGTCTGTTCGATGTCCCGAAACAATGATACAATTAAGGGGTAGTTTATAAGATATGTTTGATAAGAAAAAAAAATCAAAGGGGAAAATCGATACGCCGGAAACGAAAGAGCCGGAAGCTTTGAAGGTGGTGAAAGTGCATACAATCCCACCGGAATTTTATGATGGAGGATTGGGAACAGGTAAGGCACATCCGCCAGAAACGAAGAAGCCTGCAGAAAAACCAAAAGCTCCGGAGGCGAAAAAGCCAGAGCCACCGAAACCTCCTATTGTACAACCTCCAAAACCTGCCGCGAATAAACAGATGACTACCACTAAGCATGGAATTAATAAATGGATTATTATTGGTGGTGTGGTATTTTTTGTAATTTTGTTTGCACTTCTTGCATATGTGTATTTGGTTGTTTTGAAAGATGAGCCAGAGCCAGAGCCAGTTATTGAGCCTGTAATTGAAACGCCAATTGAGGAGCCAGTCGAAGAGCCTGAGGAACCAGAAGAACCTGAAGAACCAGAAGAACCTGTTGTTATTGAATATCCTGTAGGTTTGCGTGAGTATGTTTTGGGGGCTGATACTGATTTGGACGAGCTCACAGATATTGAGGAGGAGCAAATATATGGATCAAATTCAAATCGTCCAGATGATGATGGTGATGGATTTGTCGACGGACATGAGGTATTTCATTTGTATGATCCTGCTTCATTTAGGCCTTCTGATTTGATTGATAGTGGTTTGGTTGAGGTTTCAAAAAATAGTGTGTTTGGATATGAGGTGTTTTATCCATCGAAATGGTCACGAGATTTGTTAGATGCTGATGGGGTTGATGTGTTGTTTACATCTGAAACCGGTGAGTATGTCGAGATTGTTGTGCATCCAAATCGAGAGCAATTAGAATTAAGTGAATGGTATGGTGAACGTGCACCAAGTGTAACATCATCACAAATTAGAAATATTGCGACAAAGAGTGGTATGAAAGGAGTTTCTGCTCCGGATTCATTATCTGTATTCTTTGCTCGAGGTGAGCATGTGTATGAGATGCGATATGACATTGGTGTTCGAACGGATGCGAATTTTATGAGAACATTTGCCATGATGCAGAACAGCTTTGAGTTTACGACAGATCCTTTGTATGTTCCGGAGGAGCAGGAGTCTGTTGTTCCAGTTCCTGTTATTGATGAGGTATTCCCTGAACCTGAAGTCGAGCCTGTTGTTCCGGATGAGATTGAGGATGAAGAAGAGTCATCAGAAGATATTGAAGAGTTGGAAGATGAGGATGTTGAAGAGTCAATAGATGATGAGACTGACGAAACAACTTCGTAATTATGTTGTCCGTGCATGTTTCATATGGTGCTCATCATGTTCGTTTTGCGCAGAGTTGGGTGAATAAGATTATTCGTACTATTGGAAAACAGGAAAAGATTCGATCAGGTTCAGTTGGTGTGCGATTTGTAGATAATCGGGAAATTCGGAAGCTGAATAAAACATATAGAAACAAAAATAAACCGACTGATGTGCTTTCATTTACAACTGATGGTGCGTCAGGAAGTGATATTGGTGATATTATCGTGAGTGTGGAGTATGTGCAGCGCGCGATTGCTGGAAGTTCGGACAAACTGCGCGATCATGTGGGGATGCTCTTGATTCATGGATTTTTGCATATCATCGGGCATGATCATGTTGGTCGATCTCAAGCCAAATCGATGTGGAAAAAACAGGATTCTGCAGCGAACACTTTAGGTGTTCATAGAATTGCATTTGATGATTTTGGGTGAGATCTGGTACTATACGATTTACTATGGGAAGAAATACTGGTGAAGATTTAATTGCAGGTTTGGATCTGGGCTCAACAGCTATTCGCATGGTTGTTGGTCAGATGCTTGAAAATGGAGGCTCTGAAGGCCTTCATATTTTAGGTATGGTTGAGGTTCCCAGCGAGGGGATTCATAAGGGTGTGATTACAAGTATTGAGGATGCGGTTTCATCTACCAGTGCATGTTTGGAAAAAATGGAGCGATCTGTTGGTTTGCCGATTGAACATGTGTGGGTTGGTGTGAATGGACATCATGTGTTAACCGATACGTCTCGAGGTGTGGTTGCGATTTCGCATCCACATGGAGAGATTACAGAAGACGATGTTGAGCGAGCTGTTGATGCTGCGCGAACGGTCGCGACTCCTATGAACTATGAAATCCTTCACGTCATTCCTCGTAGTTTTAGTGTTGATGGTGGAAATCCCGTGAAAGATCCTGTTTCAATGAGTGGGGTTCGTTTGGAGGTGGACACACATATTATTCAGGGAGCTTCGGGGCATGTAAAGAATTTAACAAAGACTGTGTATAGAACAGGTTCTGATATTGATGATTTGGTGTTGTCGATTTTAGCTGCGAGTGAGGTGGTTGTTTCTGAGCGAGCTCGTGATATGGGTTGTGTGATTATTGATGTCGGAGGTTCTACAACCTCTATGATTGTCATTGAAGATGGAGATGTCATTCATACTGCGTTTATTCCAATTGGATCTGAACACATCACCCAGGATATTGCGATTGGATTGAAGACTTCTATTGATGTGGCTGAACGATTGAAAATTTTTGGTGGAACTGCAGTTGTGAAAGGTTTGACGAAACGAGATGTTTTGGATTTGTCAGAATTTGGTTCAAATGAAAAAGAAGAGATTTCGCGTAAGATGTTAGCGCAGATTATTGAAGCTCGTGTTGAGGAAATTTTAGAAAAAGTTGGAGCTGAATTGAAAGCTGTTGGTCGAGCTGGAGTTTTGCCAGCTGGTGCTGTTTTTGTTGGGGGTGGTTCAAAATTGCATGGATTAATAGATGTTGCAAAACGAGATTTGCGATTGCCGGCAGCTTTGGGATACCCATTACAGATGACAAGTGTGACCGATAAAATTAATGACGTAGCGTTTGGAACTGCTGTTGGTCTGGTGAAATGGGGGGCAGATATTCAGGCTGATATGCCGACAGGAAAATGGCATAATATTATGTCTCAACTTTCTGCGACCAAAACAGTTGCAGGGAATGTTCGTAAATGGATGAAATCTTTGTTGCCTTAATGTTGTACGATGTACGTTGTATGTTCTACTAACGCTTATAGAAGTCACCCTAGAACGTACAACGTATCACGTAGAACGACCACGTAGTTCATAGATGCCTTGCGGCATTTTTTTGTACACACAATGTTGTTGACAGTACATTGCCTGACAGGTAGCATGTGGATAATTAGAAGAGGTGATATGACTGAACACAATGTTTGTTCAGTAATGACATGAAATGATATGCCAGAAGTAAAGCCGACGATTGAGTCGCTTGCAAAAATTAAGGTGGTTGGTGTTGGAGGATCTGGAGGGTCTGCTCTTCAGAGAATGATTAGTGCTAACATGAAGGGTGTTGAGTTTGTTGCAATCAATACAGATATTCAAGCACTACAAAACTCTAAAGCGTCTGTGAAAGTTCATATTGGTAAACAGCTTACCAAAGGTCTTGGGTCCGGAATGAATCCAGATGTTGGACGAGCTGCAGCAGAAGAAAATCAAAATGAAATTCGAGATGTACTGAAAGGCGCTGACATGGTTTTTGTAACGTGTGGTCTTGGTGGTGGAACTGGTTCTGGTGCTGGTCCTGTTGTTGCACAAATTGCAAAGGAATCTGGAGCACTAACATTGGCAGTTGTGACAAAACCTTTTTCATTTGAGCAAGCACAGCGCATGGAAATTGCGGATGCTGCTCACGATCAGTTTATTGAGCATGTTGATACGATCATCACCATTCATAATGATCGTGTTTTGGAAATTGTCGATGCGCAAACTTCTTTGCTGGAGGCATTTAGTGTTGTTGATGATGTGTTGCGACAAGGAGTGCAGGGTATTTCTGAAGTCATCACAACGCCAGCTCTAATCAATGTCGATTTCGCAGATGTCAGAACAATTATGGCTGACGCAGGTTCTGCATTGATGGGAATGGGACGAGGTTCTGGAGAGAATCGTGCGGTGGCTGCAGCAAAAGCTGCTATTGCATCTCCATTGTTGGATTTGGATGTAGATGGAGCGAAGGGAATTTTGTTTATGATTACTGGTGGTCGAGATCTTGGAATGCATGAGGTTTCTGAAGCGGCGAAAATTATTACCGGGTCAGCAGATGATGTTGCGAAAGTAATTTTTGGAGCAAGCATTGACGATGATATGAAGGATGAGGTTCGTATCACAGTTATTGCAACAGGATTTGGAGATCATAAGCCTCGAGCAATTCCTAAAATTGATAACTTAATGTTTGGTCGATCCGCGTTTGCAAAGAAGCAAGAGCGTCAGCAGGAAGAGCGTCCAAAAATGAGTCCTGTTTTTGAAACACCTTTTAAGAATCGTGATGTGGCTCCTGTCATGGATACGAAGCCAAATGTTCCATCGGCGAAAGATGTGTTTGAGGAGGAGGTTGATGATGTGCCGACCGCAGAAGAATCTGAAGAATCTCAAGAAGAGGATTTGGAGATTCCCGCTTTTTTGAGAAGGAAGTTGGGGTAAAAACCAGAAAACGAAAAATCGAGAAAACAAGAAAACGGTTTCTGGCTTTCTCGATTTTTTGATTTTTCGTTTTTTTGTTATAATGTGTATCTATGAGATGTGCAGCATGTAATCATACCGATACGAAAGTAGTTGATACTCGTGTAGCTTCTAGTGGTTTATCTATTCGACGGCGTCGTGAGTGTGAGAAGTGCTCGCACAGGTTTACGACGGGGGAATATATGGAATTGTTGGATATGGTTGTGGTGAAGCGAGATGGAAATAAGGAGATGTATAGTAGGGATAAAATTGAATCAGGTGTGCGGCGATCACTTGAAAAGCGTCCGTATACATCTGATAGTTTTAATCATTTGTTGTGTGTTATTGAGAGAGATATTCAAGGGAGAAAACAACGGGAGGTAACGTCGCAGCAGATAGGTGAGATTGTGATGAAGCGGTTAAAGGGTTTTGATAAGATTGGATATATACGATTTGCGAGTGTATATAGAAATTTTTCTGATGTTGATACGTTTGCGGAAGCAGCTCAAGAATTAGTTCGAAGAAAATCAAAAAAATCTAAAAAATTACATGTATGAAAAAGGAGGAGATGACGAAAAAACAAAAAATCGAAAAATCAAAAAATCGCGATCATGATGGGGCTGCTAAGTTGAGTGCGCGAGAGGAATTATTTTTATTGCAAAAAAGATTGGTTGAGATGGAGCGCAAGATCAGTACGATTCATAGATGGGTGTTGTGGCGTCGGATTTTCGGTTGGACAAAAGTTGTGTTCATAATTATTATTCTGCTTGGTGGTGTGCAATTGTATAAAAAATATTTTCCCGGTGTTTCTGAAACATACTCGAGTTATAAAACTCAAGTCGATGAGGTATTTGGTGTATTTGAGGAGCGAGAAGCAGCTCCAGCAGTTCCAGCAGAAGAGCGTCCAGAGTAAGTATGGCGAAAGCAAAAACAACACATTTTTTTTCATGGTTGCTATTTTCTTTGATCGGCGGGTTTGTCGCCGGTCTTATTGGTTCATTTGCAATTGTTTCTTCTGTGGCGCAAAAGCCTGAATCTACGCCTGTGACAGAGTCAGAGCAGGTTGTCGAGCCTGTTGTGAAAACAGGACTGTCTACTGCAGATGTTGTGTCCACAGCTTCGCCCTCTGTTGTGAGTATTATAGTTGAGGCTGATGTAACGGTAGGTCAGCCTGGAGGTTTATTTGATAATTTTTTTGAATCAGATCCTAGAGGAGGCGAGACAATTCGCCAGCAAGTTGGTGGTGGTAGTGGATTTATAATTTCTGAAGATGGGTTGATTTTGACGAATCGACATGTAGTTGATCAGAAGAATGGTTTATTTTCTGTTGTGTTTAATGATGGTCGAGAATTTTCTGCTGATGTTTTGGCACTTGATCCTTTGAATGATATTGCATTGATTAAAATTGAAACCGGATCTGATATTCCGTATCTGTCTCTTGGAAATTCCGATGAGATTCAGATTGGCCAAACCGTTATTGCGATTGGAAATGCGCTTGGAGAGTTTTCAAATTCTGTGACAAAGGGAATTGTCTCTGGAATTAATCGTCGGATTATTGCGGGTAATGGCGTTTCAAGTGATACGATTGAATCTGCTATTCAAACTGATGCTGCTATCAATCAGGGAAATTCCGGAGGTCCATTGTTGAATGAGTTTGGAGAAGTGATAGGAATTAATACTGCGGTTTCTCAAAATGGTCAGTCGATAGGTTTTGCGATTCCTATTAATACGGCGAAGATAGTGGTCGATTCGTATCAGAAGTATGGAAGGGTTGTGCGTCCTTGGCTTGGGATCCGATATGTTTTGTTGAATTCTGAATTAGCCGAAGTAAATAATATAGATTCTGACACCGGTGCATTGATAATTTCTGGGGGCATTGGATCTCCGGCCGTCATTCCTGGTTCTCCTGCGCAAACTGCTGGATTGCTTGAGGGCGACATTGTTTTGAAAATAAATGGAGAGGATATTAATGAGTCTTTGCCGCCGTCTCATGTGATTGGAAGATCAAAAGTTGGGGATGCTATAGAACTTGTGGTTTTGCGTGATGGGAAAGAATTGAGCTTTTCTGCTATACTGGAGGAACTAGATCAAGAATTATTAAACTAGAAATGTATGGGAGGATTTAAGCGTACGAAAATTGTGTGCACGATTGGGCCTGCGTCTCATTCGGTTGCGAAATTAAAGCAGATGATGAAAGCGGGGATGAATGTGTGTCGTCTTAATTTTTCGCATGGTTCGCATGCAGATCATCGAAAGTTGGTAAAAAATATTCGGAAGGCTGCGCGTGAAGTTGATGTGACAGTTTCTATTTTGCAAGATTTATCTGGGCCAAAAATGCGGGTTGGAGATATGGGTGAAGGTGTGAAATTGAAAAAGGGTTCGACCGTTGTATTTTCAAGTGATCCAAAAAATAAAAAAGCGTTGCATGTTAAATATCCATATTTAGAACGAGATATTAAACCAGGAAATCGGATTTTGTTGGATGATGGAACGAAAGAAGTTGAGGTTTTGAGTGTCCGAAAAACTGGGGTGACTTGTAAGGTAATTATTGGTGGAACATTGAAATCGAACAAGGGATTTAATTTGCCCGGAGCGAGGTTATCGATTTCATCTATCACGGAAAAAGATAAAAAGGATTTGGTTTTAGGATTGAGTCAGAAAGTTGATTTTGTGGCTTTATCGTTTGTGCGAAGCGCGCGCGACATTAACCGATTGCGTGCGATGATTAGAAAAGGATGGAAAAAAGCTGATGGCATTCCTCCGGCGATTATTGCAAAAGTTGAAAAGCCAGAAGCGTTGCAGGATATTGAAAAGATTGTGAAAGCTGTTGATGGGATTATGGTTGCGAGAGGGGATTTGGGAATTGAAACGCCGGCTGCTGGTGTGCCTGTGGCGCAGAAGCATATTATTGATTTGTGTCGTGCGGCTGGCAAGCAGGTGATTGTGGCGACGGAAATGTTGGCGAGTATGGTAGATCGTCCGCGTCCAACTCGAGCTGAAGTTTCAGATGTCGCTAATGCAGTTATTGATCATGCTGATGCGGTGATGTTATCTGGAGAGTCAGCAACAGGTGCGTATCCTGTGCAGGCCGTGAAGATTATGGCTGATATTGCGCGCGAAACAGAGCAATCGAAATATGATGATATTGGGATTTGTGATACAGGAGATGTGACTATGAAAACTCATCGAAAGGTTGGGGCGCTTGTAAGTGTTCTGGCGCAGCGTGGTGATGTTTCTGCTGTATTGGTTTCTCCTGTTGCTGCGGATTTACTTCCTCAAATTGTATTTTTCAGACCAGAGGTTCCGTTAATTGTCGGGCATGATAGTCAGCGTGTGATAGCTCAAGCGAACTTGCGTTCTGGAGTATATGCATTGCCGAAAGCTTCGAAATCGCAGGAGGGATTTTTAAAGCATGTTCGAGGGTATGCAAAACGTGTTGGGGTGAAGCAATCTGATATGGTAGCGATGATTCATAAAAAGGGGTTTGGATTGGATTTGCATATTGGGAAGCTTAAAGATATTTACTAGAAATTATCATCCCGGCCTGCGCCGGGATGATAAGAACCCAAATGTTTTGATGCAAGCTTTAAAATAGGTACCAAAAAAGATGAGCGTAAACTCATCTTTTTTAATACAATGATTGAATTACATTGCTGGAGCTTCTGGAGCTGCTTCTTCTGAAGGAGCTTCTTCAGCAGGTGCTTCTGGAGCTGCTTCTTCTGAAGCTGCTTCTTCTGCAGGTGCGTCCATTGCTGGAGCTGCGTCACCTTCACCACCATCTGTAGCAGGTGCTGGTGCTGCTGCTGCGTCGTCTTCTCCTTCTAATAGAATTTCCTCTGACATAGTCTTTGGATTACTAAGTAACAGAATCGCACCCAAAAGGATACGAATTCAGTATAAGGAGTATACATGGATTCGGTGTATTTGTCAAGACACGCTGTTTATAACTTGTGCATGACAATTTATCCTAATTTTCAACATATGTTGACTATCGCCTCAAAAAACGTTATGGTTTTGTGGATTTAGGAGGAATCATGGTCGTTCATTCAGATATAGTGTACATGCGTTATCCGACTAATTTGCTGATGTTTTTTCATGAAGGGGTTGTGTTAGCGCCGCGCTCGGATTTGTTTCATACTATGTTGAGTTTGTCGTATGTGGAACCAAAAGATGGCGATAAGTGTGTGCGAAAATATGCACATGAAATGTCTGTGTGTGTGATTGGGATGGATGCTTATTTTGGAGCAAATGTTGCTAGATGGTTTGCGCAGACTCGTGTTGCGAAATTGATGCTTGTGGGGTGTGAGCGTGTACAATTGAGAGATGATTTGCGATGCTTGTTGATAGATCAGCAAGTTGGCGAGTATTGTGCTTCTGTTGCTGGTCAATCTATTTCCGCCGGTTTTCCCGATACGCAATGTCAGACGCGCGTTGATCCTATGCGACACAAGCTTGATGATTATGATTTGGTTGTGTGTGCCTCGCAAGATTCGAAATTGGGTGCTCGATTGAAAAGGGCTCGATCGTGGAAATTAGTTATCCCACGTTAACCGCTACACGCGGTTTTTTGTTTATGGTATAATATTTCACTAGAGATATGAGAGATTTTGGAAATTACACGAAGCGTAAAGTTGAGCAACGTGATCGCGTTGTTGATGTTGTGGTTGATGCGTTGTTACAGGAGGAATTATCACCAGCGTGTGAGTTTTTTGTGATGAATCATCCGAGTGAAATATTGGCTGCATGTGAAGTACCGGTTAATTTACCAGTTGAACCGAGTAGTCCGAGTCTAAAACATCGTATTCATTGTGTACCTTGTGATTTTCGCGGACAAGCTCGATTTATTTGTGATGCACAAAACGGCGATATTGTCGCGATGAGGCATCAAATTATGATTCATCCAAATGAACATGTGGTGATGAATCGATTTGCTACAAGTAATTTTCATCACGATGGATTTTTGGATAGCTTGAAGCAGATTTATACATGCGTTTTGATTTTGCGATATTTACAAAAGGATCATGAGGCTCACGAGGATATTGTTGATTATCTGTGTACGAAAATAGTGAAGGATGTTGCGAGTGGAGAGGATTTGTATGGCGCTGATTCATATAATATGGATGCTGTTCATCGAGCGCTCGAGCGAGGGTAATAAGTTTTTGGTAGGCCGGTTTTTGCCGGTTTTTTGTATTCACACAGGGTTCTTGATCTAAAATGAGTCTCATGATATTATAACGCCGTTGAAATAGTGCTCGATTGTCATCCCGAGCGACGTCGAGGGATCTCAACAAAAAAATCAATAGGGTCCGGTAGAACAGCGGAGTGTTCGTCTGCTTGTCACGCAGAAGGTCGCGGGTTCAAATCCCGTCCGGACCGCCAGAGGAAAACTAGCCTTAATGGGCTAGTTTTTCGTTATGCAAAGTTGGTGTCTGCAAACCACACCATTGTTCACATTGTTCATGAAAAGAATATCTTGTCAGCGGTTGGGCAGATATTGGCCGTCTTTGGTGAGTATGATGTTGAGTTGCCCGCAGGTCAGTAACTGGATGTATTAAGTCTTCACAATATCAGCACTCACGCTGTGGGTTTCCGCATATGCTTCTGCTACTTCTGCAACTATTAAATACGTGTAGAGTACTGTGTCCTGTGCGTACTGTAATGTTGTCTTCTCCGTGTGGGCTGCGCCCTGTGTCATGTTGCAAGTCAAGTCAATTCTTTTTTTCAGTTCATCCACTAAGTTTTTCAGCATCACTCCTTTTGTTTTGCTCTTTGTGGCTTCTTGTATGATGGCGTAGAGACGATTTTTATATTTATTGTTATCTTCGGGGGTTGTGGCGGGTTTTAGTTTGTCGGCTAAGTCTGCGAACAGTCTTCTGCATGAAGTTATTGCATTCATCCAATCTTCTGGATTCGTGCTATTTATGTTTTGATCGATCGAGTTTAGTCTCTGGTTTATGTCGGGGAAGACTCCT
>CAZHVT010000008.1:37713-56838 GCA_964536205.1 uncultured Gammaproteobacteria bacterium
AGGTTCTATCTTTGCTCGTTTTGCCTCGAAGATTTTTTGTGCTGTATTTCCAAATTGCCACTTGGTGTGCGTTCCCATTGCAAAGTTGTATGCCTCTGTTCTGTACTGTGCTAAGTAAACCACCACTTTCTGTGCTTCCTGTTTCAATCGTCCTCTTTCGGCAAAGTTTCCAATTGGATTAAATACCATCTGGTTTGGATTTGCACTGCTTACTGCGGTATTTCTGTCTCGTGCCGCAGTAACGTTGCTTTTGTATGTTTCTACTACAAACTGATTTTGTTCGGCGTACTTAGCCCATTCTTTGAAAACCTCGACATTTTTCGGTATGTCTAATAGTAAAGACAACCTCGATGCTTTGAGTAGGATGTTGTGAAGTTGTAGATTACCCTCGGAGATGTTTATCATTATGTCTTTTGAAAGTTTGGTGATTTCGTTATTTTTGTTCATATTTTGTAGCTGATTTATTTGACTTGTGTTTGGGTACTTTTTCTGGTGTTACTTTTAGCTCGTTTTTTTGCGAAGCTTGGATTCCAATATGCAACACGCTTGTTGCCCTCGGCACCGAAATCAATTACAGGGTCTTTGTCATGCTGGCATCCTGATACGTCGCGTGTCGCAAACTCTTCCTTTGATTTTCGTTCAAGATACCATTGTGACAGTTTTACGTCACCTTTGTTGATTCTGTCGACGATATTTTTTGTGGCAGTGATTTTCGGTGATTCTTTGAGATGCTTAAAGCGCTCCGATAACTCACTGTTTCGACGTGTTACATCATAGAACACACTCTCGCTAATCCCCGCCAAATAGCAGGCTTTTTTATTGTTGAAGCCATAGCTGAAAGCGTCCTCCAGTTTTCGGAGTATGGTAGGTGAGAAACTTGATCTGTTTTGCTTGGTTTTTCTTGCTGGGCGTGACATGCTGAACTTCTTATTGTATGGTCAATATATACAAAAATCGCACTTGTGTGAAGAACAAGACTTTTTCACATTGTGTACACATGCGGAGTGCAGTATGGAACGCAGTAACAAAATGTTTTTTGCCTTTACAGGAAAATCAATAGAACAGAAGCATCGTATTCTTCAAATAGAGGATGGTTTTGAGTGTTGGGATCTGAAACAGTTTACGATTGATGATTGTATTGAGGTTTTGCAAGACAAGATACCTCCTGTTAATAAGAATGTCATTTCAAACTATAAAACCACGAAACTTTTTGGAGAATTGTTCGGAATTACTGAAAAGTATTTTGAGAAGGCTTCTTGGGGCTTACTTGTTCCGAATATGCTCGCAGGAAGCGGTTTTGATTATACGGAGGCTTTGCACCTTCTTAACTTGTACTCGTCGAACTTTCTATATCCAATTTTTTATGCGAATGACATGGGGATTATGCCTCAGCGCTACAAGTTTGATCCGTTGATACATTTTCACAAACAGAAACACGATCCTTTTCAAACAAAAGATTTTGTTGCTTTTTACAAGATTTTAGCAGAACAATCTGGATATGGAGATTGGAACCTCGATCGTATTCAGGTTTGGAAAGATGAGGATTGGCGATTGTTTGTCGCATCTTTGCTGTTTAGAGGATTAACAGATTTTGAGCATGGCAAAAGTCCTTTTGTGTGGCAAAGAGAGTCTGCGGAGATGGCTACCATATTGGAAGCTCTTTTTACCGCTGGAGATTCGCAGAATGAGGAGGTCACTTATCGTCTCAGAAAACGTATTGCAGTGCTGCTTTCTTGGAAATATCCTGACGTAGAGAAAGAAATAAAAGCCTTATATAAGTCCAGAAGTTCATTTGTGCATGGCTCATTTTTCAAGCAAATCGCCAAAAAAAGCCCGAGGGCCCATAACAACATTCCACTTCCCGATTTCAATGTTCTTTATGGGCAAAAAGAATATGTTCGACTGGCTTTGGTTGCATATCTTAATCTCGCACGAGTGTTGAAGACAGACCCTCAGATTTTTCAAGGTGAGCGGTCGGTAATGTCTGCTTTGGAGAAAGCGATTATTGATTTTGGATTACGAAAGAAGATTGAGGTTGAAACTCGTAAACTGTTTTCCCTTATGCCGGAGCCATCGTTTAGCAGATTTTGATTCAGTTTTTGGAATGCCATTGTGGGATTGCCTTTTTCACCCCACGCAGACGCACTGCCCATATACTGCCCATGAGGTGGGAAATTGTTCGATCCGATGGGAAATGGTGAGACGAATGGGAATGTCAGAAATCGTCAGAATAACTTGATCTTTCCGACTTTTTCCGACAACCAAGTCATATTCACCATGAAGCCGAAATCGGGTTCAAATCCCGTCCGGACCGCCAGAGAAGAATCAACGTTTACGCGTTGATTTTTCTTTTTGTTGCAATATTGAGTCAGCTAATTTTCATACATAAAAAAACCACCTACATGAGGTGGGGAGGGATGTGGGTTGGCTGTGGTCCGCCGAGTTGATCGACGATTTTATTGTCTGATTGTGTCCAGTCGCCCGTATGGATTGTGCTGTTGGCAAATGCGCGTTGCATCATTGCTCGTCCGCCGTATGCATAAATTTCACATAATTTGAATTCTTTTTCCCAGCCCATTTTGACTGCGAGTTTGCATTCTTTTTCGTATGCATCTATTTCTGACATGAACCATCTATTCATGTATTCAAATCCGCGTGGGCCGCGCGATCCAATTTTTAGATCATCTGACAGTAGTAATTTTCCTGTGTCGTAGTGAAGAATGTGTTGGAATTCGTGATAGATGACAAGCTGTAGAAATTGATCTGTTTGATTTGGGTCTTTTAGTGCGTTTGGGCTGACAAATAATTGTTTGACAAGTTGCCCTTTGATTATTCCGATTGCTTGTACAGCTGCGGTTGCATGTGCTGGATTTCGTCCGCGGTTGTATGTCAGTCGAACTTCTCCGCTTTTGATGCGTTTTTCCAGATCGTTTACAAATGATTGATCTGGGTGTGATTTCATTAGAGATTCGAGAATGCGTGGCGGAATATTATTTACGTCGCGTGCAACTGGTGGCTGCTTTTTTTGTTGCGCTTTTGTTTTTTCGGGCTCAATCTTTTTTTCATTGAGCGTTATTTTTTCGGGAGCATTTGTTTGCTCGTTATCAGTTTGTACATTGGCACATGAACAAACTGTGAGAATCAAAAATGGAATTACACTTGATTTTTTCATGACAGCTCCTTTTGTGTAATGAGCGTTTTTTTTATCATGAATAATATGTTGTGTCAAGTTGTAATCTCTTTATATTGACACAGAAGTATTTTTTTGTTATATTTTCTCTAGTTGTTTACAAGGAGAAACATCATGGTTGTTGCGTATGATTCCGTCGAAGGTATTGCGGAAAGCTTATCTTCGTATGAAGATTTCTATGGTTTGTATGAGAGTCGTAGGGCGGCGGTTGCGCGAGGGGAAAGCTTGAGTACGTTTTTGGTGCTTGGGCATTATTTTCTTGCAAATACTGGTGTTGTGAGGCGACTTGCTGCGCATCGAAGTAGTGTTGCGCGGTGCCAACCCCATCTTGCGTTGGTTATGACAAAAGACGATTTTATTGGTGTTGCTGCGGCTCACAATCCGAAAATGAGGCGTGATCTCGTGATCAATCGCATGAGCGATCATGTGTTTGGTGCAAATATGCTAAACCCATTTCCGCACCCCGAAACGACATGTGCGCACTGTGGAGAGAAGTGGGTCATTGAATCGTGTTGCGATCTTGAGAGTAAGACGTACATACTTGATGATTTTGATCTTTCGCCTTTTGTTGGTCAGGCGGTTGGTGATTTGATCACTGATCTTTCGGCACGTCGTGACGGCGAGTACCGACTTAGTACGTTTAATGGTGAGCGCGAATTTGATGTAGACCATGTCATTTCTGAAGAAGATTGTGCGATTCCTGTTGTTGACCGACATTTTCATATTGCATGCCTTGAGAAATGGAATGATGCTGGGTGTGGCTTCGATCAGAAGCAGTCTTATCAATATCCATCTCGCGCTGAAGTTGCTGCGCATGAGGAAGAGGGGATTACCCAGTTGTTTAATGCGGCTGGTTTTACTGGTGTGGGCGCGAAGAAAACTGGTTGGCCGGATCATGTGTTTAAGCTTTTCGAATCTATGGGCGCAAACCAAAATGATTTGGACGAGATGGTCGATCGTCGCCAGGAAATTGAGCGTGAGATCGAGTATGTTCGGATTGAGACCGATCAGGGCACATTTGGATTTCTTGGAACCCCAATGCCGTGCTTCGACATATCTGAGTCTGGCTTGGTTGCTGCTGATCTAGGTTCTCATTTCCCTGAAGATTTGGCTTTGATTCCGATCAATCCACATCAGAATCCTGCTGAAGCGTTTTATAGAGCGATTCAGCAGAAAGCATCTGTACAGCACTAATGCTTTAAGCTCAACCTACAATAGGTTGGGTTTTTTAAATATTTCGTATATAAAAACGCGCTGGTTGCGCGTTTTGTTTTATTGTCCGAGTGCTTCTGCGATTTCTTCTTCTGTCATGGGTTCTCCTCCAAATAAATCTTTTTCATCTTCAAAGAATTCTGCGTCACCATCCTCTATCATGCTGTCATCCATAAATCCTCCGTATAATTCTGCCATAATCTCATCGATGGTTTGCGCATTTTCCGGTGCTGTGATTTCAACATCTTTATTGAAATTATCGAATGTTGTTTCAGATGATACGTCTACGTTAATTGGAATACCACCTTCTTCTACAGTGATTGATAATCCGAAATCAAATTGATTTGGGAGGTGGGATTTTTTTCCGATGCTTATCATCATTGAGAATTCTGCATCATCTGGTATTTCGTCCAATTCTTTGCTGAAAGGTGACCCTTCTGATCCCTCAATTTTATCCACTGCTTTTACAACTTCTTTCAATTTTTTCCCTGTTGATTTGATTGTGTAGATATATTCACCACCTTTTGATTCATCTGCTACTACGCCTTCTTCTTCTAATTGTTTGGCAAGTGTAAATATTTTGTCGAGTTGTGCATCACTAAAGTCGGTGTCATTTTCTGAATCTGGATCTAATGCTTCTTCGATTTCGTCATAATCTACTTTAATCCATTTGTTCATGTATGGCGCGACAAACATTTGGTAGCCGTCAGGTACGTCTGTGAGGCGGAAATATGCCGCTTCGTTGGCGCTTCGCACGTCAAACGACCCCGAGAGTTTTGAGGTGCCTATGGCCAATTCAAGAGTAACGGTTGAATCTGACGCTTGGTTTTCAGCGTCTCCTTCAATTCCAGTAAACGTTGAGTCGATATCAAAGTTAATGTCTACTGTGTCTGTTGGTGTTTCTGATAAAAATCCGCTGAAGTCTTTAATTCCTTCGCTTGTGACTTTTACGCTAGCTTTTGTTACTGCGTGTACTGATGTGGCATCTTCTACGTTTTCAAATGTCTGTTCCAATACTTCGTATGGAGTTTCGCTTTTTGAGAGGTAGAATCCTGCGAAAATTGAACCTGCTAATACAAGAGCTCCTATTACCACAGCTGCGATTATGAGCGGGGTTTTGTTTTTGGCTTGTCCTCCGGGAGCTGCGGCCATTGGCGTTGCTGGTGGGGGTGCTGCATTTTCTTTTGGTGCGCTCATGTCTGGCGCATCCTTTGGTTTGTCACCCTCTTTGGGGGCTGGGAATTTTGGCATATATATTGTTTATTAGAAGCTTTAGTATAGCACGATTCGCATATTTTTTGAAATATGCTTAAACAAAAAACCCCCTGTAAGAGCTCAACTTGCGACCTACACAGTGAAGGAGGGTGCACTGTGCAAGGAAGCTGAGCTCTTACAGGGGATTTATGGTCGATGAATGTAGCATTCATCATTTTTTTTGTCAATTATCCTTGTGTTTTCTCGACAACCTTTGCGAATACTTCTGGATGATGTTGTGCGAGGTTTGCGAGTGATTTTCTATCCAATTCGATATTTGATTTCTTTAATCCGTTAATCAATGTTGAGTATTTTGTTCCTAATTGACGCGCTCCTGCATTGATTTTGATTTGCCACAAGCGTCGTTTTTCGATTTTCTTTTTTCGACGATCGCGGTATGCGTATTTTCCTGCTTTCAAGATGGCAACTTTTGCCAACTTTACTTTTGATTTTCGCCCCCACAAGTAGCCCTTTACTTTAGACCACATCTTGCGGCGTTTTTTGGTATGTTGTGTACCACGTTTTACTCGAGACATATTAAGTTATCGTGCGATCGCTCGCTTGACTGTTTTAGTAATTGTTTTGGTCAGTGTTTTGTCATTTCGTTTTTGACGTGTAACTTTACCGGGTTCACGTGCGTTAAAATGATCCTGACCGCCTGTGCGGTGGATGACCTTTCCTGTTTTCTTTACTGAGAAACGCTTTGCAAAAGCTTTTCTTGTTTTTCCCTTCTTTGCCATATATTTCTTTACTATTTTATTTATCCGTTGATTTCTTTAGTATCTTCTTCCTTTTCTTTTGCTTCATCTGGCTTTGGAGCCGCCTTTGCTTCTCCGGTTGGTGCAACAATCGTCGCAATCTTTGAACCCTGTCGTTTTGCGATTTGCTCAACGCGAATTCCAAATTCGTTATCAAGTTCTTGTACGAACTCTCGAATCAATCCGTACACAATATCTGCGTGTCCTTTTTCACGTCCGCGCAAAATGATTTCAACACGTACGTTATTTCCGTTTTTCAAGAATTTCAATGCTGCATTTTTTCGAATATCGCGATCATGTTTTCCGATGCGCGCTGACAATCGAACTCCTTTCACACCCGTTTCTTTCTGCTTTGCCTTTCGCAATTTTTCTGCTTTTTCTTGTTGATATTTAAATTGTCCGTATTCCATGATTTTGCAAATCGGTGGTTTTGCAGCTGGATTGATTTCTACTAAATCCAATCCGCGTTCTTCCGCCATCTTTCTGGCATCCTCTGTTTTCATGACGTCGAGATGATTGTCTTCTTCATCAATTACACGCACCTCTGGTACGCGAATACGATCGTTATAACGAAAGTATGTTTTTGATGGTTTGACATTGTGTTTTCGTCGTCGTGAAATTCGCATTATCCTTTGTTTTAAATAAAAACCCGATAAATTCGGACGCCATAATAGTATCAGCATCATGATATGTTGTCAAGAAGTTATACACTGTTTAGTAGGGTATATTCGTGGTTATATAGAATCTTGGAATTATGAATTATTAATCATGAATTATGAAGTTTTTGCATGGTGAGGACAGATCGAAGGAATTAACGTATGAAGATGTTTTTTTGGTGCCGCAGATGTCGGATGTTACGAGTCGGATGGATGTTGATTTATCTACTGTTGATGGAACTGGCATGACAGTTCCTGTTGTTGTTGCAAATATGAATGCGGTGGCTGGGCGGCGTATGGCCGAAACTGTGACGCGACGTGGTGGTTTGGTGGTCTTGCCACAAGATATGTCGATGGAGCGGATTGAGCGAACTGTGAAGTATGTGAAATCTCGACATCATGTGTTGGAGACGCCGGTTGAGTTAGATGAGCATGAGACAATTCAGAAGGCGATTAATTTGTTATATAAGCGTGCGCATGGAGCTGTGGTGGTTGTGGATAGTGGGAATCGGCCGGTTGGTATGTTTATGGAAAAGGATGCACGTGATCGGGATCGGTGGGCTTCATTATCTGAAGTTATGACAAGGGATGTGGTTACGATGACAGATCAGGCTGATCCGAAAGTTTTGTTTGATGTTATTCGTGATCGTCGTATTCCTGTGTTGCCGGTTATTGATACGCATGGTGCGCTGAAGGGTGTGGTGACGGAAAAAGGTTTGGTGCGATCTTCTATTTATAAACCTGCAGTGAATCAGGCGGGAGAATTGTTGACGGCAGTTGCTGTGGGGATAAATGCAGATATTGAATTGAAATTGAAAAAATTACAGGAAATTGGTGTTGATGTTTTTGTTTTGGATACAGCGCATGGTGCGCAGCAGAAAATGTTTGATGCGGTGAAACGTGCTCGTGTTTTTTTGGGAGATAATGCGGTGGTTGTTGCAGGAAATATTGTGGATGAGGATGCGACGCGACGATGTATTGAGGCAGGAGCATCTATTGTGAAAGTTGGTGTGGGGCCAGGGGCTATGTGTACAACTCGTATGATGACGGGGATGGGACGTCCGCAGTTTAGTGCTGTTTCTGCGTGTGCGAGGGTAGCGCGTGAGATGGGTGCGCATGTGTGGGCTGATGGTGGGGTTCGGCATCCGCGTGACGTGGTGATGGCTATTGCTGCTGGAGCCTCGGCTGCGATGTTTGGTTCGTGGTGGGCGGGGACATATGAATCTGCTGCAGATATGCAACGCGATATGGATGGTCGATTATTTAAGGATAATTTTGGGATGGCGAGTGCGCGTGCTGTGACCAATCGAAATCGAAAAGATACTGATGCATTTAAACAAGCCAGAAAACAATTTTTTGAAGAGGGGATTTCGCATTCGAGAATGTACATGAAAGAGGGTGAGGAGAGTGCAGAAGATATTTTGGATAAAATTACGGCTGGTTTGCGGAGTGCTTGTACGTATGCTGGCGCGCGAGATTTAGCGGCGTTTCATGAGCGCGCAGTTATTGGTGTGCAAACTCCGGCTGGTTATAAAGAGGGGAGGCCTTTGAATACGAGATGGTAATAAAAAACCGACCTTGGTCGGCTTAGGGATGTTCGCGTCGCGGTGGATTTTGTTCGCCGCGTGAAATGAGAGGGCTTTCTGATTTGTGTTGATCTGGCATGCCGCCAGGTTTTTTTGATCCGAGAGCGGAAAGTTGTGCGAAGTTTCTTTGGCCTGCATCGTCAGGTCCGTGTGGCACGAAGCTTTCTGTTGGTGTGAATGTTTTTTTCATGTTCCCTCCAGTGACATTATAGCATAGAAAAAGCCTCCCAAATTGGGAGGCTGTGCATTAACCACATTGTCCGAGGTAGGACGCAATGCGATCAGTAGCAGATTCACGCTTTACACCACGTGGATGTGCGTTGATGTACTTTCTGAAGTAGCGACATGCGTTTTTTGTATCGCCACTTTTCATGTAAGCTCGACCGATTTGCTTGTAAAGCTTTGTCGATCGCCTTTGTTTGAGTGCTTGTTTGAGCAGGCGCACTACGCGTTTCCATTGCGCGTTTGCTTTTGCTTGTTGCGCTTGTGCAATGAGCGTGCGATATGGCGTTTGTTTTGCTTGCTGTGGTTTTTTCACCACAACCGGCTCAACATATGTTTGTGTATCGATTTGAATGGGACGTCGTGTTGTGCGATGTTCCTCATCTTGCACTCTCACCACTCGTTCAAATGCTTCGACAACCGGCAATGCGCTTGATACCGCCGGTAATGGTTTTGCGATTTTTTCCTCAACTGCGACATCTTCAACTTGATTTTTTTCAGATTGAGTTTTTTCGGTCGTTGTTTCGGCTCGCGCATCATTATCATGTAGATCTGTGTTTGGCCACCACACAATGAGTGCAATGAGTGCGCATGCAGCAACTGCCATCATTGCCCACAAAATTTTTCGTGGGCCTCGTATTGCTTCTAATCCATTGAGACTGATTCCGGTTGCTCGCGCATGATCTTTTTGATCTACTGCCATCATTCTCGTTGGTGTGGAATTTACGATTGCAGTGCGTGCCGGTGTGCGTCTGGTTAATTGCTGATGTCCTGGCGGTGTCAGATTATTCGAATGTGTAGGTGTAATGTGACGCGCAATCATGGCGGTATCGGATCGCTCTGCCTGCATTTTTGCTTGCAGTGTGATTTCCATCTCACGCAGTCGCTGTGCAACTTCGTGTGCTTCTTGTGGACGCTTTTCTGGCTCTTTGTGCAAAAGTTGCATTACCAACTCATGCAGCTCAGGAGAGATCGATACATTATCGTACTCATCTAACGGTTTTGGTTTTTGCAACAAATGAAGTGTTGCGATTTCCAAAGGTGAACCGGCAATGAACGGGAGTGTGTCTGCAAGCAACTCATACATCAGAACGCCGAGCGAATATAGATCACTTCTACCATCAAGCGCTTTTGCGCATGCTTGTTCCGGAGAAATATATTCTGGAGTTCCGCAGACCAATCCGTCCATGGTGAGTTTTGTTCCGCGTTGTACGCCGGTTTTCGGATCGAGAAGTTTTGCAATTCCGAAGTCAACGACTTTTACGAACATGGGATTTGTTCGTCGTTTTTGAATCATGATGTTTTCAGGTTTCAGATCGCGATGTACCACACCTTTGGCATGGGCTTCATCAAGCGCTCCGCAAATTTGGATTGCTATTTTGATGATAGCGAGTTCATCGAGACGTCCGACATCGACCATGATTTGATCAAGTGGTTGGCCTTCGATAAATTCCATCACCATGAAATGCGTTCCGTCATCAGTTTGTCCAAAATCCAAAACTTGGATGATGTGCTCATGATGCAATTGACTCACGGCTTTTGCTTCGCGGTGAAATCGTTTTGCCAGATCAGGTTTTGACGTCAAGTGATCGTGCAAAACTTTCACAGCAATTTTCGTATCAAGTGTGAGGTGGTGGGCCAGATAAATCGTGCCCATGCCACCTTCACCGATCTGTGTGTCGATGCGGTATTTTTCCGCAATGACAGATCCGATCAAGCTGGACATTTCAGCCCTCCTTTTCAACTAATTTTGTTTTAAATTGTAAATAACTCTATATTCACTATAACCCATCCAAACTAACAGAAAAACCCCTGTTTGTCAACCGTTTGGATGGTATCGTTATATAACGAACGACTTTTTATTTTGTTACTGATATTGTGAGCATGCGTTTACAAAAAATCCGCACGCTCTTCTACAATCATCTAGAAAGTAAGGCGGGACCCTCTATAAAAGTTAGGTTCGACTCGCGCGATCAAAAAATCCTCGGATGCGAGGATTTTTTGTTGGTGGAGATGGCGGGAGTCGAACCCGCGTCTTTTACTCAGTGTTACGTATGCTCTACAACCATAATTCGATCTGTTATTTCGGTGGTCACATAAAGATCGAATAAAAAATGATCACCTACTCTCTAATGAGTTTCGGAAAAGTGTCAGAGTATCCACTCAGCCTACTCCCGGAGTATAACACCCGCGTCCCGAGTGCCGGGTACACACGGACGGATGGTAGTTGCACTTTTAGGCAACAACGGTTGCGAGTTTCTGTGCGCCGAAAGCTTTCGCTACAGCGTTTTCCACTCGACTCATAACATTTCCAGTTATGGTATCGTATCCGTTGATTATGGATGCGGACACACACCCAGGTTGCACATATATAGCTTGGATAAAATCGAAGCCTGGCATCCCCACAGACAGGCATAGCCTGTAATTTTCAAATGTCAAAAACCAAATGACGCTGCGCTTAATTCATCAAATGCCGACGTGCCTCGCGGTCGAGTTCGCGTTTTTTGACGGTTGCGCGTTTGTCGGATTGTGTTTTTCCGCGCGCAATTCCGATTTCAACTTTAATCTTTCCTTTCTTTGTATACACTGAAAGTGGGACGATTGTCAATCCCTTGATCGACTTTGTTTTGAATAATTTATCGATTTCTTTTTTGTTGAGGAGTAATTTTCTGGTTCGGTATGGATCGTAATCATCGATGTTGGATGCTTTTTTGTATGGTGCGATATGTGCAGCGACAAGAAAGACTTCTTTTTTTTGCAAAATTACGTATGCACCTTTTAAATGCATGTGGCCGCCTTTAATCGATTTTACTTCATGTCCGAGTAACACAAGACCTGCCTCGAATGTGTCGAGGATTTCATACTCGTGATAGGCTTTGCGGTTAGATATTTTCTTCATGGGTTTATGCTACACATTTTATCAGCGGATATCAAGATTTTATGCTATAATTGTGATGGATCCCGTACGGCTATGGGATGGCAGTGTAGGAGGTATGAGTCATTACCACGAACAACTCATTACTATTTCAACGAAATCTTTGTTGAAGATTGTTTTTTTTGGATTGCTGTTGTGGTTTTTGTGGTTTATTCGAGATATTCTGTTTTTGTTTTTTGTTGCGTTGTTGTTTGCTGCGTTGATTGAACCTTTTGCGAATTGGTTATCGAAACATCGTATTCCGCGCGGGTTGGCTGTGCTGTTTGTTGTTTTGGGATTGTTTGGAATTATTGCCGCGCTGATGACCATGTTGATGCCGATTATTTTGTCAGAAGGTTTAAGTTTGTCCGAAAATTTTGGAGCTTTGTGGGATCGATTTTTGAGTGGTGCGGTTGTTCTGAAAGATTTTGCTTCGCAGATGGGGATTTTAGATCAGATCACTGCGAGTGCTCATTCGTTCGAGCCTGATATTGCAACGGCTGCAACTGGAATTTTTTCTACGGTGACTGGATTGTTTCAAAGTATTTTTTCGATCGTTTTGGTTATCGTTCTCACATATTATTTGGTCGTACAGGAAGATGTTGCAAAACAGTTTTTTAAAGCAGTCGCACCAGATCATTATCGTCCGTATATTTCACAATTGATTTCACGCATTCGGTTTAAATTAGGATATTGGTTGCGCGGGCAGTTGGTTTTGTCTTTATTGGTTGGTGTTTTGGTTTATATTGGTTTGTTAATTTTAGGAGTTGAGTATGCGTTGTTGTTGGCGTTGTTTGCGGCGATTATGGAGGTGGTGCCTTATCTTGGTCCGGTGATTGCAGCGGTGCCTCCGATGTTTGTGGCGTTTTCCGGTTCAGAGCAGTCTATGATTTCTGCGTTGATGGTCTTGTTGTTGTTTGTGATTATTCAGCAAGTTGAAAATCATTTGCTTGTTCCGAAAGTTATGGAGAAGGCGGTTGGGATCAATCCTATTGTAAGTATTATTTCGATTTTGGTTGGTGTGAAGTTTGCCGGAATTTTGGGTGGGCTTTTGGCGATTCCTGTTGCGACAGTATTTTCTGTGTTTGTAGAATCATTATCAATCGGCGATGAAAAGAAAAAACGTCGACGAAGAAAAACTGTATGAAACGAATGATAGTTGGAGTATGTATGATAGTTGCGGTGATAGGTTTTTTTGCGTGGACGAAATCGCATGATGTTTCTCAAGCTTCAGATCCGCGAGAAGAATTTTCTACACCTCAAGAGACGCCGGTAAGTGTGTATATGTCTCATCGTGACGATATTATTCAGGCGATTGAGGATGAGAATTTGTTTGGATATAATTTTCACATGAAGAATTTGCGAAATCGTATGATGGCGGTGTTTGTTTCGGATGATGATTTTAATAATCATATCGCGCGTATTCGTGTGCTGAATGGTTTGCTTGAATCTGGATTTTCTGGTATTGATGTCGTTGCTGCGCTTGATGCGCAATTGCTAGATTGAGTATGTTATTCCACCCGTTTTTATTAGGGTTATTATATCTGGGCTTTTTCGAGCTCTATTTTTTGTTTACGAATAATCGATTGCTTCTTTGGATTTATTTTATTGCGTTGGTTATTTATACTGCGGTTCGATTGATGTTTCATGTTGGAGAGGCGCTTGTTCGGCGTTGGGTTTTGGTAACGTTCTTTTTATTATTGTTTGTGTTTGTAACAATGTATGTGAGTGTTATTGAAGTTTCGTGGTTGCGACATGTTGGAGGAATTGGATTTTCTGTTTTTACATCATTTTTGGCTTTACTTCTTTCGACTGGAAAAGGGGATATTCGAGCTCGGCCGCGATCTTTTGTTTCTGCAACTTTTTTAATTGGATTATTGTTGATGCTTTTTTCATCCTCATTTTTTCATAGTTTGAAATTGTTTTTGACGGTTCGCCAAATTGGATGGCCGATTCTTGTTGCGTTGATTCATGCTGGAATTGTTTATTTGTTGTTTTTGTCATTGCGTATTCCATCGCGCGGAATTATTCCTGCGACTCTTGTGACGTTTATTGCATCCTTTCAATTATTTTGGGTGGTGGAGTTTTTGCCGTTTGGAGCGTTGACTTTGGGGTTGTTGCATGTGATTCCACTATCGTTATATGTGATGTTTGAGCGCGATCGACTACTTGACGATCTGCGTCCACAGGAGTATATTCGGCTCGCACTAGAAGCTGGCGCATTGGTTTCCATTATTCTCTTTTTTACGCGCTGGAACTAAAATTTTAACTCATGCCTGATAATGCTCCACATCTCCCAGACGATGTATATCCCGCCATGCGCATGCGGTGGTTATTTGTGTTTGTTTTAGTTATTTCAATTTTGGGTGGAGTTGCTGGCGGTACATATGCTATGCGCGTTTTTTTGCCGGGGATTCTGACGGATTTGATTTCAACTTTGCCACTTTCGAATCAGGTGAGACGTGCTGCGGGTGATGTCAGTGAATCTCCTTTTTTGGATATGGTTCGTGTGACGCATAGTTTAGTTGATGCGCGTGCTGGTGTTGTTGGATCTGCGGTTTCATATACATCAGATGGGTGGATGCTTACAGAAGCGGATGTAATTACGCGAGCAACTGGTATACGTATTGATGGTGAGATATTTAAGCTCGATCGGAAATCGCTTGTGAAAGATCCTGCAAGCAATGTTGCATTTTTCAAAATTGATAAGAATGATACCTCATCTCCTAAGGTAATCGATAATGCGCGATTTGATGCTGGGGATCGTTTATTTGTGGTGGGGGAGACACATGGTGTTTTTGAAACAAGTGTGAGTTTGCCGTTTGGTTCGTTGCCTGCTGCGCGTGGTGTGTATGATGCTGATCGTTATCATCGGGTGATTGTGTTGGATCGGCGTTTGCCTGCTGCATTGATTGGTGCGCCTGTGTTTGATGTTCGTGGGGTTGTTGTGGGAATTGTAAGTAGCAATGATAAATTTGTTGATCAAAGCATTGTGATTCCTGCGCATCATTTCACATCGACGTTTAAGGATGTCGTTACGGATTCCAAAGTTTCTCATCCATATCTAGGGGTGCGATTTGTTTTGCCTGATGCTGCTGGTGTGGATCTTTCGATGTTTGATCATGGTGTGTTATTGCAAGGTTCATCTCGTTTTGGTATTGCAGCGGTTCGATTTGGATCTCCTGCGTGGAATGCTGGATTGCGTGCGGGTGATATTATTTTGAGTGTTGAGGATCAGCCGGTTGGTACTACTCAATCATTGCCAGAGGTTTTATTGCAGTATGATGCAGAGCAAACTGTGCGTGTGAAGTATCGGAGAAATAATGAGGAGTTTGAGGTTGATGTTGTGCTTTCAAGTCGAGGATAAATAGTTTATAATGTAACTCTATGGCATATTACGAACCATCAGCATTGATCAGTGTGCATTGGCGATTTGTTTTGGCCGTGGGAATTGTCGCTGGTTTATTGGTTGGTGGTTTGAGTTTTTTGCAGACGCTTGAGTATCGTGCGACATCTCGATTATTGATTACACCTTTTGTTTCATCTACTGGGGAGGTGTTTGATCAATTTACTGCATTGAAGAGTGCGGAGCAGATGGGGAATACATTGTCGCAATTATCGGAAACAACACTTTTTCAAAATAGAGTGATAAAGGCGCCGTATGATATTCGTGCGGATTTGTTTGAAACAGATGCGCGAAAGCGGCGAAAGCAGTGGGCAAAGACAGTTCAGGTGGATGTTGTGCCTGGTTCTGGTGTTTTGGTGGTTTCTGCTTTTGATCAGAGTAAAGTTCGGTCTGTTGCGTTAGCGCGAGCTGTTTCTGAGGTTTTGGTTTCTTCAGGTCATGAATATTTGCCGGGACAGGTTGAAATTCGATTGGTGGATCCTCCGCTATTGTCTCGGTTTCCTGTTCGGCCGAATATAGGGTTTCGTGCGTTGGCTGGTTTGTTGTTTGGAATGCTATTGGCGGTTGTGTATGTCTTTAATACGCCTCATAATCGTCGTCATGATGAGTATAGTCTGATGCATTAATCTCTTGACAAACCCCTACAATTAAGCTATGTTTTTATGTTATCCTGCCAGTCTGGCAGGATTTTGATCGTTAATAACTGGAAAACATAATAATTCCTTTACCTATTGGAGGTTTCTCGTGGCTGCAGGTATTTCAAAGAGATTGAGGTCTCGCATTCGTCTTTGGGCTGATGCTGGATCTGAAGGTGTTCAACGTGTTCATCTTGAGAAAACCATGGGTGACTCGGAGTTTCAGGTTGAATTGACTGCAGACTTCTTGTCTTCGGTTGATGCAAGCGATCCGGATCATGACATGATCGTTGCTTTTTTTGGGGCTGTTGAGCAGCGTCGTTCGCGGTTTGCTCTGGCTGTTCCTTCAGAAACTCCTCGTATTCCCTTGATTGGGACGAGTGAGATTGAGCAACTTCCTGGTTGGGCAGAACGCTCAAAGACAGAGCATGTTTCTGGTTCGCGTGTCCGCACGTCTGATCCGCAGAAAACTCCGACTATGGAAACACATCCTCCTTCAGAGGATGAGTTGGTTAAGTTGGAGGATGCGCCATCGATTGAGGATCAACCGGATCCGAAATTGCGACCGGAGGAGTTGGGTCGAGAGATCGAAAAAACGATTGCTCGTACTGAAGCTCCCACGCGGTTGGATAATGAGATTCTTTCTGATGCTGTTGTGGGAGATGTTCCGCCTCCGACTCCACCACATATTCGTAAGCGCGCGGCTGTTGTTGATATGCCCGCTGTTGCGGCTGTTGATGATGACTCTGCTGATGATGCGGTTGGTGGTACGAAGGCGAATTGGAATCCTAAGGTTTCCGCGCCTCCTGTTTCTCCTTCACGTGCTCCTGTTTCATTTGACAGTGAGTTGGCACACGTTCGAAAGGCTGTTCCGGATGATGAGTCGGAAGCTGATAAGTTGGATGCTGTGCGTGCGCAAGAGCTTGCGGAGCTGGATGATTCTGAAGAGGTTTCATCTGTTGCCCCTAAAGCTCCTTTGGCGGAGGATGAAATTGAGGCATTGCTCACAAAGCATGAGGAAGAGATGCGCGCGGATAAGCCGAGTGTGATTGTCGACGATTCGGCTTTTGAGGATGATCCTCCTGTCGATTCGTCTGAAGCGCAGACAGTTGAGACCGATCTTCCGGAAGGTGCTTTGGACGAGCCTGTGATGACTCCTTCAGATGATGATTCTGTGGATGGTGAAGAGAATGTGACTTCTGCTCCGCCTCCAGAAGCTGATGATTCAGATGATGATTCAGATGATGATTCGTCCAAGCGTGATCGGTATGATACAGATGCGCGCAAATTCTTCAAAGATGGAGATAATGGACATTCTGCAGATTCGGATTCGTCCGAGCAGCCTGTTGATTCTCTTGGTCCTGTGACTACGCCTGGTGTTTCTCCGGCTCCTGTGTTGGATGATTCAGATTTTGGTGATCGTTTCGTACGAAATGGTCGAAGAAAGACAGCTGGAATTACATTTCTTGTGATTGCGGCTGCTGTCATTTTCCTTGTTGTTGTTCCTCTGCTCGTGAAGAAGTCGGGTGACATTGAGGTGAGGCATCTTGAGGAAGATGTTGTATCTGAACAAACGACAACGAAAGAGGCTGTGGCTGATACAAGCAAGACGGATAAGCCGGAACAGAAAGAGGATCTTGGTCCCAAGCTTGATTTGTCTCCACTTCCAGCGAAAGTTGCTGTTGCTGAAAAGCCTTCTGTCAAAGAGAGGGCTGCTCTTCCAGCAGAGCCTGTTGTTGAGAAGGCTGTGGCAAAAGAAGAAGCTGTGATTCCTGAAAAGCCTGTCGCTGAAGAAGCTGTTGTCAAAGAGGAGGCTGTTCGTCCAGCAGAGCCTGTTGCTTCAGGGAAACTTGAAGAGGGTGCGGCGTCGACTGTCACTGAAACATCAGATGTTGTGAAACAAGAGACCGTTCCTGTTTCGGAGAAAGTTGTTTCTGATGTTGATACTGCGGCGCTTGCTGCATCAATCAAAGCGGAAATTCTCGCTGATTTGGGTCCAGGTTTGGCAACCGAGAAATCAGTTGATGATTTGGAACAGCACATTCAGGGCCGCATTAATCAGTTGCTTGAGTCGCGTTTGACGAAGCAAGATGTTCTTGCGGTGGTAGAGCCGGTGGCAGCTCAGGTCTCACAACTTTCTGAATCTGTTGCAAACACTGATAATCAGGTTGATGAGCAAGCAATTGTAAAGCGTGTGTACGATAGGGTTATGGCTCGTGTTGAAGATTTTTCTTCGACGGGTCTTTCCAAAGATGAGATTGCGCGCAATGTTTCAGGTGTTGCGCGGCGTTTGCTTCTGCTTGAGCAGAATACACAATCCAAGCCGGTCATTGATGAAAATGGTTTGGCCGAGCGTGTGTATGGCATGGTTGTTGCGGACCTCCATGGTTTGGAGATGAGACAGCAAGATGATCAGCCTCCTGTGATTGTGAGCATGCCAAAACGTGAGTTGCCGACAGATGGTCGTAAGGATTATTCCCAATTGCCTTCTGATCCTCGTGAGGATTATCGGCGTGCTCCCGGAAGGTTTGGAAAACAACTTGCGCCTGAAAGCAAGGGGATTACAGTCGGGTCGATTCGTAATCTTCCTATGTTTGCTGGAAAAAGTGATGCTGATTTGGCTGAATATGTGAAGGATTACAATTCAGTCTTTGAGCTCGAGTAGTTTCATAAGTGGTGTCTACGGACATCACTTTTTTTGTTATTTTTTGTGGACATGCTTTTTGCGTCTAAAATTAGTGTTTTTGCTCGTTTTTTTGAGCTTTTTGGGGGTCTTGGGTTGACAAAATCATTTTTTTGTGTTATTGTTGGTCTTCATTGTAATGCTAATGTATAGAAAGTTTGAGATGAATTTCGTCTTAATTTTTCTGTGCAAGTGGCACAGTGCGCAGTCATTCGATTGTGTGCAGATGTGCCATGTGGCACACGCAGAACTTTGACAAAAACATTTCTTGGAGGAATTCATGAATGATGATTTGAGAGACTATTTGGTGGCTTTTTCGCAGGCAACTGCGGATGGTGACGACGAGGCTTTGGTGGCGTTGAATGCCGATCTGGAGGCACGTCAAGTCGAGATCGATGCTCTCGTGGTGGAGGATCTGTCGGAGGCAGATGCAGGCCTTTTGGCCGCTTTTCGGGGTCTTTTCGTCGATGATGCTGATGCTGATGTTGATGCTGATGCTGATGCTGATGCTGATGCTGATGCTGATGCTGGCGGGCCCAACCTCGATGATGCTTTGGCTGGTTTTGGTGGTGGAGGTGGTGATGCCGATGCCGATGCCGATGCCGATGC
>CAZHVT010000009.1:0-15861 GCA_964536205.1 uncultured Gammaproteobacteria bacterium
GCGTTCCGAAGTAAAACCAATTATCTGTCTTCAGTCCGAAGATGCCGGATTTTACGACAATGATTCCGAATGTAGGGATATCGTAATACGGATCTGTGGCTTGTGTGTAACAATTTTTTTCGAGTTGTGTAATTTCAACTGCTTTGTCCCACATGAAGCCATTGCCGAGATAGACATCTTCGTTGTAGATGTGATGTAGGTATCCGTCGAGTCCAACCACGTAATATTCTGGATGCCCTGGAATATGCACAATCGTACTGGCGGGATGCCAACGCGGTTTGTCCGAGCCACATTCTACGCCGAGGTAGAATTGTGGTTCGCCATCGCACCAAACTGTTTTGTCGGAGTATGGATCGAGTGCTTTTCCTTTGTATCGAGTTTCGAAATGAAGGTGTGGTCCGGTTGAATCTCCGGTTGTTCCTGCGATACCCAGATAGGTATGCGGAGAAACCCACACTCCTGCTTTCAATTCAGGATCGATCGATTCGAGATGAGCGTACACCGTTTCATAGTCACTACCGTGATCAATTTTGATGTAATTGCCGAAACACTTACACCCTAGATTTTGGTACTGACCTTTTTTCATTTCAACGATTGTGCCACCCGCAGCTGCATACACATGGAGTGGATAGTTCCACGCCGTATTGTCGTTTGGCGCGTTGTAATCCGTTCCTTTGTGTCCGTCGTAGGTTGTGCCGATACACTGTTGTGTTTCTTCTAATGTGTCCCACGAGGCACACATGCTATTCACCGCACCTTTCCATGTCGCGACTTTTCCGGATGCTGTGTCAGTATCAAACCATGCATTTACTGCAGGGTTATCAAACTGATCTAGTGGCAGGAAAAGGTCTGGTTTTGAACTTGCGGTTGCGGAGACCGCAATAAAACAGATGATGTAGCTGAAATATTTCACTACTTCACCTCCGTTGCGTGCAGCGTTGCGATGACATGTTCGAAACCGATTTCTGTAGCTGGTTCGCTGTTTGTTGCGAATTGCACAGAAACAAGTTTTCCATTGAGATATTGTGCGATTGCTCCGACTGCGTTTCTTCCCGCGCTTCCGCTTAGATAGGCTGTGTTTGTTCCGTACGTCACGCCGTGATACGTCGCGCCTTCACTGTTCACATTTGGAAATACCTCTTGAATGAACTGCTGAGGCGTGCGTAGTGCGGGCTCGATGATGACAGTGATGGTTGAGAATCCGAGATCGTTGTGACGCGTGAATGTCACCGTGTTCTCATCGATCCACTCAACCGGCCAGCCCTTTGAGATGACAAAGCTGAACGCCTTGTCCCCCAGAAAAACTTGCACATTGTTATCATCGATGACTTTGATTTGTGCTTCAGGTGAAGCACTTTCAACTTCTTCTTGTACGACAGGTTCGTCGTACACCTCCTGTGGCGTTTGCTCTTGAGTGTCTACACACCCCACGCCAAGTCCGGAGATTGCAACTGCACACAGCAGTCGTTTGAAGTTATTGTTTTGCTTAGTAGAAAAACTCATCTAGGATTACCTCTCTTTACTTAGAAGATCTTCTTCATTCGTAGCACCTCGCGTGTCGTGTTTTTATCTCCTCGGGAATTACCAACTTTAACATCAGTTTTCTTTTTCTGTTGTCAAAGATCAGCAACACTTTTATTATGACTTGTTGCAAAGTTGTAGTCAACAGTTTTTTATCCACAGATTTTTGCAAGTCGATTCCATTCTTCTATAGTGAGTGCTTCTGCGCGAATATCTGGATTAATTCCAGCTTCCTTTAATAGAGCTTGCGGATCGTCAACAAGCGCCTTGAGATTATTTGCGAGTTTTTTTCTTTTGAATGAGAATCCTGCGCGTGCGAGTTTGAGTGCTTCATCTATATACTCCCCTCTTTCTTTTCTATCGAGTCGTACAACTGCTGAATCTACATTTGGAATTGGCCAGAATTGTTCTCGTGATACTTTGAATAATTTTTTTGGCGTGCTTAGTAATTGTGTGGTTACGGAGAGTTGTGTCATGTTTGGCGGCTGTGCGATCAATCTATCTACGACCTCATTTTGCAACATCAAGATAATTGTTTTGGGTGGATTTTTTGATGTGAGGAATTTTATGATGACGTCCGATGAGATGCTATATGGAAGATTTGAGATGAGTGTGTAATCTTTTTCAAATTCTTGTTCGTTAACTTTCAAAATATCCTCTGTGTGCCATTGTATTTTTTGGTCTTCGATTAATTGTGCGATGATTGGTGTGTCGCGGAATTTTTCTTCGATGTCGTATGTTGTTACTGCAATTCCTTTTTCAACTAGTGCGTGAGTGAGTACGCCAAAACCCGGACCAATCTCTATCACATCATCTGAAACTTCTTGCGCCATTCGATCTGCTACATTTGTATCAATTAAAAAATTTTGACCGCGGGCGCGCTCGGGATGGATTCTTATTTCCTCGCATTGTGATTTATACCACTGTTTGCAAAATGGTTGAGCCATAGCGAATTACTTTTATTTGATTGCGTACATCAACAATTGTTGACGGTATGTTTTTTGGTAATGGTCCGACATCCATAATAGTTATGCCTGAAATGTCGAGCTGTTTTTTTACTGCTGCGACATCATAACATGTATCGCAACCTGAAGCGTTTGCAGATGTTGATATAAATGGCTTTCCTGTGGTTTGTGAGAGTTGTGTTGCGGCGGGATGATTTGAGATGCGTACAGCGATGGAATTGTCTGGCGCAATCACTCCTTCCGCAAGATCAGATGGTTTTGCGTCTAAAACGAGTGTTAAAGGTCCCGGCCAATATTCTGCGATAAGCTTTTCCGCTTCTTTATTAATATGCGCATATGCAGCAACCATTTCAATATGTGCCATTATGAGGGGTAATGTTTGGCGTTTTGGACGATTTTTGATAGCAAAAATACGATCAACTGCGTTTTGATCTGTGGCGCTACAGCCTAATGCGTATGCGGTTTCTGTTGGATATATATAAATCATAATGTGCCTAAAACTGCTTGCAGTGCACCCAACGCGGTGCACTGTGGATAACTATTTACTTAAATTAGAATAATTTGTCAAAAAAGTCATCATATATCTATTTTACCACTTGCGAGGATTTTCCGCATAGTCTAGAATGTTGCGCATCGCGCTTTCTGAAAAATTGCGTGGTGCACTTTACACAACTACAAAGACAGAGGATATCCACCTTGCGTGATTCCAACAAGACCATCGAGTCCCTCACCCCTGTGACCATCAAGCTCGACACCAAGGGCAAGTTCGGCGAGAAGCTGAGCCAGCTGCAGACCAAAGGCGCGCTGCTGGCGGCCGTCGGTGTCCACGCGAGTGCCAACCAGGCGCAGGTCACCATGCTGCCCAAGTCGATGATCGACGAGGCTCGCACCCGTGGCATCGCGCAGCGGAGCATCGAGTTCGACCAGAACTACGGCTACTACGGCCAGGTCGCGAAGCAGGATCAGCTCGGCATCGCCGCGCTGTCCGCCGAGGAGCGAGTCGCCGAGAGCCCGGCGTTCGACGAGGTCTCGTGTGAGATCACGAAGCTCGCCAACGGCACTCGCATGGCGCGCCGCCAGGGTCCGAGCAAGCTGTTCGGCACCGAGCTGCAGCACGGCCCCAGCCGCCACATCCGCACCCTCGACTTCTCGAGCAGCACGCAGCTGGCCGCGGAGTTCAAGGGCGATCAGCTGATCGCGACGACTGGCCAGGGCCAGATGCGCTACACGGACGGCAAAGGCATCCGCGGCAAGCTCCGTGGTGAGCAGATCGACGAGAGCCAGAAGCAGTGGCGCGAGATCCCGACGCCGGAGTTCGCCCGCACGAACGCGACGCTGGGTCGCATCTCCCGTCGCAACAACGTCATCGGCCTGAAGAACGGCAAGATCGCCGCGGTCGAGCTCAAGCTCGATGGCGACAAGATCGAGGCTCGTTTCGACGACCAGATCCCGGGTGGCGAGAAGGTGTTCGGCACGATCGTGGGCACGCTTCCGGGCAACCCCGACATCGCCGTCTCCGTCTACACCGACGACTACACGTCGGCGACCGTCACGCTCAACCGCGTCGACACGCTGCCGGCCAGCGTCCAGTCGATGCTGAAGAGCTAGTCCGCGCAGAACACCTCTCCCGAACCCCGAGAGAGTAGTGAGAAAGAGAGAGCTTAACCTCGATTCACATCAATCCATTGTTCTAAGGAACATAGTGGACCCTGTGAATCGGGGTTTTTTGTTTGACCGCCAAAATCTTTGATTTTGTGACGATCAAGCATGCATCAAAGACCTACCACGAATATTTAGGAATTATGCATTTGATCTGTGCAATACGTGAAAGTAGCTGTGCATGTACCTGGTCTTTGAGGCGCATCATCTCAAATCTTTGATTTTGTGACGATCAAGCATGCATCGAAACGCCTCATTCCCGCTACTATTGACAAACCCCCCGAAATCCGCTAGGATTTTCATAGGTATTTCAATCAAAAATAGGAATATAACATGCCAGCCACACGGACACTTCTTGATGAATACTTAGCTAAAGAGCCCAGCGGAGGGCCACATAGCAACATTCGACGCGATTGGCGCATGAGCGTCCTGTGCGTCATTACACATGGACTGCCATTCTCGCTTACTGATCTTGATAGCATGCTCGTTCGTGGAAAAAAAATCCATGCGATTATGGGTATTAAGACGTTTGACTCCCTGCGTGGCGTCTTGCGTGTCAGCGCGACGAATCACCCGGACGACTACCTACATCGATTCCGGCTTCCGTCGGAAGCACATGAAACTCGATATATCTTCGACTGGAACAAGGCTTTTCTTGCGAAAGTATTTCCCGATTTCTCACAGGAAGATTTCGACCGAAGAAATCAGCAGCGACTCCAGGATGCATGTAAGCAATGGGGAGTCAACGGCTCCTTTAGTCTTGATCTTGGTACTCGTCCTACCAGACGCGGTCGTGAGATTGCATTCCCTATCACGCGAGGCTCACGATTTATTTCTGTTTTGCTTGCGCATGGTTTTGCTGGTGATTCACCGCTATTCACTTCTTCGGAGAAACGAGCAGCGCGTACGAATGATCGGGCACATCGCATTTTCAGGTATGATCCGTCGTACTGGAATAGTGAGGAAGAGGATGCCCCTGCGAACACAGATACTGAAACAGAGCCGGAGGTAGATGAGGTCGATGACTCACCGATCAGCTCTCAAGATCAGCTTAATATTCTGACAGCAAGGCTTGACGAAGAAACAAGAGCTCTGGGTGCTTCGGAAGACGCACTCACATCGAATCGTGAAAGGCTTGAGAATTACAAGCAGCTTGTTTCTGAAAATGAGCAGGACGTATCTCGAAAGAAAACGCAGATTGCAAATCTTCGTGAGGATATTGACCTTCTGAGACAACAAATCGCTTCAGATCAAAAGGTTGATGAGATTCTCACAGACATCGACAGCCTCAGCGAGGCTGCACGTAAAAAAATTCTGGATCGACTCCAGAACTAATCTTGAAAGTCCCTATGAGGGGCTTTTTTATTTTTTCTGCTCCCTCAAATACGCCTCAATAAATGGCATCAAGTCACCATCTAAAACCTTATCATGATCTTGTGTTTCCAGATTCGTCCGCACGTCCTTCACGAGATGATACGGATGCAACACATAATTTCGAATTTGATTCCCCCACGCCGCTTCATGATACTCCCCTCTCAATTTCTCAACCTCATCCTTTCGTTCGTTGTATTTCATCTTCATGAGTTTTGCCATGAGCAATTTCAGTGCTCGATCTTTATTTTGTGCTTGTGAGCGTTCTGATTGACATGCGACGACGACGCCGGTTGGTTCGTGTGTGATGCGTACAGCAGTTTCATTTTTCTGGACGTTTTGTCCGCCCTTTCCGGACGATAAGTATGTGTCGATTTTTAATTCTTTGGGATCGATTTCGATTTCTGACACATCTTCTAATTCTGGAAGAACCTCTACTAATGCGAAAGATGTGTGGCGCATACCTTCTGCATCAAAGGGAGAAATCCGTACTAATCGATGGACGCCGTGTTCTGCTTTTAAATATCCAAATGAGTATCTTCCTTTTATTAATAATGTTGCGCTTTTGATGCCGGCTTCTTCTCCGCGGGATTCATCGAGCATTTCTACTTTCCAGTTTTGTTGTTCTGCGAAGCGGCCGTACATGCGTAGCAACATTCCCGCCCAATCCATTGCATCTGTTCCGCCGGTTCCTGCGTGAATTGAAAGGAGTGCGTTGTTTTTGTCGTGATCGCCATCCATTAATGCGGTCAATTCCATGGCTTCGAATTTCTTTTCGAGTTTTTTTGTTTGTGCTTCTAATTCATCTACCATATTCACGCCTTGATCTGCTTCATCCATTTTCGCGACATCCCATACATCTTGCACGTCTTTTGCGAGCGATTCCCATTCTTCAATTTCTTTTACTAATGCACCGTGAGATTCTGCAACTTTCTGCGCATTCATGGTATCTTCCCAATATCCTGGATTACTCATGATCCCCTCAAGTTTTTCTGCCTCCTTCTTTTTTTCATCCAATTTCAATAACGCGATGGTATCTGCCACACGCTTTTGCAACTCTTCAATATGTTTCAATAATTCATCCATATTATCTCCACGTCATCCTGAGCGTTTTAGTCGAAGGATCCCGTGAGTCTGACACGATATCTTTTTTTCATCATTTTGTCGAATTAAAAACCGGCTCATTGCCGGCTCGTTTTCTATTGCTGATCGCTGATTAGTTTTTCCAGCTCTGCGTTCATTTCTTTCATCATTTTTGCAGTGCCTCTTGTCATGAAAATGGATATGAAGTTATGACCGACTGTTGTTTTCGTCAACACAAAACTTTTTCCAGTTGCGAATTGCAAAAATTCGATTAACCCCAATGCATATTGGTCAGGATTTACCACGTCCTCATAAATCAACATCCACTTATCTTCATGACTGTCTGTAGAACCAGCACTCCAATTTATTACTTTTGGGTTACCGTGCAGCCATTGTTTTGTATCGGGATCCACTCTCTGTTGCAGCTGAATATACATATTATAGAACAGATCATCCGCTCTGGATGCCCGAAATACAATTGTATCCATACACATCAACTCTTCGCGACCGACAAACATTATTTACCTCTTGTGTGATGAACGTTCAGCGTGAAGACTAGCATACTTTACGAGGTATGTCAATATTAAAAAACGACCCTGGCTGGTCGTTTTTTATCTTTTTTTTGTTTACATCATGCCGGGCATGCCCCCTCCCATTTGTGGCATTGCTGGAGCTGGATTTTTTTCTGGTAGGTCTGCCACGAGTGCTTCTGTCATCAAGACTAATCCTGCGATTGAAGCTGCGTTTTGCAGTGCTGTTCGTGTTACTTTTGTTGGATCGATAATTCCTGCAGCGACCAGATCTTCGTATTCATTTTTTGCTGCGTTGAATCCTTTTGAGCCCTCGAGGTTTTTTACTTTTTCTACGACGACTGAACCGTCTGCGCCGGCGTTACTTGAGATTTGTCGGATTGGTTCTTCGAGTGCGCGTTTTACAATTTGCATTCCCATTGCTTCGTCATCTTTTCCGTTTGCAGATTCCAATGATTTGATTGCGCGCAAGAATGCAACTCCTCCACCTGGAACAATCCCCTCTTCAACAGCAGCTTTTGTTGCAGCGATTGCATCCTCGATTCGTTGTTTTACTTCTTTCATTTCTGTTTCTGTAGCTGCTCCAACCTTGATTACACCAACTCCGCCTGCTAATTTTGCGAGGCGTTCTTGGAGTTTTTCTCGATCGAAATCTGATTCTGTGTTTGCGATTGCACTTCGGATTTGTGATGAGCGTGCTTTCACTGCCTCTTGCTCTCCGCGTCCCTCTACGATTGTTGTTGATTCTTTATCTGTGATGACTTTTCGTGCGCGTCCTAAATCTGTTAATTCTACTGCATCCAATTTCATTCCAACTTCTTCTGAAATAACTTTTCCTCCAGTCAAAACTGCGATGTCTTGCAACATATCTTTTCGACGATCTCCAAATCCTGGCGCTTTGATTGCTAGTGAGCTGAATGTTCCGCGGATTTTATTTACGACTAGTGTTGTCAAAGCTGTTCCATCAATATCTTCTGCAATGATGACCAATTCCTTTGCGCCACTTGCTGCGAGTTTTTCTAATAGCGGAACAATATCTTCTACAGCTGAAATTTTCTTATCGTAGAGTAAGATGTATGGATCGTTGAATTCAGATTCCATGCGCGCTGTATCTGTCACCATGTAAGGTGAGATGTATCCGCGGTCAAATCGCATTCCTTTTACCACTTCATGAGATACACCGAATGTTTGGGATTCTTCTACGGTAATCACGATATCTTTGATATCTGACAATTCACTTGAAACTTCTGAAATCACTTGTGCGATTTTCTTTCCGATTTCTGGGTCGTTTGCACTGATACTTGCGACCTGTGCGATTTCCTCATTTGTATTCACAGGTTTTGAAAGTGTTTTTAATGATTCGACAACTTGTGCGACTGCCTTATCAATTCCTCGTTTTACTAATGTAGGGTTTGCGCCGGCAGTTACCATGCGCACTCCTTGATGTACGATTGCTTGTGCTAACACTGTCGCAGTTGTTGTTCCATCTCCTGCCACATCATTTGTTTTTGATGCAACCTCTTTTACTAATTCTGCTCCTAAGTTTTGGTATGCATCTTCCAATTCGATTTCTTTTGCAACTGAAACTCCGTCTTTGGTGATCATGGGTGAACCATATCCACGACCAATAACGACGTTGCGTCCTTTTGGCCCCATAGTTACTTTTACTGCGTCTGCGAGTTGATCGAGACCTTCTTTTAATTTGTCTCGTGCGTCTTGATTAAATGTTAGTTTTTTTGCCATATTTTCTAGGTTTAAGATTATAGGTTTAAGGTTAAAGCTTCATCATCGTGTCATCCCGGCGAAGGCCGGGATCCATCAATTAGTGATTCTGCAAAGCATGGATCCCGGCCTACGCCGGGATGACAGTTAGCTGATGACTGCTAAAATATCAGAATCTGACACGACTAAATATTCCTCCTTATCGATTTTAATTTCGTCTGGTGCGTATTTTTTGAATAATACCTTTTGGCCGGGTTGTACTGACATTTTTGAAAGTGATCCATTATCTAGAACTCGTCCCGGGCCCACTGAAATAACTTCTCCTTGTTCTGGTCGTCCTTTATCTACTGTGTCTGGCAAAATAATACCACTTGCTGTGGTTTCATCTTTTGTGATTGCTTTGATGACAACTTTGTCGTGTAGCGGCGTGATATTCATAGAAATATGTATTTATTAAGATACTGTATTTTGCATAAAAAATGCCTTTTTGTCAATACACTGTTTATCCACTTATTTTACCCATTTCAGCGCCCATTACATCCGCGATTTAGCACTCATGTACTTTGACTGCTAGCCTGGTCATCCTTCTATCACCCTTGACAAAACCTGAAAAAAATGCTAGATTAACAGCAGTTTCAGTTCATTAACCATTGATTACAACGTCGCAAACAGGTGGGAACACACGAATCAATCGATGTGCCACCTCTCAAGCCAAAATGGAGGGTCTTATGTCGCGACGAGATCTTTATACTGTTCCTAGCGATTCAACTCATCTCACAATTTGGACTCGTGCATCTTTCCCTGCCCCTCGTACACCGGATTTCTGTGGTGAACGAGGGTTGAGTATTGACGGGCATAAGCTTTGCCGTGACGTCGGGAGAGATTATGCATACATTCAAAAGAAGATGTGCCCGGCGCTTGGGCCACCAATTTTCTTTTCTGCATCAGATCTGATTTCACAAAGTACGTGTAGTGAGATCTTCATGCCAGAGGCGATTCGTCCAGCAACAGCGCTCGACGAAGACGTGAATTTGATGCGTCTCGCTGATGGTGTGTGGTACGACAAGCTGCGTGCTGAAGGTCTTGCCTTTACTGATGCGTGTGAGGCTGCGTGGCAGGATCAGGATGCGGTTCTTCCGGATCTCAACGCACAACTCAATACTGTCGAGGATTTCTTCTTCGATTCTGAAATTCTGGCGCAGACGAATCTTCGCATCTGCGTGAGCCCGGAGTCATTGATCAGCATGTTCGTGGCTCGACATGACAAGCCTGATATTGAAGGCGATCCAACACACGACTTCATTCGACTTGGGTTGTACTCATGCCAGTCGTTTTTCTTCTATCACAATACATACTCCATCCAGGCGATCCTTCGCCTTGATCCGCGAGCTTCGGTTGAAGCAATGCTAAAACGGCACAATGCCGGACAAGCAAGACGAGCAGCTACTGGCTGACTCATCAAGACGCGCCCATCGTGGGCGCGTTTTTTAATTTAACTTAATTATAAAAATCCGCGATAGCGGTCATCTGGATCCGCGATAGCGGCGCGCATAGTGGCGTTTTGGATCAGGGAGACGCAGTTTTTTTAGAAACAGATTTTTACTGTCTGAGAGCGATAGCTCGAGTTTAAAAATTTGTCTAAAAAAAAGTCGAGCTCAAAACAGAACGTGGCGCGAAAGTTTTTGTTGCTTTTTTGAAAAAGCAATGCAAGAAATTTACTGTGATGAAATAGAGTTTTCATACTGAAAACGTAGTTTTGAAATCTGGAGGTCGTCAAGCGAAAATAAAATAAAATAAAATAAAAAATGAACGCCTCATGTGTTTTCACACATAGGCGTTCACTAAAACCTATTCGACATAAGACAGTTATGCTGTCAATTAAATATGTCCCTATTCCCTCGACTCGTAAACTAATGAGTGATCCATACCGGGTTTCCCACGGCTGGGGTCGAAGCGCGCCCTTAACTCGCACTCCTTATGCGTCACTAATCCCGTAGAAGAAAGAATGACTTATAAAAGTGTGGGTGGTAAATGAAGTTAAGAAGGAGACCTTCATTGTCTTGTTGTAGACCCACCCTGGACTAGATAGCAGATAGGACTGCCAACAGCTACGTACTTATATCACGTAAGTACACAGTTGGCGGCAGTCGCCAGTCTGATCTATTGCCAAGGCTCTTGATGTTTCAAAAGCGCCCACAACAGATCACACAATTAGTTTTACGAATTGAACAGACTCACTATTCACTCTACCAGAGATAAAGGGTGTGTCAAGGTTATGTGCGTGTTGCTCGTTTTAGTAAAAAAATCCACAACCTGTGTATATGTTGTGGAAAGCTCGTGGAAAAGTTTATTTTTGTTGATCATCTTTTGTGTTCAGGTGTTTGGACATTTAGGGCTACAAATAATCCAACAAGTAATATTCCGGAATACAACGACCAAAGATAGTGATCGAGTAAAAGTATTGGAGCCAAAATTACTAATGTGATTATTGCTGTTTTGTATGCTTGTTTTTTTCTGATGAGATATATCGTTCCAAACACAATTACGAGTACTCCAACCACCCCCCACTCTACCAGCATCAATAGCGGCACATTGTGAACTGGCTGTAATGCGTATCCAGGAAGCGCGTTGTCTGATTCATACAATGCGTGCGTGTAATTATGAACACCAACCCCAAATATTGGCGAAGTTTTGAATATTGAAAGTGCAGTTTCATAACCATCTACGCGCTGCGTTATAGATTGTTGCTCTATGTGTTCTGTGGGCTGTATTCGATTAAGAATGTATGGATGATATAGCAAAATAAATATCGCTAGTATACCGAATGTGAGAGATGAAATTTTTTTGATTGTTTTCCATTTTTTTTGATAGAAATGAATTGCAAAAACTAATGCCACCGCAATCCATGCAGATCTGGAAAATGACATGAGTAATCCCGCGAAACTTGTGATATAAAGCGCGCGGCCAATCCGTGTTTTTTGAGATTGCAAAAATGTGAGTGAGATTACAATTCCCAAGACCATGTATCCTCCAAATATGTTTGGATGCGGAAAACTGCCAAAAGCTCGCAACAGCCTTTGTCCTTGCGCAACTACAACCGGCACGCCTAATGTTTCTGGATGCTGTGCTGCTATTCCTAATAGTGGTGCAGCTTGAATTGATTGATCGATGAATTGTATGATTCCTACTATTGCAACACATACCAACGATACAGCGAGTGATGTGAGGTATGTTTTTGATTGTCGTGCATGTATTACAACCATTGCGGCCCACCACGCTAGAATCATCCATGATAATCCCTGAATAGTAACCCACACATCACCAGTTTGCTTGAGCGTGAGTAAGATGAGAGCTGTAAACGCAATTGGCCCGATGTGATTGATTTTTTGTATGGAGAATTTTTTTTGCTTGTATGTTTTGAAGAGCCACAGCGCGAGTGCTGTCCATAACACTAATTCTGAAAGATAGAATCCGAGTGTTGCGTATTGCCATATATGCCCGTGAACTTCAACATGTCTGTAGATCCAGATTGTTTGCCATGGAATTAAAAAAAATCCAAGGATTGTCAGATTGTGTGTGATTTTTTCGATCCTGCTATGCATACACTGACTGTATCATTAACTGCATGTATTGTTTTGTGATTTCGCCACGGCGATCATCGAGATGCATTTTGATGATGTGATTTCCTAATATCACCGCAGAACCATCCTTCTCATTCGCAATTCGTAATTGTTCTGGCATGACTTTTATCTGTTTTTCCCGTACGAATTTTTCTGATGCATCCGAATCTATGAGTGAATATAGTTTTGTTGTGATTTGTTTTTTTTCTTTGAATGGAACGCTCGATGTGTTGAGTGATCGTTTGAGCAATTTTTGAGCCCAGATATTCTGTTCACAAAATGAGGATTGAATATTTTTTTTATCGTATATCCAGATGAGCGAGTCTGCCCAATGTGCGAAATATATATCATTTTGTATGAGATGAGGTTCCATGTTGAGCGCTGTTTCATCTGCAAAAAAAGAAAGGCAGATTGGCGCTGTATCAGTTTCCCCCGGCCTTATCCTTTTTATTTTTGCTGGAAGTGCTGCGCCAAGTCGAGCAAGCCATGCGCGATTTTTTTTCGTGACGATGAATAGATCTATATCACTTTTTTCTGTCATGTTATTGAATGCACATGAGTTTGCAACTGCGACCGCGAGGATATGTGGATTTGCTGTGAGTGTTGGTAGAAAATCTTCAATTCGTTTCCATGCATGATTTCGCGCTTGATCGTTTTTTATTCTGCGATCAATCCATTGTTCTGATAATCCATATAGTCCTTCTCGCTCAATAATTTTTCCAGATGATTGTAGGTTTTGTAGTTGCTCGTATACCTCCCCTACCGATGTACGCTTGCCGTGTTTGAAGCGCGTTAATTCAACCAGCGTGAGTGGTTGTTTGAGTATATTAAAAAATGAAAGTGTGTTGAGAATGTCGGTCATGAATCTGAAGATAATATGCCCTGCGGCAGAGGTGGATTTTTTTGAGTTTTTTGTTTTGACTCTTCAAATGTTACGCCATCTTTCACAATCACCGCTTCAGCATCAATTTTTATTACTTGAGATGTGTGTACCAGCATTGTTTTTCTGCTCCCTAAATGCCCCCCTTTTACCTCATAGTGTGTAATGCTATGTGTTTTTTTATCAATCACACAATCTGAAATTTTACCCAATTCCATGCCGGATTGCGTTTTTACATGAAAACCGTTGAGTTTGGAGAATGAGATATTCATACATATCTAGGATAACACAATTGAATAAAAAAAGACCACTCCGTAGAGCAGTCGTGTTTACCAAATGTCGATACCTCGACAATCTAGCGGGACTTTTTGTCCAATGATTTTTTCGACTTGCGTGATTTGTTCGTCTGTTGCGTGACGTCCAATTTTCATCAGTTCGTTTGTGCCGATGCATACCAGATCCCATAATTCGTCATTGCCATCATCAATCATTCTTTGGATCAATGCGTGTCGATCGACTTCTTTCATCGTGATTGAATGACCAGAGTTATGCCAGTCTTTAATCATCAAAAAAACAAAATCTGAAGCCATGAGCATGGTCGGTATCATTGATGCGTCCATGTGCTGCACAATAGATGACATACCATCCTGACTTAATTCATTGCAGATATCTGTATCAGCTTCTGCAAAAATACGTCTGATGATTTTTTTTGCGTCATCTGTGTCGATAACAGTTCCCCATAGTTTCGCGAATGCATTGATCAACTTAGGATCCAATGGCATCAACTGAATAATGTATTGTAGATCCATGCGCTTTATCAATCGATGAAGTTCATCTGGATCGTATACACAGCTCCAATCAAATCTATCGATGATAAACTTTGCATCTTCAAGTGACTTTGGTTCGGGGATTGACCCACCGATTTGATTCACATGAATGGAATCTTGGTCCTCAAACTCACTTGCATCCATTATGAATCTAATCTGCGCTACCTTGAATTCTTCTGGTTGTGCGAGCAGATGTACTTTGTACATCCATGACTGCATCTCAAAACGAGTTTCCTCGTGTGGGAAACAGGTATACATATCATCACACGTATCTGTGAATGCCAACATAAGTGTGTCGATTTCTTGAGCAGTAGGCTGTGTATCACTTTGCTGAAGATGAGTGCGTAGCACAGCAACTGCATCGTCGACAAAATTATCTTCCATTATCCGAGGAATGAATGCTTTAAGTTCTTCCCAAGGAATTGCTGGTGTTGCTTCTTGTTTCGTCAATAATCCTACAGCCATTGTCAGCAACATACTCCCCAAATGGATACCGGAATTATCGAGCACCTCACTCAAGTTACCTCTGTGCTCATGCGCCTGACGCTCAAGACCACACTGCCTGAAAAGATCATCCCATGGCATGTGTGCTTGTGATACCTCGAACTCATCAACTGCTCGCTGCACGACTGTCTCCACTCGCATAAGCGATTGGAATGAATCTATTGTTCCAAATGCCTGCGTTCTTCCTGCATACTTTGATGCTGTTTCTCCCAAACCTCCTGGGATTGCGTAGTTGGAAAACAGGCCTGATAGCTTGTTGCTCGCTGCATGTGAAATGTATACCACATCTCGCTCAATACCCCATGCTTTCACATATACGTATCCAGTGATTTGAGACATATATTTTTTACGAGCACGCAGCAAATCAATGATACGCTCTTCACATAGCTTGTATGAATCAAGTAACGGACTTGTCTTGAGCTTTCGTACTGCACCTCGAAGATCTTTCCCAAACTCAATTTCCAATCCGATGGATAGAAATGTTCGAGCAAATCTTTGCGCCTGTACTGCGGCTCCCATATCAACCTGATTTGCTTTGAGGTGTTTGCATACGCGTGCACCCAGCACTTTTCCTTGTTCAAGCATTTCGATTTTTTCATCATCAGTGAACATGTCATGATTTTCTGCATACGCCATTACACGCTGCAAAAATAGCGTGCCATCGGCCGTGCTTACTGTCATTTGTTGCATGGTATATTCCTTTTTTTATAGAACTAATTGTGGCTGATATATCGTCAGCCACAATATGATTATATATAAAAAAAATAAATAGGCGGTGAGGCATATAGCCTGCACCGCCTTGTTTTCTACCAGTCGTCGTCTTCGTCGTCATCCTCATCATCGGCGACGTCGTCTGTATTTACATCGTTTCCGTCTTCGTCAACAACGTGCATTCCATGACCTGGCGCAAGAATATCTTCGTCATCGAACTCATCTTCTTCGCCTCTGATTTCAGGCGGTTCTGTGATGCCGCGCTCTGTCTTGGCGATGCGCCAGATACATGCCGCGTTCTCATCTTTTTCGACACAATCTAGGATCAAGCGCATGATACCCTGACCGATGTAATGATCGGAAAAGAATCTGTTGATTTCCTGATTGTCGTAATCAGTTTCGCAAATCAACGTGTACGTCATGTATATACGACGGCTTTCGAATTTCTGGTATGCATCTGTGGCGAAC
>CAZHVT010000009.1:15871-42807 GCA_964536205.1 uncultured Gammaproteobacteria bacterium
TCAACCGTGAGATGCTCCGCGATGGCGGAATACTCTCCAGCATGACCTCGTACAACATTCAGAATGATTTCTGCATTACCTTCTGCAGCCATCCGTTCAATCAGCTGTTGAGGCTCGCCAACTTCCAACAGAACAAGCTCCAGCCTGTGACCAGCCGACTCCGCAGTGTTGTGATACTGCTTCAATTTGACGCCTGTCATCAAATCTCTGTAGGCAGCTCGCACTACCAGCGATTGATTTGTGACACTCAAACGTGCAAGTGCGCGACCAACTTCTTTTGGTGATCTACGGAAGTTGAAAATACCTTGTCGTACATCACCAATCTCATTATGAACACTGGGTTGAGTACTCATCAATTATTCCTCGACTTTAACTGACTAATTTACATGAAATGTCTGCGCCCAAAATTCGTGGACTGCAGACGACACGCCCCGAAGCAAATCGAGACCTGATCGGTTGTCGTAGATCTTCCGCTGCTGTGCATCGGAGAGTACTTTGTAGGCTTCATTGACCTCGCGAAATTTATCTGCCGCTGTATCATCATCTGGATTCAAATCGGGATGATAATCGATGGATAAATTGCGATGCGCTCTTTTGATGTCCTGGGGAGAAGCACCCTTGGTCAATCCAAGAACAGCGTAATAATTCTTGGTTGCCATGTGCACCTCCTTCAAAAGTTTTCAATGAACTTACCAAATAACTATACATAGTTTTTATTGCATTGTCAATACTGGTTTCTAACCAAAAAAGCGCCACATTGAGGCGCTTTTTTATTATTTTGCTGGGATTATTTCTGGTTCATCGGATTTTGGTTTTTTCTTAAACAAGAAATACTGTTGAATTGCGTATACCAATGTGGTCAGAAACCAGTAAAATGCGAGTCCTGCTGGAAGCGTTGCACCAATGACTATTGTGATCAGTGGCATGGTGTAACGCATCTGCTTGTTCATTGATGCTGCCATTGATTCGTCCTTAGAACCTTCTGAATCAACTTCTGGTTTTTTGGTGATGAGTTGACTTGCTTGCCAGTATTGCGCAGCACCAGCTGCCAGAGCGATGTAGATATTTCGTCCAGCCAAATCGAGAAATCCAAATGCTGTTGCATTTACTGTTCCGGGATTTTGAACGAAACCATATAGAACTTCCATTTTGTTTGAATCGATCACATCACGCAACACCCAGTACAATGCAATGAAAATTGGAAGTTGAATGAGAAGTGGCAAACATGATCCAAGTGGATTGATCTTTTCCTCTTTATACAACGCCATGATCTTCTCTGTCTGCTTTTGCTTATCATCTTTATATTCCTTTTTCAGTGCTTCTAATTTTGGCTGCAAATCCTGCATGCTTTTTTGTGCCTCGATTGCAGATTTTGAAACCGGCCAGAGCAATCCTCGAATCACAATCGTCAAAATGATAATTGAAACTCCGAGATCTTGACCAGGCACTACGTTATAGAACCATACCAACGCGTTGTAGAGTGGTTGGTAAAAAATGACGTGAAATAGATTTCCCATGTGTTTGTGTTATTATTTTGATTCTTCTTCTTTTTCTTCCTCGACACTCTCATCCTCATTTTCACTCTCCGATTTCTCGCTTTCTTGATTTTTCGTTTTCTCGCCTACCTCTTCCTCCTCGACTTTCTCGTCGTCCGAAGCTTTAGCGGAGGATGATTCTTCGCTTGCTTCTTCTACTGGCGCTTCTTCTTTTACCTCCTCTTTTTCTTCTTCAACAACTGGTTCCTCTGAAGCCTCTTCTTCTGATTTCTCGCTTTCTTGATTTTTCGTTTTCTCGTCACTTTCTTCCTTTCGCTCACCTGCACTTGCCCCAGACTCATCCACAACTGAAATATTCCATCCTGTTAGTTTTGCAGCAAGTCGAACGTTTTGTCCGCCGCGACCAATTGCTAATGAGAACTGATCTGCTGCAACAACAACTTTCGCGCTTTTTTCTTCTTCATTAAATTCCACATCAATAACTGCTGCTGGTGCGAGTGCTGCGATAATATATTCTTTAGGATCTTCTGACCATTGAATCAAATCGACTTTTTCTCCGCCTAATTCTGTAATAATTGTTTGAATGCGTGTTCCGCGCTGTCCAATACATGAACCGATTGGATCAATTGATTCATCTTCGCAATACACCGCAACTTTTGATCGATTTCCTGCCTCTCGTGCAATCCCCTTGATTTGCACAACATCTGAAGAGATTTCTGGAATTTCATTTGTGAAAACTTCGCGAACCAATTCTGCGTGCGCTCGAGATAATACAATTTCTGGACCTTTAGTTGTCATGTTCACAGAAGCCACATAAAATTTCATGCGTGATCCTGGGCGATAATTTTCCCCTGGAACTTGCTCATCTGATGGCATGATGGCTGTTGCTTTTCCAATATCAATTAAGATATGACGTGATTCACGTCGTCCAATTGAACCCATCATGACCGTACCTTCATTTCCAACAAATTCTTCATAAATTGCATTACGTTCTGCTTCGCGCAATTTTTGTGTGATGACTTGTTTTGCTGTTTGCGCAGCCATTCTTCCAAAATCTTCATGTACCTCTAATTCACGCCGAATAACATCACCAATCACTGCATCTGATTTCTCCTCTTTTGCAGCGGTGATCATGATCTCATTTTTTGGATTGAATCGTTTGATCTCTTCTCCGTTTTCATCATATTGTGGTTCTGGTGGATTTTCTGGATCTTCTTCTGGCAATTCCTGATCTTCTACAACTTCTTTCACATCAAATACTTTCATCCCTCCAGTTTCTGGATCGTATTCAATGATGATATTTTGATCTTTCTCTCCGTAATCTTTTCGATACGCAGCAGCCAACGCTGATTCGAGCGTTGTTAATACAATTTGATAATCCAAGCCTTTTTCTTCTGCAATGTTCTGCAAGGCTTGTGCTATGGGTGACGAACTCATAATTTCGCTTATTTATAAAAATAGCTAGTCTATTGAGACTAGTGATGAGAGTATATATAAAAGCTGTTCACATGTCAATGTTGACATATGTGTACAATTCGTATATGATATTTTTTACGGTCATTACAAAAACCCTTGCAAAAAGGAGAAGAAATGCGATCCCGGTTCACAATAAAGGCGCATGTTGTCGATCGTTATTTGGAACGAGTCGAGGGCAGGCTGGGAGATAATATTCGAAACATTTCAGGAAGGGAGATTGATCAGATTAAACTGATTATACGTGATGAGATTGCTCGGTCTCGGAAAATCAGCCCAGAAGAAAAGGTTGTGTTGGGAAAACGCATTGATACCGAAGTGTATCTTTACGACAATCACGCATATTTTTTTCGTGCAGGAAAAGATTTGTGTGTGAGTATGATGGTGCTTGATCCCGCGATGATGGCAACGATGGCTCACTTAGTTGAGTCTTCAGGCTATGCCCTGGAACTACCACCTTCAACTCCTCGCAATACAGCCGATCGTAAACCTAGTGATGCCAGATCTGTACATCACGATGCGACAATCGAAATTCCGACACATATCGCGTCGTTCTTGCAGACTGGTCAGGGATGGTTTCACCGCCAGCAGCAAACCGAATTATATCGTCTGCTCGCTTGGCCCTGGTCGCGTATTCCTCATGCTTCATTGCGTAAAATAATACCGGATATCGATCTTAAAGATTATCACCAGTATTATTTTCACGCTGCTGCTGATCTGCTTGTTGGTGTGATGCGCCGCAGTCGACGTGAAGGATCAGCCAAAAAACTTGTGATGGTTGATACTGTCGAGTTTGTCTTACCTCTGGCCAAAGACTCTTGCTTCAAACTGTCGCTGCGATTTCCGCGCGCACTTTGGGGAAGCCATGCCACAGAACTTCGATGCGAACCAGAGGTTCTTGCTCGCATTTATAATGTTCGAGGCGGTCGCTTAGTGGATGCACTTCGATTCATGCTTGATCAATTTCATGATCCTGACACTCGATTTGCAGATCCAGAAGAAGAACCAGATGTGCATGTTGATATGGAAGAAGGCGTTGAGTGCTATCACGCCCCAGATTGCTTCTTGTTTTTTGATGGTAATTATATTGTGGACGTTGTTCTTAAGGAGGAAAAATCGCTCTTTGATGGCGAGCCTCCTAAAATCTCAACCGAAGAGATCGAACAACCCGCTGAACCAATTGTTCACACCATGACCATTCCAAAAACTGTGGATTCTGATAATGTCATTGAACTTGGGGATCGAATTGAAGAACCTGCTGATTTCCTTGTTATGCAGACGCTTCTCAAGTTGTCTCCCAAGACGATCACAAAGGTGAGACATCACTATACAGTTTCAGCACTTCAGGATATTCGTCGCATGCTAAAATTGAGCATGGGCCGTCTAGACTCTTCAGTATTATCTGGCATGCAACAAATTAGTTATGATCGTCTGATTGAGGAATTGAATTTACTCGATGTCGATGTTCATCCATCTCGATATGGAGAATTTTTTGCCAGCCCTGAGTTTGCCATACAAGTTCTTCATGGTTCGCGAATTGAGGATATCTTCTTCATTCCAGAACATGCCTTTGTAGAAGAAGCTGCTCAAGTTGTGAATGCTCCAGCCCGAGCAGTTCCTGAAGACAAACCACCCCTTACAAACGCTGTTGTTATTGATACAGCACCGCTCATTCCGCGATCGGTTATCACTGCTTCACGTGAAGCTGACACATTGCGAATTAAGAGTGATGTGCTTAATAAGTATTACAAAAAGTTTCCGAAGACAAAGAATCGGGCTGCTGTAATGAAGCACATAAGAGCATCTATCGGGAAAGAACTTACTCTTGAAGTACTCGATGCAGCTCCTATTATCAATCACGATGCCCTCTCCTCTATTCTGCCACGTGCCCAGGCAAAAGAAGTTGTTGAGTATTTAAGATATCGAGTCTTCCCGGAATTTGTTCTGGCGGAGTCTGGTCTTCACATTCGGATTATTAGCAACATCTTCTTTATCTCGAAGAGAAGGACATTTCATCACACTTCTCGCCCCTAGTTCCTGAGCTCCCCACAGTGGGAGCTTTTTTTAATTACAAACCTGCGATCATTCTGTAATATTCTCAAAATGTTCTATAAAAGCATCACCCCTCTCCTTATCACACACAATAGAAACAACATCCAAACGAATAAAAAAATCCCCTGGAGGAAACTCCTGACAATATAATCGACAAGCCGACATCATCTTCTGAATTTTTTCTGGCGTTACCGCTTGATGCGGCTCGCCATGAGTTGTTTTTGATTTTGTTTTCACTTCAACAAATACCAGAACATCATCCTTAAGCGCAACGATATCTATCTCCCCCACCCTCGTCCAATAATTTTGTACACAAATTTCATATCCTTTATTAACCAAAAAGTGAGCAGCAATCTGCTCACCTGTTTTTCCGAGATTAGACATATCCCTACTACGCCTGCTTTGGCAAGTATTTGTCACGATCGTTTGTAACATTATTTTGAATCTGTTCTGGAAATACTTTGTAGGCTTTTCGTCCGCGCTGCGCGATCCAATAAATTGTGATCAACAAAATGAAGAGGAACCAAATGCGTCGTGAGAAATATGGAATGCGCTCAAAATGCATCCATAAGAAAATTAATTCAACACATCCGAAAACAATCAACGGTTTGATGAAGATGCGCATTTGTCCTTTTTGTAATCCTGAAAATTTCTTGCTGTTTGAGATTAAACGAATAGCGATTCCCAGTGCAATTGCCCCAGCAAAAACAAGCGCCATGATGAGCATGGTGCGGGGTTGCATGGGCGTTGCTTTATATGCCCAAAAATACCACGTAAAGATTTGTGCGAAGTCCATGTGTTTATGCGTGCTTTAATACTGTGCCCCAATAATACGGACTCACATCGAATGTGTCAATGTGCACAAGATTCGCTTTTTTCCAGATCGGAGCCAAATCCTCCGGGTCAAAGCAATAATTTTTTAATGAAGGATGTGGGCAGCCTTTTTGTTTTCCCCAATCAATAATCAATATTTCCCCGTCTTGCTTGAGAATTCGAGCAGCTTCTGTGAGTGCATTTTCTTTGTTATCCATCTGATGCATCGTGTTCACATATATAATTCGATCTACTGTGTTATTTGGTAAAGTTGTTCCGTTGATCAATTCTGCATGCGCATGAATGAAATCCACATTGTGAAGATCCATATCTACCGAACGTCTCTCAAGTAAATCCAATAAATTCTTTTGTACCTCAATTGCATATACACGACCCTCTTCCCCTACCTTTTTTGCCACAGGAAACACAACATGACCGTCGCCACCTGTTCCGATTTCAGCGACATGCATTCCCTTTTTAATTCCTGCACGCTTTATTATGGTTTGCGCAGAAAGTGTTTCTGTTTGTTCTTTCAGTTTCATCATACTAACCTAATCCTTTAAACAACGGGGTTAATAGTTTGAGTACTAAACTTTGAATCAAGCTTGTTGCGATAAGAATACCCACGACCGCAATGACGATTCCTAATAATTTATAAAACTGCGCAGTTCCTCCACGTAAATTAGCTTCAGCCCAATTTACTTTTCCGAAAATTCCTTGCATCGATCGTGCTTTGACTGTCATCAAAGCTCCAAATAGCATGATTCCTAATCCCCAAAGTATTGTTCCCATATGTTTTTAGTGTAGTTGCGATACTGGTACACCTGCCCACATCGCGACAATTTTCTTAATCTCGTCTGCTGTAACTTTTGGTCGACCTTCTTTTTTCATTAAATCTTTTTCGATTTCTTCTATCTTTGCAACAACATCAACTTCTCGTTTTCTCAAAGCTTCTAATTGTGGTCGTGTGTTTCGTTTTTGTTCTTGTTGTTTGAGTGATGCAAGTTCCTGTTTTAATTTCATCAACTCGCGTGGACATTCATCGAAATCACATCGTACTTCATATGATGTTTGATGTAATAATGCCACCGCTGAATCAGGTGCTGAATTTTCGCGGACTTTCACTGTTGCTGATGCCTCATCCAACAAATCGATTGCTTTATCTGGAAGTCGGCGATTTTTAATGTACTCGTGAGAATATCTTACTGCTGCCTTAACTGCATCTTCTTCAATATCTACATCGTGATAATCTTCGTAATTTACTTTTACTCCTAACAAGATTGTTATTGCGTCTTCTACATTTGGCTCATCAACTGTCACTAATTGAAATCTTCGTTCGAGTGTTTCATCTGGTTTAATAAATTCTTCGTATTCTTTTGTAGTTGTCGCACCCACTAACTGCAAATCTCCCCGAGCGAGTGCTGGCTTCAATACATCTGTGAAATTTACCGCTCCTTCTGTTCCTTTTGTTTGTACGAGCATGTGTAATTCATCAATGAAAAGAATAATCATGCGATTCATTCCCTGGATTCGCTGGATGAGCGCGGTTACTCTTTTTTCAAATTCTCCGCGATATTTTGTGCCTGATAATAAATCTGTGATATTTAATACCCACAATTTTTTACCTTGTAAATTTGTTGGAATGTCGTCTGTGGCGAGCTTTAACGCAAGACCTTCTACAATCGCAGTTTTTCCTACACCAGCTGGGCCGATTAATAGTGGGTTATTTTTTCTTCGTCGTGACAAAATATGAATGACGCGATCGATTTCTTCGGCTCGTCCTACAACTGGATCCACACCACCTTGTAATGCTTTTTCTGTAAGATCAAATCCAAACGGGACCTCTCCGGGTGCTGATTTTTTTGAGCCTCCTCCACCACCACTGATGATGCCGAGTTTTTTCATGTAGACAAATACTACAACAAGAATCGCGATGCCGACTAAGATGTATACGTATGGCGTTGCTGCGCCGAAATCTGGGATAGGAATCATATGTTTATTTTGTTTTGTAGACCATTGTACCATCTTTTACTCCTCAAATGAAGCTTTGTAGTACAAAGGCAAGCCTCTCTTTCTCGCTTTTTCCATTAATTGCTTTGCCTTTTGTTTATTTTCTTCAATATTTTCTGGCTCGACAACAGAACGCGCATACCAACTTTCTGCTTCAGCCATGGAAATATCTGGCCACGTTGGATTTATTTTTTGTGCGTTTTGATAGAGCTTTGCTTCTTTTTCAAATTCGCCGGTGGTGAGATAATCGATTCCCTTGAACATCATTGCGTTTGATATCGCGGGCGTACTCAATAACAACGCAAACACCACCACCCCAAACCCTCGCATAATCCCGCGATCCAGATCGCGGGATTGTTTGAGAGGGGTGATTTGAGAGAGGAGGAATGGGAATAAGAGATAGGTGAAACTGAAATCGAAACTTGTCTGCATGACAATGAGGTATGTGAGGAGCGATAGGCCAATCATTTTTTCCCATGAATCTTTTGTCCGACGAAGCATATAATATGCCGCTGAGAATAATCCGATCAGAAATATCAATCCTGGAAATCCAATATTCCATGACGTGTCGAGCCATATATTATGCACACGATCTGCAAGCCCATCGTCTAATTCATGAGGATGACGATCTCGAGAAATTGAAATTTCATCATATGTTTCAAATCCATATCCGAAAATTGGGCTCTCCAAATTTGTTTTTGTTGCGAATTGCCATTCCTGCATTCTGACAAATAATGATTCTGGTCTGATGATAGTTTGTTGCAATGATGGGCTGATTATCAAAATTGCTGCTCCCAAAACAACTGCGTTTGTGATGATGATTTTTTTGTATTTTTTTAATTTTGTGAGGATGAAAATTATGGCGAGTATGCTTGCGGCGATCATGGCGATGCGAGCGCGTGTGAAATATATTGCGATATATGATGCCGCGATTATGATGGGAATGATCTGTTTTTTGGATGTTTTATATGCGTAATATGCCATCGGTAGCATTGCTGCGAGATATATGCCGAAATACAGCGGATGTCCGAATGTTCCTGGGATGCGCAGAAGCTGGAATGGTGCGCCGGTTGTTACGAGCTCAACATCTACATACAGATGGCTTTGTGCGAGGTATTGGAAAAAAGACAGCACGATGATTGCGCCTGATGTGTATGTTGCATAGAGCGCGATGTTTTGTTTTGTTTTTTCAGAGAGCGCTCCGTATGACCGCAAGCCGACATACAATCCAAATGAACAGAGAATAGTGAGTAACCCCCCGCCGCGGAGCATTGATCCGAATGTTGATCGAAATGGATTTATGGAAAATATTGTTGCGATGATTGACCATGCAATTAACATGAGATACCAAAATCCAGGGTCTTTATAATCTAGTTTTGGAATCCATGATGTTCCTTTTTTTGTGACAAATAAAATAAACGCAACTGCGCCAATGATGCGCGCCAAAATAACTTTATCGATCTCAAATGGATCGAGCGCCCATGGGGTGATGAGAAGAGGCAACAGAACTAAACATCCCACCAACAAAAGTTTGATAGCGGCGCTTTTTTTCATACGTAACCACATAACCTCAAATAAATAACAATTCCTAAGCACCAAACTTCAAACAAATCTCAAATTCCAAACATCATGATCGTGCTTTTTTAGAGCTTGGGATTTGAAAACTGGAATTTGTTTGATCGTTGTTGTTTGATCATTGGTCATTCTTAGTTCATTACAACAAAAACCCACTCTATGCTGTCAAAGTGGGTTTTTCCTCATATTTCTTATTTGAGCCCGAGATCATGGTCGATTGTCGGCGTTGCAATAAGCTGTTTTGCCGGTGCGAATTCTGAATTCTTAGATACGATCGGATCTCCTATTGTGTAATTCATGAAAAATGCATCTGGTACATCGACAACCTTCAGTGCCCATTTTGGTCCGTACAATTGTACTGCCAAAGCCTCGGTCACAATCTGGTGCAATACTCCACCCTTTGAAATCGTATATACGCCTGGATCTGATGTGATTTTTACTGGACGATATCCCGGACGAATACGCACATTTTCACCCACCTTAATCTTATTCATCTGATCAAGCGGAATCCATGTAATGCTGTTTCCAAATCCCCCGCCCTTTACTTTATACCACGATGTTAAAACATCCTCATTTGGCAGTGCATGTTTTTTGAAATCCTCCGCAACATAGTAAAGTGTTGAAAGTTGAGGTGATTTGATCAACATCCCCGGATACACGCGCTTATATGCCAACTTCTTCTGTGCAGTCTGTACCGTTTGCGCAGTTTTGTTTTGCGATGTTTTTTGCATTGTTTTTTTCAACTGCTGTTCTTTGTAGTATGCGCGCTTTCGTTGTGCTCTTTCATAATCAAATGAACCAGCGCCTGCAGCAATCGCACCAAGCCCTGCAACGAGCCCCACAGCAATTAGTACTTTTTGTCCGACTGAAACCTTTTGCACTGTTTTTGATTTTGATCCTTTTTTCTTTGGCATACTACTTAGATTAATACATCATACATTTAGTTCCTCCTCCTGTATGTGCGAATGTCGAATATGTTTTTACTCCATCACCCCACTGTGCTTGCTCATTAAGCGTCACGCATAATGATGTTGTTGAATTTACGCTTGGATCTGATGTGTCCATTGTCACATATACATAGTGACTTGCCATAGGAGCTAACGCTGTATCCTTGAATGAATCTTCTTGGAACACAAACTTACCATTTATATCTGACCATGATACTTCTGAACTTGCTAACAATTGAGAGTTATCTATAGAGTTTTTATATACTTTCAGTGTTGTCATCCCTGAACTTTGTACATTGTGATTAATGTCGATAGCAAAATCTTCCAACATCGCCTCATAACCATCCTCGGATTTATTCGGCACATGAACAATCGCTATCAATTGCTCGCTGCTTTTTGATGTAAACCCTTCTGGTGTTGCAACTGGGTAAGCGAGTCCAAAAAACGCTGATAATTCTGCTCGACTTAATGTGTATGGTTGTGATTCAGCTTTTCCTTCGAACTTAACTTCTGCATTTGAATTCCAAGACCATGGGTACATCAGTGGCGGTGAAAAAGTCGTATCGAGCTCCACTGAAAATGGTTGACCGATGTCAGACTGATCTAGGAACCATGCGTTAAGTGGTTGTGCGTACAAATCAAAATGCTTAACTCCTCCCTTTGGAATAATTTCGTCAGCAAGGCCTTCGAATGTAATCATTCCATTATTTGCTGATACGACGGTTGTACTTGCTGGCTTATTATCTATGTGCAGTTCAAAATCTCGCAATAGCCCATCTATTTCTTTCATCGGCGTATTACCTAATGATTTTATTCGAAATGAAACTTTGAAAATCTTCAGTGCCTCTCCAGTCGCTTTCATGTTTGCGCCTAATACTTTGAATGATTCTTGCCCTGTTCTTAATTTCCCCGAGGTGTCTGCCGCATCGACAGATAGCTCTACTACTTCCGCTGCAAGTAAGGCATCTGATTTTTGTTCTGTTTCTGGTTTTTCAAGTTCTCCATATTCTTCTGATTCTTTATTCTCTTCTTTTTCTTGTGATTTATCTTTTACTGAAAACAGACCAAAGAATACTTTCTTTTTTTCTGGTTGTCTCGCTTCCTCGCGCGCTGGCTGACGTCTTTCTGACGTGCGTTCATTTTGTGCCTGACGTTGTTCGTTATGTGCTGGCAATCTTCCATCATCTCGTGCTGGTCGCTCTCCACGAGGGATTGCTGCAAATCCCGCTGCGATTGCTGCGAATCCTGCGAGCAATGCTACAGCTATTCCAATTTTTTGCCCAACTGTTGCATGCACTGCAACTGCGGATGCTGATGAAGTTTTTGTTGATCGACTTCTCTTTGCTTTCTTTTTTGGGGGCATAATTCTCCTCATTTATTAGTTCCCCAGTATATCACATTTTTTTATTCCCCCCTATTTTCTCCCAACAAACACTACTCCTTCTATATCTAGACTGGTAATTTTTTCATTTTTTAGTTGTCCAAACATGCCTTGTACCAACATTTTTATGCGATGTGAATCGTTTTGTAAATTCCATATGAATGGACTATTATCTTCGATGAATTCACGCTTGAGATCATCTTCAGCAATTGTTACGAATGCTGAGATGTCTTTTTCAAGTGTTGTGCCATCAATTGTCACGATGATTTTTTGATCTTGTGCGATGATTTTCAGATCCTTTGTATCGATCACCACCTCATCTTCTCTTTGCGGTGACATCACCCACATCCGATCATACCCTTCTAAGTCATATGCATCTTCAGCATATTGTGAGTAATAATGAAACGCATTTCCTATTATTTTTATTGGGCTGTCTATTTCTAGCATTTCGCTGATTTGCTCGCTTGGAGTTACACCAGAAATAGTATAATTCACCGGAAATATATCTTGTACTCGACTGAATGAATGCCAATTTGAGAGATATCGCGCAGTATCATCTATTTCTTCGTTTTCCTCGTAAGACCTTGCATCGTACAATTTTTTATTGAATTTTCCATCTGGCTCAAGCAACCCCTCTTCTGCCAAAACTCGGGATAGATGATTAGATTGTGAGATGTACGATACACTAAACATACTCCACGGTCCGACAGCAGAGAGAAAAATAATTGCGGCCAGCGTACCAAACATCACACGAATATTTTGGAATTTTGTAATGAGTGAAGAGAGAATGACAAATGTGAACCAAATGCCGACCGCCACGCCGAGATATCGCATTTCTGTTATGCCGTACTCTGCGATACGAATTCCGAGCGCGATGAAATACATTGGCAATACCGGAATGACAGAGAAAAATAAATATTTGAGTGTTTTATTTCCTGTTGTTGTTTGTTCGCGTCGATACCATGGAAAGGTGAGGAGCATTGTCGCTATGACAACTGATGTATAGATAATTACGGGGAGTGCTAAACTTCCTTCGGGCCATTCTCGTACGAAGAAAAGAATTTTTGCCATGTATGCGTATAGGATGAGGAAATACACGACGAGAATTGGACTTAAAATATAATACGCGAATTTTCGGACGATTTCGGGGAATGCTGTGTCGCTGTCATATTCTGCTAATTTTTTTGCGCCGAGTAATACGAAGATCGGCGCAAAGACTATGGCGATCCATTCCCATAGAATCAGATAATATTTATCATCAATATCTACACCAAAAAGTTTATCGACAGAAACTATTGCAAGACTTAGTGCTGCGAATAATACAACAGATGAAAACATTGCGAGAAACATCCGAAGCAGAAGCCATTTTGAAAATTGCCAAAATCCGAGTTCGTTTTTTTTGTGAATGTATGCGCTGATCATCAAAAATGCGAATGATGCGAATAGTAACATTGTGAAGAGCGCCATGGGGTATGGCGGGAAATCTTCTACTGAAAGATGTCCGTAAATGCTGATGTAAAATATTGCGAGCGGAATGAGTCCGAATACTTGCCATTTTAATGTGTGCGCTTTTTTTCTTTCCGCGAATAATACGAGCGCTGTGAAAAATACTATGCCGATTGTTGTAGTGAGTGTCGTTGCAGAATAGATTGCGGGAATTCTCTCCTCCCATTCTTCCCATGTCACATACGATAATAATCCTGCCGCTGTTATCGCAGCAATCACCGCAAAAGGAAATCGCAACACAACCTCCTTCAGACCAACTCGAAATAACTTTTTAAACCATGATGTTTTTTGATTCATATGTTTTGCTTGCCGTGCACCCTACGTGACACACGGTCAGTCCCGCTCTTCTTGTCATCCCGAGCGAAGCCGAGGGATCCCTCACCTCACATCATCTCTAAAAATCTCATTTTCGTCAATAAAAAAACTGCGCTAGACATCTGTCCAACGCAGGATATTCTCATGTTCTGGATTGACGGCTTACCACCTAAAACCCAGCGCATCGAGTTCGTTCACAAGCCATTGTGGGAGCTTGCCTCTTCTTTTCTTGGATCTGCATCTGTAGACCCAATCGATCAGCACCTGATTTGTACTCAATTTTTTTGTCACATTACAGTTGCCATACTCTTGTTTGAATTTCTTGAGCGCAGCGAGATGCTGCCGGTGATTGTATTCAATCACATCCCACACAAAACCAATTTCGTCGAGCTGTTTTATCAGTTTGTCTGACAACTCACCTCTCTTTTTGCTCTGTCGATGATTTACTACCCATCGACCGAGTTTTGCATTCTTCTTATCTCTCAATGATACGAGGCAATCTCCGTTGGCTTCCTTATACGCCATGAGTTGCACAATCATTTCTTCATCTCTTTGGCCGACCACATCCCACACAAACCCAAGTTCATCGAGCTCTGCAATCAGCCAAACTGGCAGGCCCCCCTTTTTCTTGGATCGCCTTACGCCGTTCATCCACTGTTCCAACTTGCTGTACCGCTTTGTGGATCGTGGTACCGACATGTCTCCTGTTTCTCTCCTGAACTCTTTTAGTTCGGCTAGTCGGAGCCTGTGTCTTTCGTTGTTTACACTCCACGTAAATCCCAATTCATTCAGTTCGTCAATCAACCACTGCTCCAGCTTTCCAGCTCTTTTCCTTCTTCTGCAATACCGAACCCAATGAGCCAACGATTTGTACTTTGGAGTTGGTTTTTCTACGAGACATTCACCGTGCTTTTTGTGATATGCTTTGAGCGCCTTAAGTTGCTTCGTCTGTCTTAGGTGTTTTTCATCCCATGCAATCCCGAACTTTTCGAGTTCGCGAATAAGCCACTTCGGCAACTTGCCCTTCTTTTTTCTTTGCTTGCAACTTCCAACCCAATTTCTCAATCTCTTGATCTCTTTTGAGCTGCCTTTGACCGCACAGCTGCCATGCATAGCTACATACACTCGTAACTCAGCAAGTCTCTTTTTGTCTTTTCGATCTATCGCATCCCATGCGAATCCAATGTCATCCAACTCATCTATCAACCACTTGGGAAGTTTTCCCATTTTTTTGTTTCTACGACTATTAGATACCCAAGCGCACAATTTCTTGTGCCCGCCCTTTCGCATCGCACCCAGATCATCACCATGTTCATTGATATACGCTTTGTATTCATTGAGTCTGCACGTGTGTTTGTAGCGCTTCATGTCCCACACAAATCCGAGTGTGTTCAGCTCTTTGATAACCCATTGCGGCAACATGTCTTTTTTTCTATTACGTCGACAGGTGGATACCCACTGACCCAGCTGATTGTCTACTCCTGATTTGACCGGAACATTCACATGTCCGTGCTTTCTTTTATATTCCTTTAGCTCCTCAATTCTTACTCTGTGCATGTATGCAATTACATCCCACACAAATCCCAACTTATCGAGCTCTTCAAACAACCATTTCGACAATGCATCTTTCCGACGTCGTGTCCGACACCCCATTACCCAGTTCATGAGCGTGGTGTTGGGTGTAGTCGATTTTGATATGAAACAATGACCGTGTTTTCTTCTGAACTCTCGAACCTGCTCAAGATGCATTTCATCTGCTGTCATTTCGAGATATGCGAGGATTCGTTTTATGTCTACAATTTCTTGCGTCAATGAAACTTTCATCCCGCTGACGCGCAACATGTCGTTATCGCCCCTGCCACCTGCTGCAGATACCACATCCTCCCACAATTTCTGCACTTGAAGGATGCGTCGGACATTTGCTACATAGTCGAAAATCACGACAGTTTTCGTTGAATCTCTTAATCCTCGACCAAGCTGCTGCAGCCAAATTCGCTTCGAGCCTGTTCCTCGTAAAAATACCAGGAAGTCCGCAGATGGCACATTGATGCATTCATTGAACTGATCGATGACGAGCATCTCATTGAGATCGCCTGTTTTGAATGCTGCTAGTCGCGCTTTTCTCAACGATGCAGGAATGTCGCTATGATACGGCATTGCGTGTGGGAAATACTGTGCGACTTCATTGAGATGCTTGATGGATCTACAGAAAATAATTGTCTTTTTCGAATGCTGCTGTTGTGCACGCACATCAGCGGCGATCGCCTCCAGACGCTCTTTCAGGAAGATCGTATCATCAAGATCTCGACGAGTGATTTTTTTGTTTCCCGCATTAACTAATTCGATGAGTTTGTTGAGGCTCTTAAAATCGATATTATCATGCTTGAGATAATATTCGACTTTTGCAACTTTCCTTTGCGCGATCGCCTGTGGGAGGCGTAGCTCAAAGACAGGGTTGCCGAAAATCTCCTCAATATCTTTTCCATCTTCTCGATCTGGCGTTGCAGTTAGTCCGATTCGCTGCGCATTGAAATACTCAATAACTTCGCGATATGTAACTGCTTGTCCGTGATGTGCTTCATCTACAACAACCAATCCAAATGCATGTGGTTTGATGGTTCTTGCGGCGACTTGCACGCGCATGGATTGGAACGTCGCAAAAACGATTTGCCCATTCTCGACATTGGTTTTCTCTTGTCCATTGAGCATGCCATATGACATGGCGCCGCTTTCGAACACGCGATTGAATTCATTGCGTGACTGAAATAGTGGATCTGCTTGATCCAACAGAAACAGCACACGGCCGTTATTTTTCTTCATCCATCTCTGGATGAATAACCCGACCATAATTGTTTTGCCAAGCCCGGAGGCCATGACAACCAAACCATATTCATTACCCTCATCGAAATGATATCTCAATGCATTTAGGCAATCGATTTGGTGTGTGAATGGATTTACACCCATCTTTTACCTCTTTTTTGTTGTGAAAGATCTTTTTTATTAGACCACTTTTTTTGTGCATTGTCAAGATTATTGCTCAAACAAAAAACCATCTGCGAGAGATGGTTTTTTGGTAGACGCTGTAGGATTCGAACCTACGACCCTCTCGGTGTAAACGAGATACTCTAACCAACTGAGCTAAGCGTCCATATTAAATTATTACATGCCGCACATTCGAGATTACTATGATGTCTGTGGCGAGCCGGATTTATATATTTCGCCTTCGGCTTGGCCAACTGAGCTAAGCGTCCCCTCTTCTATTAGCTGAGTGGAATAAAATGGTGCCCCCACTTGGATTTGAACCAAGGACACACGGATTAAGAGTCCGTTGCTCTGACCAACTGAGCTATAAGGGCAAAGAATTGACGTCGATAGTATACGTAATTGTGCGATTTTTTGCAAGATACCTCAGATTGTTTGACATATGAAAAAAAATTTCGTATGATTTGTGTAGGTGACCTCGAAGTCAATTGACCTTCGAAACATCCGAGCGCAAGCTCGGTTGTTTTTTTTGTTTGTATATTCTTGATATAATCCTTTCGTGGAGCCATCCTTGGGGCCACCGCAAGGTGCGGACTTCGAGGTCACCGCTCGGAATTGAGGGGTTCGATTCCCCTTGGCTCCACGCTAAAAACCGTCTTCTTGAGGCGGTTTTTAGATACTAAAAAACGAGCATCCGTAGATGCTCGTTGTTGCACTATTGTGAGATGACGATTCCTTGATCGGTCGCGAGTCGGCGGAATGTAGGAGATGTTTCCCAGAGTTCCTCAAATGAGGAGCCGATCGCTTCGACTTGGGAGTCGCCGTTGACCAATTCTCCCAAAGGTCGCATGACAACGAACTTGTCGCAGATGTCTCGGACGGTGGAAAGTCGATGTGCAATGATCAAACCGCTCATGCCACTTTGTAGCACTTGCGCCAAACCTTTTTGCACAGACTTTTCTGTCGTGGAATCCAGTGAGCTTGTTGCTTCATCGATGATCATCATGTTGGGGTTTTTGAGAACCGCTGCTGCGATCATCACGCGCTGTGCTTCTCCACCGGAGAGCTTCACACCTTTTTTCCCAACTTTTGTATCCAATCCATCTGTGAGACGATCGCCGAAATCTACTTCCAGCTTGCGCATCATGTCCCAGAGCATTTCATCTGTAACTTTCTCTCGTTCTTCAGGAAGCATGCCATACAACAAGTTGTATCGAAGTGTTCCGGAAAGCACGGCGGACTGTTGCGCGATGTATCCCATCTGCTCGAGTACTGACTGCATGTTGAGATCTTTGAGATCGATCCCGTTCACGCGAATGTTTCCATGAGTTGGATCCATACCACGCTGTAGCAATCGCATGATTGTGGTTTTTCCAGCGCCGCTTTTTCCAAGCAGTCCTACCACTTCACCCGGCTTTACATCGAAACTAACGTTCTTGAGAACTGGCAGTCGTTTCTTTGAGGGTGATTTTTTTGATTCATCATACTCAAATGAAACACCACTAAACTCAACGCGCAACGGCTTGCCGTCAGTAATTTCGATTGCGTTTTCTGACTGCACGATGTCTGGTTCAATCGTCAGTGCTTTCATCATCGATCGTACGGCTGGCATATTCCAGTTCATCCGCTGCTCGATATGTCCCACACGCCACAAATTATCTGTAACCATGCGAGACCATACAAACAATGGCACGAACAAACCGACTTCGTATGTTCCGTCAACAACTTTTGTTGCACCGTAATACAAAATCGCCAGAAGCGCTGTCACATGAAAGATTCCACGGACGTTGATGTGCTTGATAAACCAGTACCAGAATGTACGATCTTCATCGATAATATTCTTGAACCAGTTTTCCATGTGCGCATGCTCTTCAGCTTCTTTCGCACATGTTTTCACGCGCTCGATCTGCTCCCACCGCTCGACACGATGTCGATTCAGCGCTCGAAATTGTTTTTCAAGCGGAACACATACTTGCGCCACATGAAGATTCAAGTAGAGCGTCCATCCGAAGTACACGACCATCCCAACCAACATGATCGCACCTGCGACCCATGAGAGGATCGACAGAAAAACCATGGCGATAGTTAATGAGAGAATGGCGTCAACACCTTCAAACAACAACATGTTTTGAATTTCATGCACACGCCCACGTCCCTTTTCGACGTTCGCTGCGGACAGTTCATCATGCTCACGCAAATGCTGACCGAGAGATTTCTCGAAAAACAATTTATTGCTTTTCTCTTCAAGTGATTTCATGTTTTCGCCGAGAATGAATTCTCGCATTCGCACGAAATAGAATGATCCCAATCCACGCGACAAAAACAATGTAAAAGCGATCGCACCGATGTAATACACCGCTGTAGTGAGATCTTGAACCACCAAACAATCGACGATCAAGCCAATGAGAAATGGCATTGTCATCGAGACCAGATAGGCACATCCTAGAATCGCGACCATGCGTTTTGCATAGAACTTGCTCTCGTCATTAATCATTTCACGCCACACCCATGAATACACATGAATGCTTTCTCGCATCACACCAAAATATTCTCTGAATGTTTTTGGTACTTTCTGCTCTTCAATCTTCTCCACTGTTCACCTCTTGTAAAGAACTGTCCAAATTAGCAGTTTTTTTGACCTGTGTCAATATCACTACCACCGGTTATACCATGCACCACAAGGGTGCATGGTTGATCGCCTAGATGTGGCGATCAAAAATCCGTCGGGTTGCGACGGATCCCTGTGGTGACATGTTTTGTTTAATTTAACAAAAGTATTTCATATCACAACGGGGTTTCGTCGCAGATGTTTTGGCAATCGCAAGATCACCACGCACAAGCGAAGCATCAAAACGAGGGGTCATTGCCCCTGCCGTTAACATCAAGTTGTGATATTCGTTTTTCATATAATAATTGTGATTTTAGTCACCCAGACATAATAACACCTGATATGCCACATGTCAATACTCATCAAACAAAAACCCCACCGTAGTGAGGTTGTGATTTTCATGCAGGATGAGCTTCTGTCTTTCTCATTCTGCGCAATTCCAATATGACGCTGTCGTCGAGTGTCATGCCAAGTGCCAAGCCCATTTCAAACAAGAAATAGTTTACTTCTTTCAGGCTTTTACGACCAAAATTCTTACATTTCAGAAGGTCGCGTTCCCTGTATTGCACAAGATCGCCGACATATACAATTCCTGCCACATCAAATACATTCACTGTTCTAATGGACAAATCCTTTCCAGAATCAATCCTTCTTAACAGATTCAATGTTTCTGTTTTCTTCTCATCTACTGGAGTGAGCGCGATTGTTAGTCGCTTGTCCAATGCCTTGTTCTCTTTTGAAAGATGCTCCACATGCCCTACCAATGATCTGAAGAGTGGCCCCAGCTTATTCTTTCTGCTCGGATGTCGTAACTTCCTCAATGCTCGAGATTGCAATTCTCGGATCTGCTCTCTTGTTACAAAATAACACTCCCCAACTTGTTCGAGGGTCATTACCGGATCATTGCATCCATATCGCTTGCGCACGATATCTTCTTCTCTCCCTGGAAGTCTTTTCAACACACCATCCACAATTTCTCGTGCATTATCCGGCCACACCGGCATAATATGTGCGCGACGTTTGTTCACATATCGTACTAGAATATCGTCTACAAGTTTCCCATGAGATGCCGGTGCGTCAATTTCTTCTGCTGCGATCCCCTCGAGATATCTGCGCCAATACCTGCTCATAAATGCCTTGCACATCTGCAGGTCGTGAGCATCTATCTGCTTGAGCGTGAGATCTTTTTTTGCGATAGCTGACAGTAAACGCACATACCCCTCCATCTCCTTTGGATAGGCCGGCCTTGTTACTGTCGACATCGCTAAACTTATACCACTCAACAGGTTCAGGATTTTTTCTTCTTGCAAAACCCGCGTACATGCATCTTGTATGATCGAATTCTCTTCCTTGTCTGCAATTAATCGTGCGTACCTTTTGAGCACCGCCGTAAAGACATCGGACTTTTCTGGTTTATGTGGAAATATTTTCCTACCACCCAGAAGCACAATATCTTTTTGCACGGTCGACTCACTGACACTCAATGCTTGTGCAATCTGTGGATTAGTAAGCCCAAGCTGAACCAACTCAATGAGTGCAGGCGTCCGCTCTCGTCGCTGTTTTGTGTAATCTCGTTTTGACACTTTATTCCTCTCTGTATGCAATGACCTTTCTTTCTGCTCATTAACCTAGCACTATTTTCAATACATGTCAATATTAAAAAAGAGGCCGTAGCCTCGTTGCTTACCCCCTCACACAGAATGTCCATGGCTGATATGTGTTGTTGCAATTTGCGATGGGTATCTTTACTTCAAACTTATCATCCGTACTTCCTACTTTAACAAAATCATCTCCCATGAGGTGCGTCATCATAGTTTCATATGCGACGCCGCGACCCACATACAGACAACCCTTCTTTTCTTCTGGCTCTGGATAACCACCACAATATCCCCGAACAGGAACACCAAATCTGTTTTTCACTGTTGGATACAGATCGGTTCCGCCCGTAAATCGCTCGATGAAATCTGGCGTTGGATGTCCAACCACCATCAACTTTCTCTCTGGGCTACATCCATTTTCTTTGAACTGTGTGAGTACAGCTGCTGTCGCGCGATCTGCTAGAGCTGCCTCACGAAAACAGAGAAATTCCCAAAATGTCGTGAGGGTGGTTTTGAGAAATTCATGAACGTAACACACACCAGCGCGAGTTTTATATGGTTTTGGCGGTGATACAGATAAGATTCGCTGATACTGATCAATCTTTTCAGCTATGATTTCCCGCGGCTTTCCCGTTCGCTTGCATATGCCTTGTATCTGATATTCAAACAATGCATCTACATCTATATCAGGACATTCCTTACGATATGCTGCGTTAACACAATGATCAATCGCTGAAACTAAACGTGCTTCTGACGAAAGCTCCATTCCCAACATTGCGTGAAGCTGTCCGATACTCGAACCCTTGTGATGATCTTCAGGCTTTACATCATATCCCGGATCACCCGGATGATGATGGTCGATACATGGAATTCCCATTTCTTTGAGAAGTTCTTTTCCGCCCGGAGGCGCGCACTCGATCCATACTTGATGGTGCTTTACTGTCGGTGCAGTCGGACCATCACCATTTGCACTTGGATACGCTGATCCTGGGTCAACACGATCTCCACTCACACATGCATGCATGAAATTGAGATCGTTCTCTTGCAGGAATCTTCGAATGAAATCCATCTCCGGATCGCGAGCTCCCAGCACAAACACTGTCTGCATGTGTACTTTCATGTTTTCCCCTTGTTATAAAAAGATCAAGACCGCAGCTTATCGCACATACGACTATATGTCAACCGTCACTTGCCTGCCATACGCCCCACGTGGCGCATGGTCAATAAAAAAACAGGGATCGTTTCCCTGTTGTGATCTTCAGCGTGTTCTCTGCAATTTCTGCTTTTCCGCGTGTTCGTATTCTGCTGCAGCAATGAGTCGTGTCAGCAAATCTGGCAACTCGACCTGACAATGTTCGAATAATTTTGGATACATACTAATCGATGTGAATCCTGGGATAGTGTTTACTTCATTGAAGATGATCTTTTTATCTTCTGTGAAGAATACGTCTACACGTGCCATTCCCTTACAACCTAATGCGACAAATGCCTTCCATGCCTGAAACGTTATGGCGGCCTCATTCTCGATTCCAATGTCTGTTCCGAGACATACTTCAGCATCTTCGCCTCCCGCGTACTTTTCATCATACGAGTAGAACCCTGATGCCGATTTGATTTCTCCGGGAGTTGTGACTATTGGATCAACCCCGCCCAACACAGCACACTCCAATTCCCGCCCTTTGACTTCTTCTTCGATGAGTACTTCTGTGTCGAATTGAAATGCATGCGCTAATGCTGCATCGTATTCTTCTTCATTTGTCACACGACTCACGCCCACAGAAGATCCGCATCGCGCTGGTTTTATAAACAACGGCGGATACAGTGTCTCGCATGCATCGTCAAACGTAAGTGATCCGCATGGGTCATCAGCATACGTTACTTTGTAGGGCGCAACCTCCAAACCTTCTTCTTCTAAGATTCGCTTGGTGAGTACCTTGTCCATACATGCTGCAGATGCTTGCACACCACACCCGACATATGGAACATCAACAAGCTCGAGATAACCCTGAAGAGAACCGTCTTCGCCACCCGTTCCATGAATGAGCGGAAATACGACATCGACTACATGTAATTGCCCAGACGCCTGTATGTATCGAATCTCTCCTTTTCCGCCTGGGAACATATATACTTGGTTCGTAAAATAAATTACATCCTCAACACAAGTTACTTCCTTATTGAATCTTTTCTTATGGATGATATACCATTCACCTTGTGTGGATACTCCCACCAATACCACACCGAACCCCGCCTTTAACAGACCCTCCATGACGGTGTATGCAGATCTCACCGAAATCTCATGCTCAACGGATTTTCCACCAAAGATGAGTGCGACTATTTTTCTTTCTTCTGGCATGTAATGACCTCCGCGAGCACCTTACTGCCAAGCTTGTTTTATGTCAACAAAAAAACAAGGCGTTAACCTTGTTAATTTATATGCGCGGAAGAGGACTTGAACCTCCACGGTCGCAATGACCACAGGCCCCTCAAGCCTGCGTGTCTACCAATTTCACCACCCGCGCGAACTTGCGTAAAGTGTAACTCGTAAAGCGTAATGAGGGAAACGAGGTTGAGCGAAGCTCGACATATTAATATATCGGCTTCGCCGATACCGCTTACGCTTTACGCTTTACGCTTTACTCATTACGCATTACGATTTTCAAAACTTCCTCTCCTTCCCCACAATAATTTTAAACTTCTTCCGACTCACTTGTACTTCCATGTGCTTTTCTTTACTTGTAACGCCATCAACTGAAACAACAACAGGACGTGCAAATTTTGCTCGGATTTTTTTTACCTGAATCATGCTGGGTTTCACAAACTTTGTTCCGAAGAATGATTTTTTCGATGGTCGCATGAACATGGTGAATTTTCCGTCTTGGGGTTTGAGCATTCCTGGAGTTGGTTCATCGATCCAGGATGGAACGCCGAGATTGCAAATTTCAACTTCTGATTCTCTTCCTTGCGGCCCGATCGCATATTTATCTTCACACACTAAATCGAATTGATTTCCCACCATTGAAATTCGTCTGAAAAAAAATCGATCATTGAATGTTCCGACATCTAACTTCTCAATCCTGCGACGAGCGAGAATATCGCAAGCCTCCACTCCTGCTGGAATCCCCAGTAATTCAGAAACAGAATTATTTTCTCCGACTGGCAAAAAACCAAATGTTAAACCTTTTACATCTGCTGCGCGAGAAATCACACGAGCAAATGTATCATCATTCCCTACCATCACAATTGTCTTTGCTCCGCGCCGAGCCTCATCTTCGATGATGCGATGCGGATTTGTAAAACGCGTAATCCGTACGATTTTTCCAAAAATACCAAAATCTGTCAATCGGTTTTCATATGCCGAAAGCTGTGGTTTATGTTTTTTATCTTTAAGAAAAGAATCGTAGAGGTAAATATACATATTTACACGTATGAACCGAAGAACTGAAGAACGTATGAACTCAGCAATCTCATGTACGCAACTACCAATGTCAGTGCGTGAGTTCTTCAGTTCTTTAGTTCTTAAGTTTTTCAGTTGCCCGAAGGGCCTATGCTAATTCCAACTCACGCTCCTCCACTTCCTCAAGCTCTTCTTCTGTTGCCTCCTCAATCTTTGCACGACCGCGCTTTGATGTTTTTGCTGCGCGCTCTTCATCCATTATGCAGTTCCCATGCAATGTAGCGCCCGCTGCAACAACAAGAGTTTTTGTTTGTACATCCCCCAATACACGAGCTGATTCTGTCAGCTCGAGCAATCCTCCCACAACAACATTCCCCTTCACCTCTCCTGCAACACGCACATTTTGCGCTTTCACATTTGCATTGATGCATGCCCCCTCTTCAACGCGAAGGTTTTTATCTGTCTTCACGCTTCCGGTGACCATTCCCTCGATCACCACATTTCCTTTTGAAATAAAGTCGCCCTCTACCTTCACGGATGGCCCGACGATAGTTTCGACGTCGTCTTGTCCTGAAGATAGTGGTGTGTATTCTTCTTCACTCATATGTATAAATCTTAATTATGGATGTATGTTAGCTTTTCGCTGATTTCTCGTCAATGTATAAATAAAAACCCCGAAGATTCGGGGTGCAGATTACATTTCTTCTAATGTTTCAATTCCCAACAATCTCAGAGCATTTGCTAATGTTTGAGAAACTGCGGTAATCAAAGCGATTCGACCAGCTTTTACTTCTGATTCTGCATCTTTTACTGAACATTTTTCATAGAAGCTACTGAATGCTCGTGCGAGATCGTGAGTGTATCGACAGATTTCAGATGGATCTTCTTGATCACGCGCTTGTGCAACTGTTTCCGGATAGCGTGTGAGCAGCATGACTAAAGCTTTTTCGAGTGGATTGTCGAATGCATGCATTTTTTTTGTTTCAGCTTCTCCAGCTTTTTTCAAGATACTCATGATTCGTGCATATGTATAAAGCACGTACGGTGCGGAGAATCCGGAAAATGACAATGCTTCAGCTTTATCAAACACAATGATTTGTGATGGTTTTACTTTGAGCATTGAGAATTTGATTGAAGCGATTGCCAGTGCGTGCGCAGTTTCATCTACTTTTGCCTTCGTCCAATCTGCATGACGCTCTTTCGTTTCTTTTTCAGCTTGCGCCACAACCTCTTCACGGAAATCTTCGTAAAGAACGATCTTTCCTTTACGTGATGACATTGAGCCAGACGCTAACCGCACCAACTCATATCCAATGTGCGACATTGGCTTATCGAATCCAAATAGCTCCAATGTTTTGTGTAGCTGCTTGAAATATAAATCCTGTCGCATGTCAGTCATCACCACACTCGCATCCCATTTCTTTTTTGCTTTTGCTTGGGCAAGGCCGAGATCGCTTGTGGAATATAAACCGGTTCCATCTGATTTTCGAACGACAAGTACGTCCAATCCAAATTCGCTCAAATCCATAATGATCGCGCCGTCACTTTCTCGCGCGATCCCTTTTTTCAGCAACTCATCTACAGCTTTCTTTCCCTGCTCGACAACATCGCTTTCAAAATAGCTTTCGTCAAATTCGATTCCTAATTCTTTGTAGATTGCATCGAACCCATCGAGACTCCATTGTCTCGTTTCTTTCCACAATGTTTCTACTTCTGATTCGTGCGCTTCAAGTTTTTGCAGAACTTCATCAGCTTGTGATTTCCATTCAGGATGTTCTTCAAGCATTTTTGCAGCGTGCGCGTAGACATTTCCTAAAAATCGTCCGCGTTCATCTTCTGGAATTTGTCCGGCGAAGAATTTCTCAAGCGCCCACAAACATTTTGCTACATGCGTTCCAATATCATTCACATAGGTGACAGCCCGAACTTTTGTGCCTTGTGATTCATATAGATGTATAAGCGCAGCACCGAGCATTGCGTTTCGCATGTGACCGATGTGGAATGCCTTGTGTGTGTTTGGTTGAGAATACTCAAACATCAAAGATTGCTTTTCAGCTTTTTGCGAACCAAACTTTTCGCCATCTTTTGCAACCTTCTTCACAACCATCGGACCGAGCACCGCCTTATCAATTGAAACATTGATGTATGGCCCTGCAACTGAAACATTTGTAAACATCTTATGCGCAGCGATTACTGGCTTCAACGTTTCATACAATTCTTTAGCAACCTCAACCGGAGATTTCTTTTCAGCTTTTGCCAATACAAAACACCCAAAGGCGATGTCGCCCATGTCGGGATTTGGTGGAGTTGCGAATTGATCTGCCTCAACCTTTTGGCCGGCAGCGTCAAATACTTTCACCAATTCGTTGTGAATATCTGTGAGTATAGACATGTTTATTCCTTGTAATGATCGATACTGATCGTACCGATACTTTTTTGTGATGTCAATCAACGCGTCATCCCGGCGTAGGCCGGGATCCATGCTTGTAGACCCCCCTCTTAATGGATCCCGTACGACTACGGGATGACATCTATTTCAAATTTTTGAGCTGTTCTTCCAGCTTAGCATGTTTTGCTTGCGCCTCATCCAACTTCTTTTGTTCTACTTCTACGATGTTCTTCGGGGCGTTATCTACGAATTCTTTGTTTCCTAATTTTTTCTCTAAGGATGAAATGTATTGTGCGACCTTCTCCATCTCTTTTGTGAGTCGTTCTTTTTCTGCATCTACATCAAATAATCCTTCTAGTGACATGTAGATTGTTGTGTCGCCTACAACTGCTGATGC
>CAZHVT010000009.1:42846-49502 GCA_964536205.1 uncultured Gammaproteobacteria bacterium
GTCCGAGTTTTTTGATGATGTCAGAGATGTCTTGTAATTCATCTGCACCATCAATTGCGAGATCGATTTTTGCTGCTGCTTTTACATTTGATTCTGCACGGAGATTTCTGATTGCTGTGATAATATCTTGTGTTGCTTTGAGATTTTTAATTGCTTTGTTATTTACTTTTAGTTCTGTTGTTGGCCATGTTTCAACTATCAACAATGAATCATGCCCAAGGAGTTTCCAAATATGTTCTGTGACAAATGGCATGGCTGGATGCCAAAGTTTTATGAGCGTCTCCAAACAGTAACGCAAAACTGCATCTTTTTCACCCCTGATTTTTGCGATTTCAATATACCAATCTGCGAACTCATTCCATGTGAAATCTTTTAATTCATCTGCGGCGCGAGCGAATTCATATGTTTCAAGATTTTTTGTGACTGATTGTGTTACCTCATGCAACCGTCCTACAATCCACTGATCTTCAAAAGAAAGCTCATCGTAATTTTTCTGATTCATTTCTATTTCTGATTTTTCTGTTGTGCTTAATACGAATCTGGAAATGTTGTAAAGTTTGTTTGTGAAATTTCTGAAACTTGCGACTTTTTCTTCTGACAATTTTGAATCGTTTCCTGGAGAGATGCCGATAATGAGTGAGAGGCGTGTTGCATCTGTTCCGAACTTTTCGATCATGTCCAGCGGATTGATGATGTTATCCAATGACTTGCTCATCTTGCGTCCTTTTTCATCTCGAATTAATCCATGCAAATATACATCTTTAAACGGAATATCATCGAGTAAATATGTTGTCATCAAAATCATGCGCGCCACCCAAAAGAATATGATGTCATAACCTGTTTCCATTACCGTTGTTGGATGATAGGTTTTGAGATCTTCTGTTTGTTCCGGCCAGCCGAGTGTTGAGAATGTCCAGAGTCCTGACGAGAACCATGTGTCGAGTGTATCGGGATCTTGTATCCAATTGTTCGTATCACAGTTTTTGCATTTTTCCGGTTCTCCGATCATAACGGTTGGAGTTGCTTCTCCAACATCCTCAACCCATTGCATATTCTCTTTAATTTCTTCTGGTGACATGAATTGCAATAATGCGCCGACACGTCCTCCAGCAAGCGGCAGATCTTTCTTTTTCAACACATCATTTAATTTCACATCGATTTCATCGGCTTGGCATACCAAACAATAGTATGCGGGGATGTTGTGCCCAAACCAAATTTGTCTGGAGATACACCAGTCGCGTAAATTGTCGATCCAATGAAAATATATTTTGTTGAATCGATCAGGCTTGATGGTGATGTCACCGTTTTTTACGACGCGCTGCATTTCTGATTTTAATGACTTTCCTTTTTTGAATTGATGATGTACATCCACAAACCATTGTCGTTTTACTTGTGGTTCAATAATTCCGCCGCCGCGTGAGTTTGTGGCGAGGCGATGTTCATATTCCTCATCGATTTTTGTGAGCAGTCCTTTTTTATCTAACTTCTCAACTATCTTTTCGCGCGCTACGCTAATATGCATTCCCGCGAATTCCTGTGCGATTGGCAATAGTTTTCCGTCGAAATCGATGATTTGTTCTCGATCCAAACTATGTTTTTCTGCAAGATCGAAATCTACATCACTATGCCACGGCGTGATAGTCATCACACCAGTTCCAAATTCCATTTCTGCTGCTTCATCTTTTATGATTGTTGCCTCGATTTCTCCGTTGATCCATTCCACTTTTAATTTTTGACCGTGCTTGTATTCTTTATATCGATCGTCTTCTGGATGCATCACAATATATTTGTCACCGAATTTTGTTTCCGGACGAGCTGTTCCAATAACAAAAGGCCCATACTGAAAATAATAAAATTTTGCTTTTTCATCTTTGTATTCAACCTCGTCATCTGAAACTGTTGTTCGCAGATTTGGATCCCAATTCACGATTCGATCTCCGCGATAGATGAGTTTGTCATCATACATTTTTTTGAATGCTGTTCTCACAGCGAGACTTCGTGGTTCATCTAGCGTATATGCCTCGCGAGACCAATCGAGAGAGGCTCCCATTTTTTTGGATTGATTGACGATTGTATCATGCGATTCTTGTGCAAATGCTTCAACTCTTTTCAAAAAATCTTCTCGTCCTACATCGTATCGAGTTTTTCCTTCTTCTGTATCTAGAATTTTTTCTACTTTTGATTGTGTTGCGATTGCCGCATGATCTGTTCCGGGAATCCATAAAGCCTTTTTTCCTTGCATGCGCGCAGTTCGTGTCATCACATCTTGAATTGCTAACATCACCGCATGTCCCATATGTAATGTTCCTGTTACATTTGGTGGCGGCAAAACAATTGAAAAAGCCTCTGCGTTTTTATCTGTCACACCCTTATCAATACATGTATCAGGATTAAAAAAACCTGACTGTTCCCAGGTTGCATAAATCTCATCTTCGAATTGCTGTGGTTCGTATGCTTTTGGTAGGTCATTATTGTCTCCCATAGTGACTCCATACTATGATATTCCTTGATTTATTGCAATAAAATCTATTGACATCCCCTATTTTTTCTGTATACTGAATAATGTTCATTTACAATATGAGGTTCAAAGATGGATGTTATGGATTTATTGGCACAATATCGCTCGATTCAAGCGATTCCTGAAGATGTTGCTCGTCAGCATGGATATCAGAAAATTCGCAATCAGGGTGGTGGTTTTTCTCTGCGACAGATCGGCGCGGAAAATCCAGCTCAGATTTTGTCTAAGAAACTTGCTTTGACGCTTGGTGTTTCACCTGATTCATTCAAGGGTCGATCGCATCGTTTTTTGAGACGTGTTGTCCGCATGATGAGCGCTGAATATCTTAATCACGCTCCGAGTGACGACATACTTACGACTGCGGAATTCGAAGCTATGAGCGAACGAGCTCAAGAACGACATCATCGCATGCAAAACAGAAAGGATTCTCTTCGACTCGACAAACCGATTCCCAAAGATTATTTGGAAAACCTTCCGTATACTTCTCTGCTTCGCTCTACTCTCTTAGGAGAGCCTCGATATGAAGCATGGAATTTTTTTACCACCTCTTTCCTACGCAAGCGTCTTACTGAATTGAGAATTGACGTTGGTGTGTGGCAAAAAGGTCTGGGTAGTTGGTTTATTGAGTGTGATGAAGAAACAATGATTTCTGAAGAGGATTTGTTTTCTCGACTGACTCATGAATTCATGATGTACTTTCGTCTTTTGTGGGATGAGGATACACGTTCTGGATCTGCTGTTCTTGGAGCATTTTCTGCGCGATGTACGAATGTTATGCATATCGATGATTTGCATGATGCGCTTACGTCCCAAGATGAATTGAAAGTTGCAGCCGAGATTTCTCTGCAACGCGTTCAACGCAAAGACAACTCGCTCTCAAGTCAGACACAAGAATTGTGCGATTTTCACTTTCGCAAGGTTTTGTCTCGACTCAAATCTCGACAGCGCTCGAGCAAAGATAGTGGTGTGTACCGCATCTGCTGGTCTACCAAACATCCATTGGACATGCTTACTATTGGAAATGATGGTAGTGCATGTATTGGTATCTATCTTGATGATGAGTGGGGCATCAGAATCGGTCTTAATAATATGGCCCAATACATGGCTGATATTGCCATTCAATTTCTAGAGATCTGGCGTGGTCGTGAGCGAGTTGGATTTTCGATGTGCTTTGTAGGCTATCGAGATTCTGAAGCCTTCTTGATTTCAAACTCTGTTGAATTGAATCCTAAAGTTGAGCATGATGCTCGATTTCTAACGCAGTGCGTGTTTACCTACCTAGAGCGGATGCGTGAAGCTGCTGGATTCGATGTATTGGCAGGCGGCCTCGCATCACACAATACTGCAGTGAGTCATGGAGATCCACGTTGGTATGGCGAAAGGCTGGTTGGTGTTGCCAAACCCAACCCAAATTCGTCATTGTATTCTGACATTAGTGATCACAGCAAAAAAAGCATTGAGAGTGTATCCATCTATCTTGCTGGTGAACATGATCTTGTTTTGCATCCTATTGCGAAAATCTTGAGTTCTAAGCTTGAATCTCGCACAACACATGCAAACGCATTTTTCGAGGAACACAGCCGCCCCGAAAATACATGGGGAGACATGATCCTAAGTTTTGATGAGATGCGTGAATACTGTGAAGTTGTTATTCCTCCACAGCTTGCTGCTGAATTGATTGGTATTAAACCTTCTGATCAGCCAAACCCCAGAACCAAACCTTCGTATGTATATAATGATCATGCTTATTGCGGGTTTTCTGTGAGGGATCTTGCTGGGGTCTGTAGAGATGCTGGGTATACTGCAAGTGAACTTAAAAAGTTCCTTGATGATCCGTCTGTAAGGTATCCGATTGCAGTAGTAGCCTATACATTCGTAGATCGAAAAGTTCTTGCAGAGCTATCGATGGATACATGCCTCTTTGATCCATTCCATGATCTGCAGTGCGCTCTTATCGCTCTTTCTCCGCCGAATTTATATACCTCGCGTACATCAACAGAACATACTGAAGAACTTGGCGATCACTGTGGCATTTCCCCCAACTTGAGTGCATTTTGCACGCTGTATGCATATGAGGAACGGATAGGTTCTACCCTGTCTCACATTGATCGGTCGGTTCAGTGGCTGCGACTTATTGATGTTGATACATCTCTAGAGATTGGCCCTGTGCCCATCCGATTTAGTCCTCATACGCATGAAGTCCACATTGATGATGAGAATGAATCTTCGAGGCATGTAGGTATGGCTATTCATGCAACAGCCATGCTTGAAGACGATGATTGGTATGATGATTGAAAACCCCCGCATCTACGAGATGCGGGTTTTTTAATTTAAAAACTCCAGTCCGAAGACTGGAGATGAGATACGTGCCTCTTAGGCGGCGTTTTGGTGAACCGTGTGTTGGATGAATTCAGGGGGTACATCCATGAGTTCGATTCCTTTGACGAAGTTGATGACGTCGATGACGAATGTCTCATCCGTGATGAACATCTCGACGTACATGCCTCTCATGATCGCGTACTTGAGCATGATGACGCCTCGTTCACTGATCGGGATCTCTGCGATCTGATCGGAACGAACGCGAGGGTCTCCGTTTGTGTGTTCTGGCGGAGGCTCGATGAGCCCGTTGTTCGCCAAGAACAGGAAGTCCTCGCAGTACGTCAGAAATTGACAAATGACATCCTTTGCCTGCGACTCCACCAGCCCCAGATCGTGCGTGACTGTCTGCCAGTAGGCAGCAGGTTCGCAGATGCCTTGTGTCATTTCTGACAATGCTCGATTGAACAAATTGAGACGACGCTGATCCATCCTGGATATAGTTGATTGCCCCACGGTTACCTCCTTTAACTGAACCGGGTGCGGGATGGTTGATTGAACTACAGCGTACTACCAGAAAGAGCTGAAAAAATAATATCGAATTAATTGAGTTTTGTCAATGTATCAAAAAACTGCCTGTTATAGGCAGTCTTTTTTTATAGTTCGAATGTTCTGTTTTGTGAATCTTGCTGTACTTTTTCTATGAATTCTTGTTCAGATAGTTCAAGTAATTCTTCCTTTCCACGAATTCTGATTGAGAGTTTTTCCGAGTTTGCTTCTTTGTCTCCTACAACCAATGTGTATGGATATTTTTGATGTGCAGAGTTTCTGATTTTTTTGCCGACTGATTCGTTTGAGTCGTCGAGGTGAACTCGAATTCCTGCATCGCGAAATCGTTGTGCTAATTGTTTACAATATTCCACATGATTTTCTGAAACTGATGCGATCGCAACTTGTACTGGTGAGAGCCAAAGAGGAAATGCTCCGGCGACATGCTCGATCATCACAGACATAAATCGTGTGATCGATCCCATGATCGCCGCGTGAATCATAAAAATTCTTTCTTCTTTACTTTCTTCATTTATGCAATGTAAATCAAATCGCTCTGGCATGTTCATATCCAATTGAATGGTTGCGACTTGCCACTCTCGGCCGATTGAATCGATTGCCTTGAAATCTATTTTTGGTCCGTAGAATGCTGCTTCTCCGATTTCTTCTTGTGCTTCTACTCCACGATCTTTTGCGATTTCTCGTAATGCGTCTTCAGCTTTTTTCCATGTCTCTGAAGTGCCTAAATATTTATCCATTTCGTTTGGATCATGGAATGAGAGAGCTGTTGTGAGTTTAAAATTAAATGCTTTGTAAAAGTTGTCGATGATGGCCCAGATTTTCAAAAACTCTTCTTTGATTTGGGATTCTCGGCAAAACACATGTGCGTCATCCTGTGCGAATGCGCGTGTTCGAGATAATCCATGCAACTCCCCTGTTTGCTCATCGCGATAACACATCGTTGTTGTTGCGTATCGCAAAGGCATATCACGATAACTTCTTTGTCGTGAATCGAAAATCTGTGTGTGATGCGGACAATTCATCGGCTTCATCGCAAATTCATGTCCTTCGCGCGTTGTAATCTTAAAAAGTTCATCGGAATACTTTTCCCAATGCCCGCTTTTTTCGTATAAATCTTTTTTTGTTATGTGTGGAATTTCTACTTTTTCATATCCTCGCTCGCGCCGCATCTCCCATACAAAATCATCAAGCAAATTTCGAATCATAGTTCCTCGCGGTGTCCAAAGCGGCAAACCTGAACCAACCAAATCTG
>CAZHVT010000010.1:0-2202 GCA_964536205.1 uncultured Gammaproteobacteria bacterium
TACCAATAAAATCATCAGACGGAACAGAAAATACAATATCATCCAGTGACAAACGAGTTTCCAAAACAGCAGCCTCCAAACACATCGCCGGGCCAGTATTGCGTGCATGCGGTTCACGAATAATATTAAATTCAGAAATTTCCGGAGCTTGTTTGGAAACAAATGAATCCAAAGACTCATCACAACTTACAAAAATATTCGTGGGATCATCAACCAAAGAAAACGCACGCTCAACAGCACCACGAAATAACGAGGTGTCATCTACCAAACTATGAAATTGTTTTGGATGAGCTTTGCGTGATAATGGCCATAATCGCGTACCGACCCCGCCAGCTCTAATTACTACATTCATAATAGATTGTCATCCCGGCGTAGGCCGGGATCCATGTCGCTTTGTACTGCGATCATGATGGATCCCGGCCTACGCCGGGATGACAAGATTACTTGTTATTACTACGCACGTGCAATTCACAAAATCCGGCGTGCTCTTTCGTGTCTTTATAGGCCGAAGTCGCTGCAATCGCACCTTGTGCCGAAGCTGTTACAATCTGCTTAAACCCAGCCGCTCCATTTGTAACATCCCCTGCCGCAAACACCCCATCAATATTTGTTGCCATAGTATACGGATCAACATTAATCTGACCACGCTCATCAAACTCAACTCCCAACTGTTTCGGCAACTCATCTCGCGGAACAGATCCAATTTCCACAAACAATCCATCAACTTTCAAATCCTTTTTCTTCTTAAAAGCTTTTTTCAATACAACTCCAGACAATTTTTTCGAACCTTCCAATGCTGTAATCTCATTCTCATATATATACGTCACAGCTTTACGCGCCTTCAACTCATCCAAATTCACTGGTTCTGCACGATCCAAATTATCTTCGCGCACAATCATAAAAACATGCTTCGTTCCCATATCCAACAATTGATTCGCACTTTTCACCGCACTATCCCCCCCACCAACAACCGCAACATTCTTACCCTTATATAATGGACCATCACACGTCGCACACGAATGCACACCATTCCCTTTCAAATCATCCTCATGATCTAATCCCAATTTCCGATGCTCCATCCCCACACACAAAATCAACGTTTTTCCTTCATAACTCTTTTTACCAACCTTCACTTTCATACAATGTTTTTTTGTGGAAACCAACGTAGCCTCCCCATCAATCATCTCAACCCCAGAAGCTTCAGCTTGTTTTTTCATCTTTTGCATCAACTCAAATCCATCAATCCCAGCAGCCCCAGCGCCTGGCCAATTATGAATCACCCCCGCCAACAGAGTCTCTCCTCCAAAATCCTTTTGAATCACCAACGTCTTCAAATTATACCGCGCAGCATAAATCGCCGCGCTATACGCAGCCGCTCCTCCACCAACAATAATCGTATCGTATTTCATATCAATGGTCGTCCCGTCATTTCAGGCGGTTGTTTTAACCCTAAAATTTTCAAAATAGTTGGCGCGACATCAGCCAAAATTCCAACAGGAGGAAGTAAACTCAAATCCCCTTCTGGCGGATCACCGGCAGGCCCAGCCTGCCCCTCCCATTGCGCACCCATAATTACAAACGGAACTGGATTTGTCGAGTGTTCTTTATCTTTATCTCCTGTTTGTAAATTCACTGCATTCTCCGCATTTCCATGATCTGCCGTCATCAACGCAACACCACCACGAGCCAACGTCGCCTCAACAATCTGACCAATCGCAACATCTACAAAACCCGCCGCCTGCTTCGTCGCTTCCAAGCTTCCAGTATGCCCAACCATATCGCCATTCGCAAAATTCACAAACATCACATCATACTTTTCCGACTCAATTGCCTCAACAGCTTTTTTCGCAATTTTGTCAGCAGACATTCCTGGCGCTTGATCATATGAATCCACAGAGGGCGACGGAATAATCTCTCGATCCTCCCCAGCAAAAGGCTCCTCAATCGTACCATTCAAGAAAAACGTAATATGCGCATATTTTTCCGTTTCTGCAATATGATACTGCGTCATCCCAGCTTTTGAAATAACTTCAGCCAAACTATTCTCAATCACAACCGGCGCAAACGCAACTCCAGAAACAGGCAAACCTTTCTCATATTCCGCAAACGTCACAAACACCAAATCCTTGTATGCTGGTCGTTCAAACTCAGAAAAGTCCGGCAGCACAAAAGCTTTTGTTAACTGTCGCGCGCGATCCGGAC
>CAZHVT010000010.1:2212-19911 GCA_964536205.1 uncultured Gammaproteobacteria bacterium
ATTTGAAAAAATCACTGCATCTCCATCACGAATCGATCCAACCGGTTTTCCTCCAGACACAATTGTCACACACGGAAATTCCTCATCATAAACTTCTTTTGCATATGACGCTTCAATAGCCGCTAATGGATCCTCAGCAGTTTCAGGAGCCTCGCCAGAACCATCCCACGTCATGGAACGAAATGATGTTTCAATTCTCTCCCATCGATTATCTCGATCCATCCCCCAGTGTCGTCCACCCATAGATGCAATTTTTCCCACACCAATCTCCGCAATCTTTGCATTCAATTTTTCAATAAATCCCTTTCCAGAATTATAAAGCGCATCACGACCATCCATAAACACATGCAAAAAAACCTCACTCAAACCATTACGCTTCGCCAATTCCAAACACGTATACAAATGATCTTGCGCTGCATGAACGTTGCCTTCTGAAGCAACACCTAAAATATGCAACCGAGATTTATTTTTCTTCGCATGATCAACCGCTTTCTTAATTGCTGGAATATCATAAAACGACTCATCATCCATCGCCTTATTAATACGAGGAAATGTTTGATAATACACACGCCCCGCTCCAATATTAAGATGACCAACTTCAGAATTCCCCATCTCACCCCAAGAAAGCCCAACCTCATTTCCAGATGAAATTACCGTCATGGACGGATAGGTGTGCATATAGCGATCTAAATTTGGTGTGGCTGCGCGAGTGAGAGCATTCCCTTCGGAATCTGGAGCAACTCCCCATCCATCGCAAATAATTAACACTAATGGTTTTGGACGCGTTTGAGATTCTGACATAGAGGAATATTGTATGTCATTTTTTTTGCTTATGCAAAACAGATAACACAATAAAAATGGGACTTATCCACCATTGACATTTTTATATATCCATGCTATACTTTTGTCCCGCTCATTTCATGACAGATGAATCTAGTCTAAAAATAGTATCATTCAAATTTGGTAATCCATGTGTCAGCACGATAGTGAACAAGCGACGAGGCGATGCAGGACGCATCGCCGAGAAGCTTTGAGCTATTGTGATGACGCATGGTTGCCGAAAATGAGTGATAATTATTTTTAGAATAGGTTCCGACAAAAGGAGGTCTTGTCGTGATGGCTCAAAGATATTTTGGATATGTTGCAATTCCAACATCCCCAAAAAGTAAATTTTTCGGACATCGCCTGGAATGCACAAGTCATTCAGACGATACTGCTGATGTGATGATCCCATCGGGAAAAAAGCACATCAAAATCACCGTGTCTCGAACTGACGTAAACGTTCTTGCGGAGCTGCCACTTAATGATATTTACTAGCACACGCACCACGCAGATGAAGCAGACAAAACCAAACCCGATTGTCGAACACGCACTCGTCACCCCGATCGATATCAATCACCCCTGGTTCGGTCATGAATGTCGTGTGTCTCATGAACTCGATGAGAAATTTGTCATGGTGCAGCAAGGCACAAACGCAAGCAATCACATTCGATTTGCCAAGCGAGACCTCGCGCATGTAAACGATCGCAGCGCCGTCGGCATTGCACGATCAATCGGACGACAACTCAGTCGTCGCAAAACCTAACAGCAAACCCCAGTCTACGGACTGGGGTATTTTAATTTACAATGATCAAATAACAAAAAACAAACAAACTCCAAATTTCAAATTCAAAACTCCAAAAATACGATGTTTGAGATTTGAAAATTGATTATTGAGATTTGTTTGTTATTTGGTGCTTGGTACTTGATCATTAGTTGGCACCACCCTCTATCTCCATCAATCGATTATATTTCTCAACACGCTCCGATCGACTTAAACTTCCCGTCTTTATATATTCCGCTCCAACCGCAACCGCCAAATCCGCAATCGTCGTATCAGCCGTCTCACCAGAACGATGTGACACAGAAATTTTATGATTATTTTTTTGAGCTAATGTAATCGTTTCAATTGTTTCCGTTAAACTTCCTATTTGATTCACCTTAATCAAAATCGCATTCGTCGCTTTCATTTTAATACCACGCGCTAATCGATCTTTATTCGTCACATAAAAATCATCCCCAACAACAGAAGCTTTTCCTTTAGCTCCTTGCGCCGCAATCAATTTAGTTGCCATCGGCCAATTATCCCAATCATCCTCATGCAACGGATCCTCAACAGAAATAAATGGATATTTCTTCATCCACTTCACAATATGCGCGACCATTTTTTCAGATGAAAATTTCTTCCCCTCAAAATGATACACACCATTTTTATAAAACTCACTTGCTGCAACATCCATCGCAAACATCACATCCTTCCCCAGCTTATACCCAGCATCTTTCACAGCTTTCGCAACTAATGTGAGCGCCTTTTCAGAACTCGAAATATCTGGCGCAAAACCACCCTCATCTCCAACCCCCGTAACTTGTCCATCTTTTTTTAAAACCTTTTTTAATGCATGAAAAACTTCAGCTCCAATCTGCACACGCTTTTTAATAGTTGAAGCTTGCGGCACCACCATAAATTCCTGCACATCCAATCCATTATCAGCATGCTGACCTCCATTAATAATATTCATCGTCGCAACTGGCATTTTCTTTCCCTTCACTTTCAAACGAAATGCACTACGAATATATTTGTATAATGGCACACCCTTTTCAGCAGCAGCAGCATGCGCACACGCCAAACTCACTCCCAAAATAGCGTTCGCCCCTAATTTCTTTTTATTTTGTGTGCCATCCAAAGCAATCATCGCACGATCAATCTTCTTCTGATCAAACACACTCATACCACGCAACTTTTTTGCAATCACTCCCTCAATATTTTTTACAGCCTTCGCAACACCTTTCCCACCATAACGCTTTCCCTTATCTCGCAATTCCCACGCCTCATGCGTTCCAGTTGATGCACCAGATGGCACCGCCGCAACACCTACTGCACCTTTTTTCGTCGTAACCCATACGCGCACCGTTGGATTGCCGCGTGAATCCAAAATCTCCAACGCCTTAATACTTTTAATCGCTGACATAAAAATACATTATTTTTTATTTTCTAAAACTTGTAATGCCGGCAAATCATAGCCAGCTAAATACGAAAGCATCACCCCGCCCCCTGTCGAAACAAATGAAATCTGTTGATCAATATGCAACCCCTTCACAACCTGCAACGTCTCGCCACCACCCGCAATTGTTTTCGCTGATGACGACGCAAAACACTTCGCAATATGAGTTGTCCCCGCAGCATATCGCTTATCCTCAAACATCCCCAAAGGACCATTCCAAACCACAGTTTGTGCAAACTTAATCAAATCACAATAATGCGCACGAGTTTTCGGACCAATATCCATAATATCATACGTGCTCGGATGTTCTCGCGACACACGCAAATCCACCGTCTCAACTCGCTTGCGTTTCTTATGATACACAACTACATCATGCGGCAAACGAATATGATCATGATCGAGCAACTTTTTCATCTGTTTTTTCAAACTCGGATCCAAATCATCAACCGGCTGATCCTGCGCAAGCGCTAAAAATTTATTTGCCAAAACCCCACCCAATAACACCGCTTCAGATTTCTCCAACAAATTCACAATCACTGGAACTTTCGTTTTCGCTTTCACACCACCCATCACAATCACAAACGGATGTTTCGGATTCTCAACCAACTTTTCCATCTCCTTCAATTCCTCTATCAACAACAACCCAGCATACGCAGGCAACAACTCTGCCACACCAACCATCGAGGCCGTCTCACGATGACACACCCCAAACGCATCATTCACATATATATCAGCCAATCCAGCCAACCACTTCGCAAACTTCGGATCATTTTTTTGTTCACCCAAATGAAAACGAATATTCTCAAGCATAGCGATCTCTCCATCTTCCAATCGCCCCACACTCTCAACCGCATCACCACCAAACCCCTCAACAAATTTAATATGACGCCCAACCTCGCGCTCCAAATAGCGCGCCACCGCTTTCAAAGATAACTCCTTACTCTTTTTTCCTTCCGGTCTTCCACGATGCGCTACCAAAATAAGTCTTGCCCCGAGTTTCATCAAATACACTATAGAAGGAACGACTTTATCCAAACGAATCGTACCCTTAGAAAGTACACGCCCATTCTTAACAGGCACATTTGCATCAATGCGCATCAACACTCGTTTTCCATGTAATTGTCGCAATCTATGTATGGATGTCATGATCCACAGTATAACATATACACATCAAACCAAACATGATATAACGTTGTCGGAGGATGCTTGTATAATTTCCCATGAATGCCCGAGGGCCTATCCCCAACTTCATTATGGCGAGATTTCTAAAGCCAAAACAAGCATCCTCCTTGATCATTTTTGGGGATGAACACTATTGACTAGACGATTACCCCACTCCAGCGCGCACCGGAATACGAAACTCTCTTAGACAAGTGTTAACTATTTCATTGACTCGCTACCTGTAATCAACAACGTGTTCTATCCCCTACATTCGCCGTGTTCTGTAATTAACGATGCTAGGCCGCTCCCACGCCAATCCCGAGTTTCACTTGAAACTCCTCGCTGCTCCCATCAACTGATTACAGAACACTACCTTCACCAATCCCGGCCACGGTCGGGATTTTTTAAACCAAAAAAACGGCGCAAACCGTTTTTTACTCAATCCTCAATCCTATTAGTAAGAGATTCCAATCTGATCCACTGTATAATCATCTACATACTGCGGAAGACCTAACGCACTCTTACCATCTTTATCTCGCACAAATGTATAGTGCAAAATCCATTTATCATTATAATACGGAGTAATCATCATCGGCGTTGTTGTAGGAGGTGTATCACGCCATTGCAAATCATAATTCTTCAAAATTCGATCCGCCAACCAAGGATAATATTTGAATGCAGGCTTATTTTCATCTGTCATTTTACGCGTGAACCACACATGCGCCAATTGCACATCACCCCCATCACCATTTCCATCAATAACATCATACACAAAATTCAAGCGCTTCACTTGAGAACTTTTAATCACTTTATTTGAATAATTGGGTTCGGTTGTTTTGTCAGTCATTGCACTCCAAGCCTGCATACTCTCATAACTCCCCATCCATTCAGAATAAGAATTTGTAGAATATAAAATACCATTGAGAAAAGCCGGAGAGTCAATACCCCCAGCAAACACAGCGCCAATACCAGCCGTAAGTGATGCAAACACAATAACTAATGTAGAAATATGTTGTTTCATAGATAGTCAACATAGCGAAAAACCTCACTTTTGTCAAGAGATATGCTATAATGTCGACAATCAATTAATTCTCATATTATGAACATCACAATCAATGGATTTGGAAGAATTGGACGAGCAGCATTCAAAATCTTATCAGAAAAAAAAGGTGTAAATATCGTTGCCATCAACGACTTAGGATCGCTCGACAATTTAGGATATCTTTTAAAATATGATTCAGTCTATGGCGTGTGGGATAAGAAAGTAAAAATCGAAAAGGGATGTATTGTCGTCGGCAAAAAAAGAACCAAAGCACTAAGCGAGCGAGATCCAAAAAAATTGCCATGGAAAAAATTGAAAGTTGATGTGGTAATCGAATCCACAGGAGTGTTCACAAATTCAGAAGGGATGTCGATGCATAAAAAAGCCGGCGCGAAGCGTGTGATATTATCAGCGCCAGCAAAAGGAGAAGGCGTATCAACAGTAGTGAAAGGAGTGAATGATAGTAATCATGCAGGAGAATCTCTTGTTTCAAATGCATCGTGTACAACAAATTGCGTTGCACCAGTTACAAGCGTGATCGATGAAGCTTTTGGCATTGAACGCGCAGGATTAACAACAATTCACGCATACACATCCGGACAAGGTTTAGTAGATAGCCCAACACCTCCACGTAAAACAGACTTTCGTCGCGGTCGTGCATCTGCAGTCAACATGATTCCTACAACAACCGGCGCAGCACGCGCGACAACACTCGCGATCCCAGAACTCGCAGGATTATTCGATGGCATTGCTGTTCGCGTTCCTGTAACCGCCGGATCATTGTCTGACATGACATTCCTCGTCAAGAAAAAAACAACCGTTGAAAAAGTAAATAACGCAATCAAACGCGCATCACGTGGAAAATTGAAAGGAATTTTGGAATACACAGAAGATCAATTAGTTTCAAGCGACATCGTCGGCACTACCGCTTCAGCGATTGTCGATCTCAATTTCACCCGCGTCGTCGGTGAAGATTTCGTCAAAATCCTCGCCTGGTACGACAACGAATGGGCCTACGCAAACCGCCTCGCCGAAATGGCCATCAAACTTGGGAAATCAACAAAATAAAAAATACAAGTCAAAAACGCCCTTACGGGCGTTTTTGTTTGTGGAGTCAAGGGGATTTGAACCCCTCTATCCGAGTGACAATCACAGACTCCTCACCTAGAGGTGACCCCCAACTCCACACTCTCATAATACATTATAATATTAAAAAACAGAAAACCGAGACACATGTGTCTCGGATTTCAAGGATTCAAATTTGAGTCCGTGATTGTCAATTCAAATATAACAAGTCAACAAAAAATTGTCAAACAAAAAACGCCCTTACGAGCGTTTTTCCTGCTACCTGCTACCTGCACCCTGCCGCCTAATCTACTCTCCAATCGCCAAACGCGAAAACCGAGCAACCTTCAAATTCTCTCCAAGCTGCAAAACTTTCGATTGCACATATTCCTCAACTGTTTTGGAATCATCTTTCAAGTATTCTTGTTCAAGCAAACACACTTCTTTGTAATACTTATCCATTTTCCCATCCAAAATCTTGTCCTGAATATCAGCTGGTTTATCTTTCACTTCCTCTGCATAAATCTCTCGCTCTTTGGATGCAACATCCGCAGGAACCTCTTCACGAGAAACATACAATGGATGCATCGCTGCAACATGCATAGCTAAATCATTCACCATCTCTTGAAACTGCTCATTACGAGAAACAAAGTCAGTCTCACACTGCACTTCAACAACGACGCCAATTTTACCGCCACCATGAATGTATGAGCCAACTGCACCCTGATCTGTCGCACGCCCAGCCTTTTTCGCAGCTTTCGCAGCACCAGATTTACGCAAGATTTCAATCGCACCTTCAGCATTCCCCTGCGATTCATCCAATGCCTTTTTAACAGCTAACATTCCTGCCCCCGTTTGTTCACGGATTTGCGCAATCATCTTCACGTCCATACGTTTTGTATTAATTATTTATGATTTTGTTTCGTCTTTTTTCTCTTCAACCTTTTCTTCCTTGTCGTCCGAAGCTTTAGCGGAGGATGAGGCTTTCACTTCATCTTTCTTAACCTCCGCCTTTGGAGCATCCTTTTTTTCCTCAACCACAGGAGCTGGAATCTTCGCCTTCCCCGCAACAACCGCATCAGCAACAAGTTTTGTTAACAATGCAATAGATTTCACCGCATCATCATTTCCAGGAATAGGATGTGTCACCTGTTCAGGATTGATATTTGAATCACAAATCGCAATCACTGGAATCCCCTTCACCTGCGCTTCCTTGATAGCAGTTTTTTCCTTTCGCACATCAAGCACAAACAATGCATCCGGAATTTTATTTAATGTTTTCAATCCTCCCAACAATGGATTTTTCTTGGCAATCAACTTATCAAATCCAACACGTTCTTTTTTCGTATACTTCTCCCATGCATCCGTTCCAGATTCCGACAACAATTTTCGATACGTATCAAGCATTGGTTTCATCGCTGAAAAATTCGTCAACAATCCACCAAGCCAACGACGTGTCACATACGGCATGCCCGCACGCCCCGCTTCTTCCTCCACAATCGATTGCGCCTGTCGTTTCGTTCCAACAAACAAAATAGTCTTTTTCTCTGAAGCCAATTTCTCAACATACGCGAGAACTTGCTCGAGCTGTTTTTGAGATTGCTCCAAATCAATAATATGCACACCTGATCGTGCGCTATGAATATACCAATGTGCCTTTGGATGCCACCGTCCCTCACTATGACCAAAATGCACACCAGCCTTTAAAAGGTCCTTAAGACCTGGAATAGTTACTGACATATAATTCTCCTTCATATAAGCTTGAGCTTTGCATGCTGCCCGCACCAGTTGGATTGGGAGGAGACATACAAGTTTTTTACTCAAACTGGAATAAATATTGATGGCGAAATAATACCAACAAAACCAAAAAGTGTCAAATATAAAAAAATCCCGCACAAACGGGATTTGAATCGCTGATATTTAATCACGACTCTTCAAAGGAGTTACGCTTTTCAACGCATCTACCCGACTGAGAATAAAGCTAGAAACAGCCATTCCATTCACGCCATTCGTGTCAAAAGCGATCTGCTGATTACAAAACACAGAATCTATATCGCGCGAATTTCCATCTGTAAAAATTGCCAACTTCAAACACGAAATCAATTCAGGCAAACTGCTTGCTCGCAAACTGCACCCCAACTTAACAAGCGGAAATTCAGACATCAAACCACCGGTGATTTGCTGATATGCAGCCTGACCATGCTCGGGATACAAAATAGAAATTACTGTTTTTCGCAACACCGCAGCTTCAACTTGCACAGTGGAAAACATTCCACACACAACATCAGAAAGAAAAATATAACTGCTGGTCTGTGAATCATGAGACGTATCAATAACACTTCCAAACCTCAAATCAGCAAGTGATTTATGCCATCTCGACATCTCTTCAGGGGAAACCTTCTTTTTCATCGCTGGATGCGGTCGTGGAATCAAATACACAGGCTTTCCAATATCATTCAATGCCTCGACTAACTCATGAAATGCGTACGAAGTACAAGCACCTCCCCCAGCAAACAGAACAACAGGCCAATCTTCCTTAAGACCTAAAACACCACGAAGGATTTTTTTAATACTCTGACGAACATCAAAATCAAAGTTGTAATACCTATCAAGCGCAGGATATCCGAAAACAACAATACGATTTTCTTGAAATTCCGGCCAAGCCTTTTGAACTATACGTTTTCCGTATTCGTCATTAACAATCAGATAATCTGGACGATATGTTGGATCTTTCCAATCAGTGAGCAAACGCGCTCCCCATGCATCCTGCAATGCAAATGTCGGACATACATCTCGCCACAACGCAACACTATCGCGACCAACACTATCACCGCCACACATACTTGTGATGATGCCATCAGGTTTACGCTTAGTCCACATACGAATTTCTTCCGCATTTTGAGCGATACGAAACCCATCAATCCCTCGATCAGCACACATCTGCGCACCACGACTACCTTCATCAGCAATCACAGAAACAATATGCCCCAACTCACGCAGCTGCATCGCCACAGGCAACACACCCTCTGTTCCACCAGTATCCTTACAAAACGCCAAGTAAAATCCCACAACATCCCCCTAATAAGTTTAAATGAGCAATGAAAAAATAGCACTATTTACAACACTCGTCAATACTTTACAAAGAATATTGATCCTGCTATACTCCACTCGAAATTAAGTCAATTCTCAAAGTATGAAAACAGATCTACATCCCACATATCACAAAGAAGCTGTATTCAAATGCGCCTGCGGGAGCGAATTTAAAGTTGGTTCAACACTAGAAAACTTCGAAACAGAGTTGTGCAACAACTGTCATCCATTTTACACAGGTAAGCAAAAAATTGTTGATACAGCACGACGCCTCGAAAAATTCGAAAAGAAAATGGCTGGTAAATCTGAATCACTTGTATCAAAAAAAGAAAAGAAAGCTAAAGTTCGTGCAAAGAAAGAAGAACGCGGCGCAAAATCTGAAGCAGAAAAAAAATAAATGAATTACAACAAGAAGGCTATTCGTGGCCTTCTTTTTGTATTATAATGTGGAACTCTAAAAAATTATGTTTGATACCAAAAAATACCAAGAAGAACTCAATGCCATTGAAACAGAACTCGGCCTCCCCGAGACTGTTCGTGATAACAAAAAAATGGCAACACTTAATCGCGAATACATGCGATTAAAAGAATTAGTCGATACGATTGGCTTGTATGACACACTCAATAAATCACTCAAAGAAGCACAAGAAATCCTCAATACAAATGACGACGATGAATTAGTCGCCATGGCACAAGGTGAAATTCCAGATCTACAAGAACGCATCGAAAAATTAGAAACAGAAATCACTCTTCTCATTCATCCGCCAGATCCAGACGATTCTCGCAATGTCATTATTGAAATCCGCGCTGGAACAGGCGGAGATGAAGCTGCATTATTCGCACACGATCTATTCACCATGTATTCTCGATTCGCGGAAAACAATAAATGGAAAATCGAAATTTCATCAATGAACAAAACAGAACTAAAAGGCCTCAAAGAAGTCATCGCAAAAATTGTCGGAAAAGATGTCTATCGAATGCTCAAATTTGAATCCGGCGTACACCGCGTACAGCGAATCCCAGAAACAGAAAAACAAGGACGCATTCATACAAGCACTGCAACCGTCGCCGTACTTCCAGAAGTAGATGATATTGAAATTGAAATCAACAAAAAAGATTTGCGCATCGATACCTATCTCTCATCTGGAAAAGGTGGACAAAACGTGCAAAAAAACGAAACCGCTGTTCGCATCACACATGAACCAACCGGCATTGTCTGCGCATCACAATCAGAACGCTCTCAACAACAAAACAAAGACAATGCCATGAACATGCTCAAAGCAAAACTGTATCAAATTGAAAAAGATAAGCAGGATGAAGCGCATGCAGCAGATAGAAAAGGACAAGTCGGAACTGGCGGAAGATCTGAAAAAATTCGCACATACAATTTCCCACAAGATCGCGTCACAGATCACAGAATCAACAAATCATGGCATGGAATAGAGGGTATTCTTGCGGGGGATATTGAAACGATGTTGGAGGCGTGTTTAGCGTTGAATATTAAAGAAAAAGAATCGTAACTCGTAAAGCGTAATGAGTAATGAGGGAAATGAGTCGCAAAGCGACAAATCTATAAGCGTCGCCTTTGGCGACACCGCTTACGCTTTACGCTTTACTAATTACGCATTACGAAATAAAAAGAATCCACAGCACAAAAAAACGACTGATATTTTAGTCAAAAATACGCTGGACAAACAGAACCTCCAACACTTGACAGTTTAAAATAAAACGTATAGTATAGAGTCACAATGTTGACAACACAAAAAGCTCAAAATTAGCTGTCCTCCCCGGAGAACAGTCTGGGCTCTCGTGTTGGTGGTCTTTAAACGGTGGTTGAATCGACGCTTCGAGCAATCGAAGATATAACTGTGAGTAGTTGTGCAGTTGTTGGTGACCCACCCGAGAAACTCAGAATATCAGGGGTGATGACGAGTTTCAGATCTTGAATTGTTGATATCCCTAGCACAAACCATGCCGATGTACCCATCCTGCACGTCGGAGCTGATCGGTGAGGGAGATCCATTGATCATCCTTCCCCTTTTAACTCTTGCCTCATGTAAAACGGTACGTATGCGTATGACTGGCGCAGCCTTCAAGGAAGTACGGGTTTACCTCCTTTTTACCCCGAAAACACCTTAGAAGGAAACAGGATACAGCAAGCCACACGACCCCTTTTTTTTGAGAAACCTCGCTACGGCGGGGTTTTTATTTATAGAAGCTTTTGGGTTGACAAATACCTGAAAAACTGCTAAAAATTAACTTCCTCTGCTACAATAATTCATGTGGCTGGAAAACGATCTTTATCAACAAAAATTTCGAAAAAGTGAGGTGACACATGTCTCGAAGATACACGGCATTGAAATCAAAATTCATGGGAGAAAATGATCAATCAATTGAGGAAATCCTCGAAGAACTTGCAAAGGTCGATCCTGAATTCGTAGCACGTATCGCTGATCTGGATTGGGATGAACTGATGGACGACGTCATGAAACAAGCAATGGAAGCAGCTGCAAAAGAAAGCAACTGTCGAGTTGCTCGGCATTATGGCGGATCTCACTATGCCAGACAAATAGCTGGGCTAAACAATAGCGCCCGATGTATCGGTGCGTTCAGAAATCAGCATGGATCAGAAGCTCCAGAAATGGGAGTGTACATTCAAGATCACAGAGTAGCACTTGTCTGGGATCGCGAAGATGAGATACACAAAAGCACACTGGATGAATGGAGCGCAACGCTTCAACGCTGCTACACCGAATGCACTATGGCTGCAATTATGCAGATCTTTTCTGCAGACGGCGAAGTCGAGCGTTCAGACATTGGCGACGGCTCTGTGATGTTCTCAACCAAGCTTCGTGAGGCGGTGTAATCATGACAGACAAACTCGAAGTAACTCTTCACAAAAATGGTGGCGTCGACGTACATGTCGACATGTCTGATGATGACGACTGCGCAAAAGTTGCAGCACGCATCAAAGCAGGCATGAAACTGTTCGGCCTCAAGATGGAAGGCGAAGTGGAAGTAGAAGAAGGCCAAGCACAACCCACCAAAATCAAAAAGAAGCAACGCGTATGAGCACCATCAATCTAGGAGATTTCGCTCCAGCGCTTGAGGAAATGGGTCCGGGATTGCGTGCATGCATTTGGGTACAAGGTTGTCCGATGGCATGCAAAGGATGCATCACCCCAGAATTCATTCCTGACGATGTCACCAATGAAGTAACCGTAATGAGCATCTGTAACCAAATCAGACAAGCTCAAGACGAGCACGGAATTATCGGCGTCAGCTTCTCTGGAGGCGAACCATTCATGCAAGCACATACCCTCGCAATGGTTGCGCGATTCGCTCAAAAAAGAGGACTGTCGACACTCGCATGGACTGGATTCACCAGAGCACATCTGGAATCACCAAACGCACCGTTTGGATCAACCCGATTCATCCGAGCGCTCGATGTACTCATTGACGGGCCATTCGTGCAAAGCCGCGCTGCAAAAGCTCCTCCACTTCGTGGATCGACAAATCAGCAAATTCACTTGCTAACAGATCGACACACCATGGAAGAATGTGAAGAGCGCAAAGTCAGCATGAAAATCGAGGATGACAAAATTGTCACAACCGGCGTGCATGATTTCAGAAAAACAGAAGCCTTGATGAGGCTATTCGGAATTTAATAATAAGATGTTGGGATTGTACGCAATCCCATCTTTTATCCTGGACACAACAAAAAAAATAATATGATATTGTGTCCATGTAGAAGAAATCTACAAAAGGTCATTACAAAAAGGTAGGGAAAAAATGAAATGGTTGAATGAATTTGATCATGCGCGAATTTCAGGCGCAAATGCGTTTTTGCTAACCGGTAGTACAGGTGATGTGTTCCCGCAATATGATGCAGATCCAAAAAACCACCCAAGAGATCGTCTCGATGAACTGCACATTTTGTGCACACGACACCTGCTGAATGGAAACGTAACATGGATTTTCGATCCAGCTCGCGGTTTTGTATTTCCGAGAGAACAAGACGAAAACGCAGTTGCAGAAATTCTCAAAGGTAATAAGCCGGTAGTTGATACATCACAAATGAACTCCGTGCAACGAGCAGCAGCAAAAGTTTCGGAAAAGCCAATGCTACCAAACAAGCCCGGAGAAGCACTGGCAGCAATGAATCAAATATTCAAAGCAACATCTGTTTCAGATGACAAAACGCCATGCATCGCCATCATCCCTGATGTCGATGTAATCATGGGACGAGATGACGGCATGCCTGGAAACGCACAAAGTCTTCTCGCGCTCCAAGTTATCCGATTCGCAAATTCATATGCATTCCAAAAAGCGGGTCATATGTTGATCATGACTGCAGCGACAACATCCTGTGTTGACGAGCGTCTCACGCGACCAGACTCCCCTGTCACTCATGTGACAATCGGACGTCCGGACGAGCAAGAACGTCTCGACTATCTGCAACATGTGTGTGCAGATGCTGCGAGTATCCAAAAAAGAATCGCGCGTTGTGATATCCAAATCAGCACAGAAATAACAAACATCGTCGCACAAGCAAGAACAGGTCTCGACGCAACAAACACGGAAAAAGAACAGCACGAGGCAACGCAAGAAACAATTCGAGATAATAACACCGGATACCAAAACGCACTGAAAGCTGAAAAGAAAGCTCGCAGTGCAGCAAGAAAAACACGTCGTCAATGCGACAGAACAAATGCAGATAAAATTGATGTCATTGAGAAAGAAATCGCGGAATTGGAAGATCTGCTACAAAGCGACCAATGCGCCACGCATGAACTAACAGACGAGCTCTGGAAAAATTTGCAACTCGACGATCGTATTCGCTGGACCGTTATCACGGATGACGAAACAATCATTGCAGAAAACCTCGTCGTCAAACTGCTGCCGGGAAATCGTGTATTTCTATCAAAACCATTGCCAGGTGGCCGAAACAAACTCTACGGCGATAAAGCAAAGCAGCCTGTGGAATTCAGTATGAAAAATGACTGGCTGCACGGCAGGCGATCTACCGACAAACAACCCCGCCCATTACAAAAGCCGGATGATGACAAGAGGATCCAAGCAAAATTCGAAAGAATCCCTGCGCTTCAAGAAACCACAGAAAAACAACTGAAAGAAGCTCGCACACAACTCGAAAAATTGACACAATTGTCCGTGGACGACGATCCGAAATTACGTGAAGCACTGCGCAATGCAGACGATGCACGAGCCGCACTTGAACAAGCATTAGAAGCTGCGATGAATGATTGGAATTTCAAGCGAGTCAAGATCGACGAACGCATCACCGAACTCAAAAACCTTCTCACACGTCCCGAATCTCCAGAACTAACAAGATTACGACAAGAAAAAGATGTTCTGGAAGCAACACTTGCATCAACCAAAGATGATGACACGCAGCTATTCGACCTTACACAAGACGTCGTTACAGAAGCAGCACGCCTCATGCAAGGATTCGGATATAGAGACATCCTAAATATCTTGCGACATGTACGCGGACACAACGAAACGTTTTCCGCAAAACACGTACTTGATCGACGCATGCACATCCTCAAACGATCCTACGGCGACCTCCTCAAAATTGTGGAACCCGCATATGGATTCGAAGGAATTGCAGGTCTCAAGGGAATCAAGAACGAATTCACACACATGCGCGATTTGGTTTTGAGAGGAGATTGTAAACGTGTGCCACAAGGCATTCTGTTGATGGGCCCTCCTGGAACCGGAAAAACTGCGGTCGTTGAAGCATTCGCACAAGAATGCGGCATGCTATTTGTCACCATTCAAAACGAAAAAGTGAAATGGGTCGGTGATTCTGAAAAGAAAACCGATATGACAAAACAAGCACTGTTGGATCTTGCGCCGGTTGTAGTGTTGCGTGATGAAGTCGACCAAGTCGACCAAGGACGTGACGCACACAACGGCGATTCAGGTGTATCGAATTACATTCGACGCAGTTGGATGGAGTTCCTCTCCCGAGCTGACATTCGCGGTCGCATCATCGTAATCAGTTGCACCAATGAACCTGGTTTGTTGGATGCCGCACTAGTACGCGATCAGCGAACTGACGAACGCATTCCGGTCTTGATGCCAGATGCAGAAACTCGCGAAGAACTGTTCCATGTCATGGCACAACGCGAAGGATTCAAACTGACCATCGCGAGGCTTGACCCATTCGTCGAAGCCACCAATGGCCTTTCTGGAGCAAACATCCAAAAAATCGTCCGAAAGGCAGATGGATTTGCCGGAAGACGAAAACTGGATTACATCGATCGACAAGCATTACAAGATGCAATCGACGACTTCATCCCAGAAAACAGGCAGCACGACATCGCACGTATGTCTCTACTTGCAATTCGTGGGTGCTCCTCTGTGAGCTATCTCCCTGACAACGTCGAAGAACTCATTGCAAAATACGAAAAAATCACAAAGTCAGGACAACAAACAGGCGGACGCCTCGCAGACGAAGTCCGCAAAAAAATGAGCGAACCTCACACCATGTAAATACCACAGTCGCCTTGACATAAGGCGGCTTTTTTTATACCGTCATATTTCGATCATTACACACTAGCACAGGAGAAATCATGCAAGACATTGGTATGGAAGTAACAGAGCTGTATGAAGCTCCGATCACAATCCCACTTAACACAGATGAACAAAAATTTCTGATGCCAAACACAAAATCAATGCATCACATCAGTGATAATGAAATCCTCATTGTATACGATAAAGAGTTATGTATCATTAAAGTAGATCGACAAAATCCGCCAGAAGAACTATTCCGCACAGACATTGTAGCACTCGAATCAAGTGTAATGAGAAGCTATCTTCGCGGAACACAATTATTCCTTATTCTGTATAATGGAACTGTTGAGGAATACGAACTACACAGAACCTCAAAACGTTGGGCGCTGAAGCAAATAGTGACTTACACCATGCTCATTACAGAAACCATTCTCACTGTGGTTGCATCTGAATCTCTCATTGCCATCATCACAAACCGCCACGCCTACATCTACGATACAACACCACAAAGAAACATGAAGTTTCGTATGACCGATTTCGAACTCACCGCAAACACAATTGCCGGCATTGACGGAATATTCATATACGGACAACGAAATGGTCACAAGTTTATCGGACCACATGGCATGATAGATGTTCCATATACAGATGCATTAAGAAAAACATGCACGATGACGAGCTTCAAAGACATCTACTCCTACGTTGCATTTTCAGAGCTAAAAAAAATACACTTCGGAATAATTAGAAAAGAGGGTGACACATTCACATACAATCCGCATCAAGTTCTCGAGGTGACAAAATCTGTCTGTACAGCCTTCAGATGGAAACTCACAAGACTCAACACAATAATAATACTCCGCGAAGAAGGAGTAATTGAATTGTGGAGCGCGGGACAAGGAGAATACATAGGTGAATGCGATCTCGGAACAAACAGAAATCCATTCCACTTTGGAATCACACCATCCGGCGCATACATTTATTTTTATAGTCTAAGCGATGACAATCTGCATCGATTAGACATCACAGACCCAAGACCGGCAGCACAAAAACATCCACAAGAAAAATTATTTGAATAACCCATCTCGCCGTGTACCCAACGTGGTTCGCGGTTGACGAGAGGGTTTTTTTGTAATTAGTTGAAATCTTTGATTTCACTTGTAATTACAACCCTCCGAAGCTCAAACTAAACTACAACATCGAACCACTTGTATGCGTAAGCGGTTGTATGCTATACACAACATAAGAAAATAATACATGAATGCGTAGGAGGGTTAATTCATGCTATAAACATTATGGTAGAATTAGACATCATCAAATCTCATATTTCCGGCAAGGATCGCGGATGGCTTGTAACGCATCCTGAATTTGAATTAACAGAGGATGAGCAAAAAAAATACGATGTGTATATCACTCGATACGAATCAGGCGAGCCACTCCCCTACATTTTAGGATACAAAGAATTTTATGGCAGACGATTTACCGTAAATAAACACACGCTCATTCCACGACCAGAAAGTGAACTCATAATTGATGAGGCAAAAAAAATAGCGTCATCAATACAGCATCCTACAATCATCGATGTGGGGACAGGATCAGGATGTTTGGCAATTACCGCTGCACTTGAAATTCCGCATGCACACATTCATGCAACAGACATCTCAGCAGAAGCGCTAACAGTCGCACAAAAAAACGCAAAAAACCTTACAGCAAAAGTGACATTCCACAAAGGAAACCTTCTAGAATTGTCATCCCGTAGTCGT
>CAZHVT010000010.1:19921-25377 GCA_964536205.1 uncultured Gammaproteobacteria bacterium
GGATCCCGTACGACTACGGGATGACAATTGTCCTCGCAAACCTCCCCTACATTCCAACAGACGAATGGAAAACATTAGACCCACGTGTAAAAAATCACGAACCACAAAAAGCTCTAGACGGAGGAAGGGACGGCTTAGACTATTACAAAAAATTATTACAACAACTTCCCGACAAAAAAATACACCTTCTGTGCGAAATCATGCCAGATCAAGCAACGCATCTTATCAATGAAATAAAAAAAGTGCGACCAAACGCACACACAGAAATAATGAAAGATTTGGCAGGGTTACAACGCCTCGTTGTATCAACCTTCAACACGAGTCTCAATTGACCATCCAGGAGGCAAAACAGAAACCCACATCACTCCTCGTGAAAACTCAATCTCATCTCCATTCTCATCAAAAAATCTGGTTGTCTCATCATCACTCGAACGACTCCAGGTTCCTTCAATACGCCCACCGGCTCGATATACATCAACATCCCCCTCTCCAACCATACCGATCCCACGACGCAATTCATTATCCAAAATTGTCATTGGCGCATACATAATCACGACATTTGATGCAGTAATTTCATCGCTATCATCTACAAACGGTTTGTTAGATTGATACCGAGTATACAATTGCGACGCACCATCATATCGCCAATCAATCGCCAACTCACCAAATACATACGAAGGAGAAACTAATTTTTGAATCTCAATATCCGCATACAACAGTGGATCAAACATTGGCGCATCAAACTCAAACTTCTCATCTGCTTTTTTAATCAATTCGTCAGATGTAATTACATTATGCGGCGCCCACCGCTTTTTTGATCGCCAAAAATAATTCCCACGACCAAACTCATTCAAAGAATCAACATATCCCTCACTAATTAAATCAAGCGCTTCAGGGGATCCACCAACATGCAAAATCGTTGCATCATATGATTTTGCAACACTCAAGAAATACGGACGCACACTACGCACTGGCCCAATAGAAACATCTTCCAAATATCCCAAATCGTACAAAGCCATCAAACGAGTTCGCGGCCCCTCAACCGGAATCTCCCACACCATATGTGCTGCAGATAATCCCCGATGCGGCCAAGCCTCCGGAGCATTATCCAACATAACCGCAGTAATAGTAGATGTCGCCAATTCCTCAACCAAAACACCATCCAATAATCGCGGATACAATTCCGCACCTTCTTTCTCAATCACAACTGGCGGCGTTGGAATCCCACTAATCAATCCACGAATCTGATCTTGATATGTCCATAATACCCAGCCCGCAAGTGCAACAAAAAGCACCAGCATGATCATCTGCTTTGCTACCATTTTTGATGTAGTCCAAATACCGAAAGGCATACATAACAATTACCAAATCACAAAAAGCAAACAAATATCAAACGCCGCGTTTTTGGAGCTTAGAATTTGAAATTTGTTTGTAATTTGGTGCTTGGCACTTGGTCATTAATAATAAATCGGACACTCATACAATACCACGCAAAACCACAATCAATCAAAAAACCGAGCCAAAGCCCGGTTTCTATATTATTCTGATTTCTCTTCTTCAGCTTTTGGCTCTTCAGCCTTCGCTTCACCACCATCACCATCACCCTCACCTTCTTCTTCAGTCTTTCCTTTTTCTTCTACATCAACCCCAGTAACATCCTCAACCACCTCTTCATCAAGCGCAGCCATTTCCTCTTCTGAACGTGGAGGCGTAACTGTTGCAACAAGCTGATCAGCATCAGTCAAAATAGTCAGCTTATCAGAAACTTTCAAATCACGAACATAAATTGAATCCTCAAATGTTTCCAGAGCTGCCAAATCAACCTCAATCTCTGAAACCAAATCTGTTGGCAAACATTCTACATCAACACCATCCAACTGTGTCATCAATGATCCATTCAAACCTTTCACTGCCAATGACTCACCAACAAACTCCAATTTAATAGAAGCCTGAATTGTAGATGTCATATCAACTCGCTTCAAATCAACATGACGCAATCGATTCGTAACTGGATGAATTTGGATCTCCCCAATCAATGCCTTTTCTGCTGGCGCACCATCAATCACCACATCAATCAATGTAGATGAACCTGCCTTCTCATAGAGTCGGACAAAATCAAAAGAGTTGATAGTGAGTGAAATAGGATCTTGTTTCAATCCATACAAAACAGCCGGGTTATTGCCGGTCTTTCGCAATTGTTTTACTTTTCGGCCAAGCACATCGCGTTTTTGTGCTTCAAGTGTGAATGTCTGTGACATATAGTTGGGTTATTATCGTGGCGGTATAATAACAGATTGTTGGTTTTAATGTCAATAGTAATAGCCGGATGGCGAATAATGAATTATGAATCAGGAATTATAGGTGTTTAGGACACTCATAACAAAAACAATCTCCATGGAGGAGATTGTGTTCGTCCTTCTTGTTTTAAAAATTTATGCTTTCTTTTTTCTACGCATTGCCAACAAAAGTGCGGCGTTCTTGTGATTCAACATCTGATGCAAATTCAACACATCATCAGGTGTAATCGGATCAGCATCACGCAATCGCACCACATCCTCAAAATTCAAATCAGTTATCGTCACAACAGACGAGACTCCAACCTGACTTTGAAACACCAACGCCAAACAATAATGCAAACACTCATGACACTGATAATGCGTGAGCTGCGCCTCTTCTCTCCCCTCCAACATTTTCCCGTTTTGAAGATGCGCCCCACATGAGGGACAACCAATCTCAACCGATATATGTGATGGAGTGGACATAGAGCTGGAGGTGATTACCTCTACTAGTAGTTTAGCATGTTGCTGACAAAGAGGTAAGTCGGACTATCCACAATCGTTTCCAGAATGACCACTGACCAAATATCAATATCCAAACAAATTTCAAACAGCACTTTTTTTGAATTTAATATTTGAAATTTAGAGTTTGTTTGAAAATTGGAATTTGGTCATTGATTATTTCGACTAGCCGATAAGATGCCCCGTCTTGCGCCTCGTGTGCACCAGCACCGTCAACACAATCCCAACCATCATATACTGCGCAATCAAAGATGAACCTCCATACGAAACAAACGGCAAACCAATCCCTGTCACCGGCGTAATCCCCATATTCATTCCAATATTAATCAACGACTGAAAAATCAAAATCGACAAAAATCCTATCAACACAAACATCGAAAAATCATCTCTCGCATATTGTGCACCCAACAAAAGCCGCAACCAAATTGCAAACAACAAAAACAAAATCACACTCGAACCAACAAAACCCAACTCCTCTCCGATCGCCGCAAAAATAAAATCATTACGCGACTCCGGCAAAAATCGCAATTGACTCTGTGATCCAAACCCTAAACCTTTCCCATAAAATTGTCCCGAACCAACCGCAATAATAGATTGCGTCACATTATAACCACGCCCCAACGGATCACCAGCGGGATCCATAAACGTACGAATACGATCCTTCTGATAAGGCTCCAACAAAAACATCCAACTTAATGAAGCAAACAAAAACACCAAAACAACAAACAAAGTAAATTGCATGCGACGAATTCCAGAAACAAAAACCATGACAATCCACATCGCTATCATAATGAGGGCAGATCCAGCGTCAGGTTGCAGCAAGGTCAACGTAACAGGTATGGCCGTAATCACAGCCGAACCAAACAAAAACCACCACGTCCGAAAATGATCACGATTACGTCCAAAAAAATGAGCAAGATGAACAAGTAAAGCTAGTTTTGCAAACTCAACCGGCTGCAATGAATACCCCGCCACCACAAACCACCCCTTTGTTCCACGAATAGTTTCGCCAAAAAATAAAACACCCAACAACAACAAAATTGCACCAACATACATATACGTTGATGTTGATTTGAAAAATGTATAGGGCAATCGAGTCAGCAACCACACACACGCAACACCAATCCCAAACGCAACAAGTTGCTTTTTTAAAAAAGGATACGATGCCAATTCCTGACCTCGATCCAAACTAAAAATTGCGGTCAAACCAAAAATGGTGAGCGTAAGCACACTAGCAAGTACCACCCAATCAAATCGCTGAAATACAGCGGTCAATCTCTTCATAGAATCTCATCTAATCAAAAAAAGACCATGAGGTCTAGTAGATAATTTCAATCTCTAACTCCCTATTTCAATATAAGCAGCCTCATCAAAAATATTTACATGAGGCAAAACTTCAATCTTGGTAGGTTTCACGCCCCGCGATCGTGTATGAATCTCAATATCCTGCGAATCTCCAGATCGAAACGGAGAAATATCAACCTCCTCAACCCCTACAATATCATTCCCAAAATACATCACCGCTGCAACACGCACACTAAAATAACTAAATGGACTATCATTCTTTATAGTAAACGTCACACGATCGGTATCTACATCCGCATCAGCATTTAAATACAACGGATTCTCAATTGGAACTTGCAAACGCTCTGCTGTAAATTCACTCATATCATCAACTTCATGACGATCAACACGATCCCACACAATATTATCAAACACCAAACGAGCTGACGACATCTTTTCGGGAGATCCATACACCCCAAGCACACGCCGCTCCCCCGGAGAAATCACCGCACTGCGCACATCAGTCTGACCTTGCCCAGCAAACGAATATGAAATACGCGCCTGCCATCTCGCATTAGGATTCTCAACAAGCGCAATAAAATCTCGGGTCTCGCCCGAACCTTCCAAAATTTTCACTGCAACAGATTGCAAAGATTTCGGCTGTACCGCACTACGCGCCGCAGAAGCTGCCTGTGTAGAACTATCAACAAATGCAATTGTCGATTGTTGATTCATGATCCTCGATTGCGCAAAATACTGACCCCAATAATACAAACCTGATAAAATCAAAACAACATCCAAAACAATCAACACAATCAAACCAACGCGACGCATCACAGGCTTTGCGCGTACAAAAAAACCAGCAAGTTGAATATCCTTATCGGAAAAATGCGAGTCTGACATATATACAAATCGTAAATCACTTTTTCATAAGAATTATATCATAAAAATAAAAAAGGCGCCCGTAGGCACCTTGCGTTAAAACAACGAAATCGAATTTCGTAATTTCACAAACTCAAGCGATCCGCTCCGTCTCCGACTCGGTCGTCTCTGCTACAACATCCATCCGACCCCTCACGTCTGCAACAATCCCATCAACTTTCGATGCAATCTCCAACAACTTCCGTTGTCGCTTTGCCTTATCACGAGCGTCCTGATACTCGTGCAGTGTCAGCACCTGCTCTTCCAATTCAGCGAGCTGCTCTTTCATTCTCGCCTTGATTTCAGCATCCTCTTTCGGCGCCTGACGAATCAGAGACTCAATCTCTTGCTGGGCATGCAAAATCGCATCGTAATTCGCACGCAAATCTCCATCCAACAATGCAATCGCTTCATTCTGTTTACGAGCTTTTTCAGCAGCCTCGGCAGCCTCTT
>CAZHVT010000010.1:25387-47879 GCA_964536205.1 uncultured Gammaproteobacteria bacterium
CTCCGCTTACGAGCAAAGTACCGCTCTTGATACCAATTCGCCCAATCCCACACATTCACCAAACCACGCATCAACCAAACGAGCGTAAAAGGAGTTACAAACAAAACACCAAACACACGCGAAACATATGTATGTCGAGTAAACGCAATGTACATCTTTTTTTCATTCAAGGTAATTCCCGCAACAAGCGACATCGACCCGACAAAAATTCCCCACAACAACAACATCATCATATCAGCATCCATCACCTCAATATCAGGTTCAGTCGGATAGACGCTGATAGGATCTGCCAAAAGAGGAATAGGTCCATTACGAACAACCTCGACAAACTCTTTACGAGTATGACTTGTAAGTTTAGGACCGAACGCTTCCATCAACTGAAGTAATGCCTGCCATTCCGGCGTCTCAACAGAAACTTCAGCAGGACCATGTTCAACTGTAGGCTGCACACTTTCATCAAGCGCAAGCTTACGCAACTCCTTCATACCATCGCAAAAAGTTTGCACCTCAACCGGCTGAACGCACTCTCCAGTACTCATCACATGCCAAAACTCAACATCAAGTTTGTAATGATGAGTGTATATCTGATGCGCCGTTACCTCTTGATCATATTTATGTAATGCTTTTCTTTTACTCAAATCATAGGAACAACCCGTAATCTTAAACGCAATAAGAAGCATGATCGTAAAAACAATATAAAATACAACAACAGGAATGCTGTCAAAAAACGACAACTGATCACCCGCAGAGCAGTCCGCCAATTCTTCATCCGTAAACGTCTCAAAACAACTCTCAAACTTCACTTCAAAGCTCACAATTCCCTCCTGTTTTGTCAAAGACCTTCACGTAAATCTAGCATGATTTCTCACACACGTCAACCGTACAAAAATTTATTAATCGCATACACACCCTTGCAGATCATGTTCTAAAAAGATATAATTATCGTCTAAAAGTACAATCATACATGGATTCCCGCCTTCGCGGGAATGACAACTGTTATTATGGCAACGAAAAAACCAGCAAAAAAAGAAGCGAAGAAAGCAGCGAAACCAAAAAAAGAAGGAGACTATAAAGCAGAGCAAATTCAAGTCTTGGAAGGATTGGATGCGGTACGCAAACGTCCTGGAATGTACATCGGATCAACTGGTCCACGCGGTTTGCATCACCTCATTTGGGAGGTTGTCGACAACTCACTCGACGAAGCAATGGCAGGACATGCCAAAATCATCACCGTACGAATCCAACCAGATTCTGTTATTTCTGTTACAGATGATGGTCGTGGAATTCCTGTTGATATTCACAAAAAACACAAAGTATCTGCACTAGAACTCGTCATGACAAAACTCCACGCCGGTGGAAAATTCGGCGGTGGCGGATATAAAGTTTCTGGTGGATTACATGGTGTGGGTGTTTCTGTGGTAAACGCACTTTCAAATTGGACACGTGCAGAAGTCCATCGAGATGGAAAAATTTGGATGCAAGAATACAAAATCGGAAAACCAAAAGCGAAAATTAAAGCAGTCGGAAAAACAAAAATCACCGGAACAACCATCACATTCCGACCAAACGAATCAATTTTTGAAACTATTGAATTCGATTGGGATACTATTGTCGATCACATTCGCCAACAAGCATATCTCACGCGCGGCGTGCAATTAAACATTATCGACGAACGCGACGAAGATAGTTCAAAAAGCTATGTATTTTATTTCGAAGGTGGTATCGCATCATACGTTCGCCACATCAACGAACACAAAGCAGCAAAACATGACAACGTATTTTACGCAGAAAAAAAGGTAGAAGATGTTTTGGTTGAAATCGCATTACAATACACAGACGAATACAAAGAAACCATGAATGCGTTCACCAATAACATTTACAATCCAGATGGCGGAACGCATGTTTCTGGATTCCGCACCGCACTCACAAGAACAATCAACCAATACGCTCGCGCAAAAAATCTACTTAAAGAAAAAGATTCAAATTTATCCGGAGATGACGTTCGCGAAGGAATGACAGCAATCATTTCAATCAAACTAGAAGAACCACAATTCGAAGGACAAACAAAAGCAAAACTCGGAAACGTAGAAGCAAAAGCGGCAGTTGAATCAGTTCTTGGAGAAACACTCGGTACATGGCTAGAAGAGCATCCACGCGATGCAGAATCAATCATCGGAAAATGTATTCTCTCTGCCCGTGCTCGCAACGCAGCAAAAATGGCGCGTGAAACTGTACTTCGAAAATCTGCACTCGATGGATTCACGCTCCCTGGAAAACTCGCTGACTGCTCAAGCAAAAAAGCAGAACGATGCGAATTATTTATTGTTGAGGGAGATTCTGCGGGAGGTAGTTGTAAAATGGGACGCGATCGAGAATTTCAAGCGATTCTTCCATTGCGTGGAAAAATCCTCAATACAGAACGGGCTCGATTGGATAAAATCCTACAAAACAATGAATTGAAAGCATTAACTATCGCATTGGGAACAAACATCGGAGAATCATTCGACATGGAAAAGCTTCGCTACGATCGAATCATTATTGCAACTGATGCTGATGTTGACGGATCCCACATCCGCACCCTTCTCCTCACATTTTTCTTCAGATATTTCCCAGACCTCGTTACAGAGGGTCATGTGTACACCGCACTTCCTCCTCTATTCAAAATCACCGCCGGCAAAGAAATGCATTACGCATATTCAGATACAGAAAAAGATAACATCATCGATGACATGCAAAAACGCCACAAGGTGAAAAAAGGAGCAAAAATAAAAACTACAGAAAATAACGAAACAGAAACCGAACCACATGAATCAACCGATGCAGGAGCAGTCGACATGGGAGAATCAATGAAAATCGGATCAATAAAAGTAAATGTACAACGATACAAAGGTTTGGGTGAAATGAACCCCGGCCAATTGTGGGAAACAACCATGAATCCAGAAAACAGAAAAATGTTACAAATAAATGTTGATGATGCAAAAAAAGCAGATGAAATGTTCGAGGTTCTCATGGGAGACGAGGTTGCTCCGCGCCGTAAATTCATTCAAAGCCACGCAGCAGAAGTCGTAAATCTCGATATATAACATATGCGTGTCATCCAGTAGTCGTACGGGATGAAAGCAACACCATGATCACAAAAACAAAAAAAATAATCACGTTCTGCTGGTCCATCCGCAAACAAATCGCCAAATATATCATTGTTGGCGTTTCTTCTTTTGCGATTGATTATGGAATATTTTTTCTCCTCTTCAAAAAAGCAGGATGGTGGTATCTCGGTGCAACATTAGTTTCACAAGCCATTGCCATCGCCTACAATTTCACGCTCAACAGAAACTGGTCGTTCCAAAGCAACGGCGCAAAGAAAAAACAGTTCGCAAAATACATGGCGCTTCAAGCATGGAACTACATCTTCATGGCAGTTGCGATTTTCGTATTCGTACAATATTTCTTCATCGACCCGCTTATCGCCAAAGTCCTTGCCATCGCCATCGTCGTCTCTTGGAACTTCATCGTATACAAATTTATTGTGTATAAAGAATGAGGCCGTTGCACAAATCCAGTGCGGCTACAGTCGAGATAATTTTTTAGCATAGTGCGTGAAAAATGAGGAAGAAATATGGGTATATTGCTGACGAATTTTGAGCGTGCTTGAAAAAAAATGAACCGAGTGTAGATGTGCTGGAGTTGTGCAACGGCCTCAAGACTTGCCAAACATTTTATAATGTGATATATTCTCATCAATCGACCCGGAACAGGGTTTTTTTGATACAAAATATCATCATATGAGCGCAGCAAAACAATTCACAGATTACCTCAAAAACAGCGTCAATGAACTCAAAAAAGTCTCTTGGCCATCACGCGAGGAAACAATCAAATATTCATATATCGTCATTGTAGTCTCTCTCGGCGTCGCCATATTTTTTGGCGCACTTGATTACATTTTAAATATTGGTTTTGAATACTTAGTAGGTATTCGGTAAAAAAAATATGGCAAAACAAACACTAAGTCTCGGACGTCGATGGTACATTCTTCATACCTATTCAGGATACGAAGAAAACGTACAACACAATCTCAAACAACGAATTGAGAGTCTTTCAATGGAAGACAAAATTTTTAGCGTCCTCGTACCAACAGAAAAAAAGATCAAAATCAAAAATGGAAAACGAGTCACCATAGAAGAAAAAATGTTTCCCGGATATGTATTTGTGGAAATGACCGTGACAGATGATTCATGGTACGTCGTACGAAACACACCAAACGTAACAGGTTTTGTAGGATCAGGAACAACCCCAACACCCATCTCCCCTGATGATATCAAAGGCATCAAAAAACGAATGGGTGTGGAAGAACCAAAATACATCATCGATGTGGAAGAAGGTACGGCAGTACGAATTGTTGACGGACCATTCAAAAACTTCGAAGGAAAAGTTCAGGAAGTCGATGAAGCTCGTGGAAAAATCAAGGTTCTCGTCACTATGTTTGGACGTGAAACTCCGGTTGAACTAGATTTCTTACAAATCAAGAGAATCTAATTGACAAAAATACGTAAATGAGGTACATTCCTCAAGAAATTAATTAACGGAAATCGCTGCTTCTACGATTTACCACAAACCCGAAGGATCGTTCAAATGAGATGAGATATGTTTGTTCTTCCGATAAAACGCAACGAGTCGTACAAGACGTACGTCGAGTAAGTTTTTGAGGAAAACAAACATATATCGCTCATTTCAACGATTCACTCACTATATGGCTAAAGAATTAGTGACTAAATTAAAACTACAAATTCAAGGCGGCGCAGCAACTCCAGCACCTCCAGTAGGACCTGCCTTGGGACAACACGGATTAAACATCCAGGATTTTGTAACCAAATTTAATGACGCCACAAAAGATAAACGCGGTGACATTGTCCCAGTTGTAATTTCTGTATACAAAGATCGCACATTTGATTTCATCACCAAAACCGCTCCAGCATCTGCGCTACTCAAAAAAGCAGCTGGAATCAAAAAAGGATCAGGAAAACCCCTCACAGAAAAAATCGGAAAGGTTACATGGGCACAATGCAAAGAAATCGCAGAAGTAAAAATGGAAGATCTAAACGCTGCAGACGTCGAAGCTGGCGCAAGAACAATCGCAGGAACAGCTCGACAGATGGGACTAGAAGTTACAGGAATACCTTCATAACTAAGAACTATTTCATAACCATGCTATATGAGAGAAATGATGCCGTCCATGCCTCAAAAACCAAAAGAGGAACCAACCGTAGAAAGCCTTACATCGTCAGATCCAGAACTCAAAGCACTTGCAGATAAACTTGAAGAATTCGGAAATGGACCACATGCAATCCTGAAACAACTCAACGCAAAAATTGAAATCAGACAACTCACAGAAGACGCAGACATCGCCCGAGCAAAAGAACTCGCTGACAACGGAAACCTGCCAACTTCAATATTAGAAACAATCAAAAAAGGCGAAGAGAATATTGATCCACGAGAAACAGGAAATCCATCTCATTGGGGAAGACAATAATCTCTGGCAAAAATCCCGACTATCGGGATTTTTGTATTGACAAGAAAACGCAAATATTCTATACTATCGCCAATTAATCATGTGGGAGAGTTCAACTCGTTAACACCACGTAATCACAACGTATGTCCAAATCAAAACGTTATCAGGAGGCAAAAGCAAAAATCGAAGAAGGAAAATCTTATAACAACGCAGAAGCAGTCGCGCTTGCAAAAGAAACATCAACGGTAAAATTCGATGCATCACTTGAACTGCACGCTCAATTGGGAATCGATCCACGAAAAGGAGAACAACAGGTTCGCACAACAGTTGTACTTCCTCACTCATCTGGAAGCACTAAAAAAGTCGCGGCTTTCGTTCCACAAGCAAAGGAAGCAGAAGCCAAGGAAGCTGGCGCAGATATCGTAGGCGGAGAAGAATTAGTAGCAGAGATTATCAAAACTAAAAAGATTGATTTCGATGTTGCAGTTGCAACTCCAGACATGATGGCAAAAATCGCCAAAGCCGCAAAAATTCTCGGCCCACGCGGATTAATGCCAAACCCAAAAACAGACACCGTTGGAACTGATGTGAAAAAAATGGTATCAGAATTAAAGAAAGGAAAGTTGGCATTTAAAAATGACAACACGGCAAACATTCACGTAACCATCGGAAAAGTTTCACAAGATGTCAAACAGCTCGAAGAAAACCTCGAAGCATTCATGGAAGCGCTCAAACGAGCAAAGCCAGCTTCATCTAAAGGTGTCTACATCAAATCAATCTGTCTTACAACCTCAATGGGGCCAGCGATCAAACTAGCAATCTAAAACAAAAAATCGACCACTCGGTCGATTTTTTGATACACAAGCTATCCCCTTCTATACCCTGCCTCTCTTTGATAATGTACATACATATGACAAACTCAACACAACGCCCAACATGGGACGAATATTTCATGAATATAGCAATGGTCGTCGCAAGTCGATCTAACTGTCGCACAAGAAAAGTCGCAGCTGTAATTGTACGCGACAAACGCATTGTCACAACCGGATACAACGGCACACCACGCAATACAAAAAACTGCATCGACGGAGGATGCGAGCGATGTGAAAAAAGAACACTCGCCACAGCCGGACAAAATCTCGGAGAATGCACATGTTCTCATGGCGAAGAAAACGCCATCGTACAAGCAGCGTTCCACGGCACATCTCTTAAAGACAGCACCATCTACTCAACCTTCTCACCATGCCTCACCTGTGCAAAAATGATCATCAATGCAGGAATCTCACAGGTAGTATTTAATTCCGGATATCCCTTGGGGGATCGAGCACTTTCATTATTAGAAGAAGCAGGAGTTGAATTGAGAAAATTCGAAGTTAAAGCATACGATGAGAAAGTAGCTACTTTTGAAAAAGTTGTAAGTAACTCGTAATACGTAAAGCGTAACTCGTAAAACGAATCGCAAAGCGATAATCTATAAATCGTCGCTTCGCGACACATGTTACGCATTACGAGTTACGAGTTAGGCTTTACGAAAAAAAATATGAAAAAAATAATAGCGTTCGTCGGAGAAATCGCATCAGGAAAAGGATGTGCCGCAGATTATCTCATACAAAAACACAATGCCGGATATTTTCGATTCTCAAACATGCTTCGAGATATTGCAAATCGATTGTATTTAGAAAACTCACGAGACAATCTTATTCGAATTTCAGAATTGATTCGACAAAATTTTGGTGAAGACACCATGGCAAAAGTGATCGCGAAAGAAGTCGAGGAAGAAGAATCAGATTTGATTATTGTAGATGGCGTGCGCCGCATAGCAGACATTGAACATCTCAAAAAACTCGAAGGATTCAATCTCATCGAAATCACAGCCGATGAAAAAACGCGTTACAACCGCGTCAAAGATCGAGGAGAAAAAACCGACGAACAAAATCTCACCTTCGAACAATTCCAAAAAGACGCACAACGCTCAACGGAAATGTCGATTCGAGAGGTTGCAAAAGATGCAACTCACACCATCACGAATGATGGTTCTGTTGAGGAGCTTCATCAGAAAATCGATGCGTTATTAGAAAAAATTAACTAACAGGCCGTTGTACGTTCTAAACTGATTTCGTACAACGTACAACGCTTATATGGATGTAATAATAAAACGATGTCGCGAAAACGTACTTATACCAAAATACCAAACTGCAGGCGCAGTCGGCTTTGATTTTGCGGCAGCAGAACCTGCCATATGCGAACCCGGGAAAGTTACCAAAATTCCAACTGGACTCATCATCAAAACCCCAGAAAAATACATGCTTCAAATCACAGCACGCTCAAGCACATCAATTAAACGAGGCTTAATGATGTCCAACGGTGTCGGAACAATAGATCAAGATTATTGCGGTCCAACCGATGAAATCCATTTACTCGTCTACAATTTCACATCAGAACCAGTACATATCGGAGCCGGCGACCGACTCGCAAACGGCATCTTCATCCCCGTAGAAAAAGCAACATTCAAAGAAGTAGAACTCATGACCGCTCAATCCCGCGGCGGTTTCGGCAGTACAGGAATAAAATAGCGAAGTTAATAGGCTGATAGGAAAACGTATTCGCAGTGAAACGGAGAATACTTTTCCGTTACTATAAGTGCCGAAGCTCAGCGTCGCTGAGTGGAGCCATAAAAATTCGCCCGAAGCGGCGCATCCGCCCGAAGCGCAGCGGAGGATAAGTGCGTTTCAATCAGCATAAACCCTCGAGCCAGGACGACAATTGGAGCGGCAGCGAGAAACCACCAAGTAAATAAACGAATATGAAAAACTACCTAGAAATCGTAAGGAAGATTCTCAAAGAAGGAGATATCAAACAAAACCGCACAGGAATAAAAACCCTCGCCATCGCCGGCGTGATGTTTGAGCATGATATGTCGAGAGGTTTTCCATTGCTCACCACAAAAAAAATGCCTTTCAAAGTAATTGGCACAGAATTAGAATTTTTCATCAAGGGTATTACGGACAAAGAGTGGTTGAAAGAAAGAAATAATCATATTTGGGATGAATGGGCGAATCCAAAAAAAGCACCATACGGTCACGACGAAGCAGCAAAAGAAAAAATGGCGAACGAGCGAGATCTTGGGCCAATTTATGGTTTTCAATGGAGGCACTACAACGCACCATACGAAAATTACGATACAGATTACACAGGCAAAGGATGTGATCAATTAAAAAATTTAGTTGAAAAATTAAAAACCAATCCGCAAGATCGCCGCATGATTGTCTCTGCATGGAATCCACTCCAAATGGATGAAATGGGATTACCACCATGCCATTACAGCTTTCAAGTAACGGTTATTGGAAATAAATTAAATCTCATGTGGAATCAACGCTCTGTCGATGTCATGCTCGGCCTCCCCTTCAACATCGCAAGTTACGGATTGTTGTTACATCTCCTAGCAAAAGAATCAGGACTTGAAGAAGGACGACTCGTGGGATTCCTCGGCGACACACACATCTACGAAAACCACATCGAAGGCGCAAAACTACAACTCACGCGCAACCCAGAGGAACACAAGCTCTGTACTATCCAAACAGAGCCTTTCACTTCAATTTTCGATTGGGAAGCATCACACACCAAAAAAATCGCCTACGCATCACATCCCAAAATTCAATTTGCAATAGCAGTGTGAGCGAAGCTCACACTGAAAAACGTAAGAACCAAAGAACTGAAGAACTCACGTACTGATATTAGTAGCCACAAACAAGAGATTGCCAAGTTCATGCGTTCATCAGTTCATCAGTTCATAAGTGACGAAGTCTATGATCTCTTTAGTAGCCGCAATTTCCAACAACAGTTGCATCGGGAAAAATGGAGAAATTCCATGGGATATTCCTGCCGACATGAAACGCGTAAAAGAATTGACTATTGGAAAAAATGTTGTCATGGGACGCAAAACATGGGAATCAATTCCCGACAAATTCCGCCCACTCCCCGATCGAACAAACATTGTCATCACCAGTAATTCAAGTTATGATGTACCTGAAGGCGTTGAAGTATATAGCTCAATCGCAGAAGCAATTCTCGAACACGAAGGTGAAGATATTGTAGGATTTGGCGGTCAACGCATTTACGAAGACATGATGAAAATGGCTGACACACTCTACATCACGCACGTCGATCAAGACATCGACGGATGCGACGCATTCTTCCCCTCAATTTATCCGCAGCATTGGGAAGAGGTAGAAAGTGAAGATCATGGGGAGTATGTGTTTGTCACCTATAAGCGAAAACAATCAAAATAATTCACAATTTCCAAATCGCAATTTTCAAACAAATTCTAAAATTCAAATCTCAAACTCGGCAACCGGACGTTTGGAATTTAATATTTAAGATTTGTTTGTAAATTGTAATTTGGTCATTGGTCATTCTGCATAGCAGCTATATGGGACTTCTCATCACAATCGAAGGCGGAGAATTCACCGGAAAAACCTCGGTGGTTATTCCTGCACTCAAAACCGTTTTCGAACATTGTGGAATAGAAACCCTCACCTCACGCGAACCAGGCGGCACAGCCCGCGGTGAAGAAATCCGACAAGAAATTTTCGCAAAACTAAAAGAAGGTGCAACAGCACACGAACTCGCAACGCTTTTCAACAAAGCTCGCCGCATCCATCTCGATGAAGTCATCATCCCATTTCTCGGAGAAAACAAAGAACATCCAAAAATTGTATTGCTCGATCGATATTTAGATTCAACTCGAATCTACCAAGGATTGGAAGCTGGCGTGCCCATGAAAGAAATCAAAACACTGGAAGAAAAATACGTTCAAGGATATTTCCCAGATCTCACCTTGCTCATGCACTTCCCAGAAAATCAATTCAAACAAACATTTACATTGCGCAAAACATTCGCTGATCAACAAACAAATAATCGCGACGTAAATGAATGGGATGAAGCAAATCTCGAAAAACATATCGCTCGACAACACAAATATCTTCAATGCCCAGATCTCGCCCGCCAATGGAATGAGTCTCGTGCTTTTGAATTAATCAACGCAGCACAGCATCCACACGAAGTAATTAAAGACGCAGCGCTCGCATGCCTGCCATTCTTAAAAATCGTAAAAAATACCGTCTCATCAACACAACTAGAACAAACCCTCCGCCTCCTCAAAACACACGAACTCTGGCAAGAACTTAACTCATACTTCAACGAACAACAATCCATCGCGCAATCAATGCACATTCCAGAAACGATCACATAAGTCACACAAAAAATTAAACACAGCCATTCTTTTTTTTTCGACAATTTTCATGTATACTATGGACACATATGAGAAGCCCGTTTGAAATCATGGAAGTCGCATGGCTGACCTACACAAAAAACTGGAGGACATTATTGATCCTCCCTTTTACGATGTTCCTAATTTCACTCATTCCCGCAATTCTCTTTCCATGGGCTGTCGTTCCAAACGCAATTCCACCAAGCTCTCAAGAACTCAACGCATACCTCGCCGTACAAATAGTTGCACTTCTACTCTACTTCTACCTGTTTTACAGCTATCTCATGGAGGTATGGCGATCACTCAAAAAAATAAAATACACACAAGAAGAAATCCTCAAATCATCTCTGAAAAGATTCTGGCACACACTCGGCGCGCACATCATAACAATAACCCTCATCGTAGCGGCATCAGGGGCATACATTCTTTTATTTTGGCTCCTTTACACAGAAGCAATTAACACAGGAACAAGTATCCTCGCCTGGCCATTAATACTAGGATTGCCACTTCTCGCACCCGGAATTTATGTGACAGTTCGATACGTCGCCACAGTTCTCACATCAGCAATCGATGACACACATATCGTAAAAGCATTTAAGGAAAGTGAAAAAATGACAGAAGGACGATGGTGGAAAGTCTGCGAAAGATTATTCATTCCGGCAGTCTTATGGTCAGTAGCGGGCCTCGTATTATTGCTCGCCGTGATTATCGCGCTGATCGTCATATTTGCAATGAATCCAGAATCCTTATCAACCTCACACAGCTACATCCTACTGATCGCAAAAGGATTACTCGAAACACTCATCTTCCTACCACTAACTACTATCAGCATAGTGGTGCTCTACCAAGATCTTAAAAAAAAATAATTTGATCTCAATACGATCCCATGATAACGTAATCAACTACGTTATTTTTTGAATGTAATTCGTGCATAAGGAGTAATCGCTTTACACTTTACACTTTACTCATATATGGAACTCGAACCAGTCATAGGACTTGAAATTCACGTACAACTAAAAACAGACTCAAAAATGTTTTGCTCATGTGCAAACGATGGAGATACACGCGAACCAAACACAACCATCTGCCCAGTTTGTATGGGACACCCCGGCACACTTCCTGTACCCAATCGCAAAGCAGTACAATATGCAATACGCGGTGCGCTCGCTTTAGGTTGCACAATAAATCATGAAACCAAATTCGATCGTAAACATTATTTTTATCCAGATTTACCAAAAGGATATCAAATCTCACAATTCGACAAACCAATTGGAGAACATGGATTAGTTGAATTAGAATCAAGCGAAGGATCAAAATCCATCCGCATCGAACGATTACATCTGGAAGAAGATGCTGCAAAAAACAATCACCACAAACCAGGAGTCACGCATGTCGATTATAATCGAGCTGGAACTCCTCTAGCTGAAATCGTCACACATCCAGATTTCCGTAATGCCGCAGATGCAAAGCAGTTCTTACAAGAGCTGCGACTCATCATGCGTACAATCGGCGTCTCTCATGCAGACATGGAAAAAGGACATCTACGCTGTGATGCAAATGTTTCACTACGCCCTGCCGGCACAAAAGAACTTCATCCAAAAACAGAAGTAAAAAATCTCAACTCATTCAAATCAGTTGAGCGTGCAATTGAATACGAAATCCAGCGACAAACAAAACTCTGGAAAACAAATACACCTCCAGCAGAAACAACAACGCGCGGATGGCACGATGCAGAACAACACACATACGAACAGCGCTCAAAAGAAACTGCAAATGATTACAGATATTTTCCAGAACCAGATATTCCGCCACTCATGATCGAGGATCTTGCAGAAGATGAAATGCGACATCTCCCGGAAATGCCGAATGACAAACGAGATCGTTTTATCCGAGAATATAAATTCAAACGAGCGGACGTGCGGTTAATGATGGAAAATCCACAACTCGGTGAATTTGCAGAAGCCGTTATGTCAGAAGCTATCAATTGGGTTGCTGATATGCCGGGTGATGGAACTCGCGATGAGAAAATTGAGAAGCATGGACCAAAGCTGGGTAAGCTTGTTGGAGGATGGATCACTACAAAATTATTGGGTGAGTTGGGTGAGCGCAATATCACATTATCTCAAACAGATGTAACACCAGAAAATTTCGCAGAATTAGTTGCAATGGTGATGTCCAATCAAATTAATAGTTCAACTGGAACAAAAGTATTAGCCGTTATGATCGACACAGGAAATGATCCAAGTAATATTGTGGATGAACAAGGCTGGGCACAAGTTTCAGATGAAGGAGCTTTAGAGGATGCAATTGAAAAAGCTCTCAAAGAACATCCAGACGCAGTAGAAAAGTACAAATCAGGAAAAACACAACTTCTCATGTTCTTAGTAGGTGCGGTCATGAAAGAAACCAAAGGCTCCGCCGACCCCTCAATAGTAAAAAAACTACTCGAACAAAAAATCACATAAAAAATCACATAAAAAATCAAATAGAAAGATAAAAGAGAGAACCTTCATAGAGCACGCAACAGATCAACTCAAAAAAAAGAAATAAAAAAAGGCCGGGTATATACCCGGCCCAAACAAACTAACCTCTCTTCGCTCCCTTACGATCCTGCGTTGCCTTAGCACGCTCAACCTGACGAGCCTTACGAGCAGCTTCCTTCTGCACCTTCGCAGTCGCAGCAGCAGCCGCAGCCTCAATCTTCGCATCGTACTTAGCCAACCAAGCAGTATCCTCGGCATTTCGCCGATCCTTTGCCTTGCGACGAATACTCTTCGCTCGAGCAGATTCCTTCTTAGGGTCAACTTCCGGAGCCTCATCCTCATCCGAACGCTGCTTTCGCATGTTCGAAATCATCTGATTGACTTCTGCTGACAACTTCTTGTCCTTCTCCAGTTCCGCACGTTCTGCAAGCTCTTGATCCGTCAAGCTCTTCTTCAGCTTCAACGTTCGCAGAGTCATCTTCTTGCGCCAGAACTCATGAGACGAAGGATTACGACTCTCCCACACACGGTGAATACGCGAAATGGCATGAGTCGCAGACTGATATGCATCAGATTCCTTACACAACCTCTCATCAACCAACGAACGCTTCAAACGCTTGCGGAAACCCCACAGCGGAAAAAGCATCTGCAAGAAATCATGCTCACTCGCAGCCGAATCAAGCTCATCCTGCGAGGGATGCGGAACTCCGTCATCGCCTTCAGCAGCAAAAAACTCAACATGCTCCGAAATCCTGCTTCCCAAAACTCGCGGAGCCGATCCTTTGAAACTCGCAGGCAAATCCGGCGAAGAATCTTCGACATCGTCAAATCGCGAATCATGAGGAAGATCAACCACCTCACCCGTGCGAACAGCAACATCCACCTTCTCTTCAGGAGCAGATTTTGCCGAACGAAGCTTGGCCAAAATCTCGACCTCACGCTTCAGATTCGCATCACGCATCGCATCATAGGCATCGTGACCAGAAAAAGGATTCTTTGAAAGATGCTTGAATGCCCCGTGAAGCCAATGTGCCTTCGGGTATCCATCCGCCTCTTCACCGCGAAGCATGAAACGAGTTCGAACTTGCGCCTGATTGAGCCACTTGAGAATCTTGTGGCTGTGCTCAACACAGACAGTCACACCAGCAAACCACTTGATGTCATGAGAGACATAGTCGACTGGGTTCTCCTCATCCGTCGTGCAGCACACACACATGTACCGATCCACGACATCCGAACCGCGCTTGAAACGCGCCGTACAGAATCGCTCGACCTCATCCGGCGTAAACCGAGATCCGTCGATCTGATCCAGAAACGGAATGTGCAACTGGGCAACTTCGTGAGTCTTGATCGGCAACGAAGGCCGCGGAAGATCGTTACCAAACGGCAACATATCCGCGTGCTCATCCGTCATCTCCTCAAGCTCAACCTCAACGGCCGGAGAGCCAGCAGAGGCATATTCCTCTTCTTCCACGATAACCGCTTCAGCAGGAACATCCTTCAAATCCTCGATGATGGCCGGAACAGATTCATCCGTCGGCACAGCACCAACAGACTCATTCTCGACGATCGAAACCGGCGAAGAACCTGTGGTGACATCGGTGTCTTGTGCATCACGAAGCTCCATCTCGCGGAGAATCTCCGAAACGTCATACTCACCCGAGATCACACCCTGCGCCTTTTGATTCAAATTAGCCGCTTCAGCTCGCTTGCCTTCGGCCTGCGAATGAAGCACGGCACTGCGCTCGTACAGCGCAGCAGCTTCATTATCCAAAGCCTCCGCTTCATTCAGCAATCGCCGAACAACATCATACATCGAACTGGAAGTCGTAGACATGGTAACACCCACACTCATGAGGATACTCCCCAACAACGCTAGAATTTTGTAAATGATCGATACGTACACACAATTCGTGCACGCCACGATGCGCAAAATATAGCATGATCACAGCAGTTTGTCAAGCAAAAACAAACCTTATTTCACTAAATTAAGTAAAAAACTATGCACAGCCCCCACAACATCTTCACATGCACGCATCCACACAATACGATCATCCCGAGAAAACCACGTTTTTTGACGTTTTGCATATTGTCGCGTATGAATCTGAATCTCCTCAATACACTTTTCTTCATCAATTTCACCACTTAAAAAACGCACAACCTCTTTATATCCAATACTATCCAAAGCAGGAATCTCATCTCCATATCGCTCAATTAAACTACGAATCTCATCGACCAATCCCCCATCAATCATCTCCACAACCCGACGATTAATCCGATCAATCAAAACATCTCGATCAACATGTAAACCAATTTGCAAAACCTCATACAATTTCTCACCAGCCACCACATCACTCTGCCCAGACATCACACGCTCAATCGCACGAATGACCTTTCGTTTATTTTCAATGTGAGTTCGCTCATACACACCCCCATCCAACTTTTTCAATTTTTCACAAAGATCTTCAAGCGACATTTCATTCAACTCATCTCGCACACCCTCATCAATCACAACGTCACTATATTGCATATTATCAACCACACTCTGCACATAATATCCTGTACCTCCCACCAAAATCGGAACTTTATTTTGAGCATGAATCTCATCAATCACAGAAATCGCACGACGCTTAAAAACAGTTACAGAACCACGCTCTTCTGGCGACAATTCCTCATACAAATAATGAGCAACATCATCAATAAACCCCACACCATTTTCAACTCGATCAAAAACAGGCTTTGCCGTACCAATTTGCAACTCACGATACATCTGCCGAGAATCTGCATTCACGACCACACCATTTATTTTTTTCGCGATCTCAAAAGCACAGCTGGATTTTCCAGATGCAGTTTGACCAACAATGACAATAAGAGGTTTCTTCATACTTTTGTACCATACAAAATCCACATAAGTGGTTTTGAAATTTTCACATCATGAATATCCCCCACCATTTCGCGCGTTCCTGGAAACTGAACTCGTTTCATCTCACGAGAATTCCCAATCACCCAACCCCTTTCAGATTCCCCTTCCACAGACTTAAATGTATCAGCCAAAACACTCACAACCGTATCCTGAAATTTCTGATTTTTCCGCAACACAGTTTCTTCCATCAGTGTTTGCATCTCACGCCATCGCCGCTTTTTTTCTTTTACTGACACATCATCATCCCAAGCCTTATCCCCAACCGTACCACTTCTTGCTGAATATTGCGCAGTATAGGAAATATCAAAATCACATTCACGATACAAATCCACTGTTTGCTGAAAATCCGCCTCACTCTCACCACAATACCCCACAATCATATCCGTCCCCAACGCAATATCAGGAATCTTATTACGAACCTTCCTCACCAAATCAATAAATACCTGTCTTCCATGCCGACGATTCATACGGCGCAAAATTGTATCGCTCCCCGCCTGCACCGGTAAATGCAAAAAATTAATATGCGCCGGCAAAGTCATTGCATCGATAATTTCATCATTCATATGAAGCGGATGAGGAGCAGTAAAATGCAATCGAGAAATACCCTCAATCTGATTCACCTCCCACAACAAAGCTGCAAAATGATTTTTGTACGGATTATCATTTGAAAAAAATTCTGGATCACACGCCTCAAACGAATTAACTGTTTGCCCCAGCAATGTCACTTCAACACATCCCTTATCGGCCAATCCTTGAATCTCATCCAAAATATCTTTCACAGATCGATTCTTCTCAAAACCCCTCGCAAACGGCACCACACAATACGTGCAAAATTTATTACACCCCGTTTGAATTGTGACATATGCCTGCCGCACCTCATCGCGAATTGGATGAATCTTCAAATAATCTTCCTCAAGCGATCCTGACTGCACAAGCGAAGGATTCAAACTAGAAATCCATTGTGGCAACTTCACCATTTCCTCAATCGGGAAAAACAAATCCACCATCGGAAATTTCGCCTCCAAAGCTCCATCGCGATCTCGCCCTGGCATACATCCCGTCACACCCAAAATCACATCACGATGTTTTTTCATCTTCCCAAAATTCTTCATTCTTCCAAACACTCGATCCTCTGCAGATTTCCGCACACTACACGTATTAATCACAATCACATCTGCCTCATCCGGCGCTGATGATTCCTCCATTCCCATACCAGAAAAAACCCCAGCCAATCGCTGCGAATCATTTTTGTTCATCTGACAACCCAATGTAATAAGATGATAGGTACTCATATGTGCTGAAAATATACGCGAACCCCTTCATTTAATCAAGATGGAGACCAATCAAAAAAAAGAATCACAATACCGAATGATCCAACACACCTTCTTTAAATAAGTAGTTTAAAAAATAATAAATCAACCAAGATGATTCCTATTAAGGTAATGAATCAGAATATGTAGTCATGATGTGTACAGCAAATTCATCCGCGACCATCTCAGAGGGCAACAAACGATAAGCGCGCGACTGTGCCTCTAATAATTCGTCGTGAGAATGATACCCCTGCAACGCAATCTCCTCCCTGTTCTGCTCAAACCATAATGCCAACCTTCCCCCAGGCGCAAAAGCTCGCCTCGCCTTAGAAGGTGTCCAACCAGGAAGAGGTAAAGTTGCCATCTCCGCAACTCTTTTTTGTTTTTTTTCAGCACCATCAGGAACTCTAACAATATAGTCATAAGCATGTCCCAATTCATGCAAAAAAATAAATGCACCCAATTGAGATGACGTAATATTCTCAGCAGAAAGCCCTAGCTTTTCAGCACACAACTGTACCGAAAATTGAGCCTCCTGCATCAATCGATCAATATGACTCATGCCCGAATCAACATTCATAACAACCATTGGTCGACCAGTTTCACTTACAGACTGATGACGTGCAAATCCAGGCGCATGCGCAAGCTTAGGCACATCCTCTGGACCTTTAGCAACAACATCAACACCTACAACCTCAGGATACTCACGCAAAGCAATAGAATAACACTCAGCATACAACTCACCGAGTTCCCCTTTTTCTTTTAAAGACTCAATGGTTTGTAGAGGAGATGCTACGGGATCCTCCTTTGAATCAGCATCTGGAAACAAAAAATTTCTCTCAACATTCATATTAAGCAATTAAGATGTGTAGTGTAACATAGAAAAACATAAACAAAAACTAATTCTACTGTTACGCAATATCAGAATTGAGGGCATATTGACCTAAATCAATATCTATCATATACTCCTCTATTCCCTTTACCATAGATAAGTGGAAACTGTATGCATAATTTGGTTGAACAAATCAACGATCAGATGGGACGTGCGCAACACGTGTTGATCGCGATTCCAAAAGGAGGTAAAGGAGATGACATGTGCGCAGCAGTTGCTCTCGCACATTACTTGCGTGCGCAAAAAAAACAAGTTGATATTGTATGCGACAAATACAGCTTCCCATCAAATCTTAATTTTCTAAAAGAACACTTGAGTGAAATTAAAAATGGATTGCCAGTCATTCAAGCACTCGACATTGAAATTGATATCACAGACACACCGCTTTCAGAAATGTCATACGATGTAAAAGATAACAAACTCCACATTCATGTTGCGATCAAAAAAGGAACGATTTCAGAAAAGCAAGTCAAATCAAAACAGTCCTCATATCGCTACGACACCATCATCACAATCGGCGCTGCAGATGTAGACAGCCTCGGAGCAGTTGCAAAAAACGCAGCCGACATGTTTTATGAATTGCCAATCATCAACATCGACTACACACCCGGAAACGAACATTACGGCCAAATCGATGCAGTAGAACTCTCTGCAAGCTCGAATTCAGAAATCATTTTTAGATTACTCGACAAACTCGGCGAACACACATTAAAAGAAAAAACCGCACACATTTTGTTAACCGGAATTATTCTCGCAACCAAAAGTTTCAAAACAACAAATGTCACTCCAAAATTGTTAACGATCGCATCACGCCTTATGACCATGGGCGCACAACGCGATGACATCGTCGAAAATCTTTTTCGCACAAGAACCCTTTCATCACTCAAATTATGGGGAGCAGCACTTGCAGAACTACAACATGAACCGCGCCACAAAATGGTATGGAGCGTCATTCCTCGCGAAGTATTTATTCGAGCACACGCAACCCATCACGAACTCGATAACATCATCGAAGAAATCATCATCAATTCCCCTGACGCAGAAATTATTATTTTACTGCACGAAAACACGGAGAAGCAACAAGGCGTACACGCCATCATCGCCACAACCCATGCACGAGATGCTCGCTCACTCGCAAAACCATTCAAAGGCCACAAAACCCCCAACCGCGTAAAACTCACCTTCCAAAACAAATCATTACTCGAAGCAGAAAAGGAATTAATATCCCACATAAAAACCATACTTGAAAAAACTCTTGCGTAGTTGTATCCTTGGATCACGATGAGCGGGCATAGCTCAGCGGTTAGAGCACTCGGCTTATATCCGAGCGGTCAGCGACTACGAAACAATTCTCGTTTAGATCATTTCGTTCAGATCACGAACAGAATCGCTGAAACGCGATAAGGCGATACAAGTGTATCGTCGCAGAGTGTTGAAGTGATTGTGTTGTGATATGGACGCAATGAGCAAACGATAATTTTTGAGGAGTTGCAGGGTTCAATTCCATCTGCACTAAAAAATTCATCATGCGGGCATAGCTCAGCGGTTAGAGCACTCGGCTTATATCCGAGCGGTCGACGGTTCAATTCCATCTGCCCGCACCAAAAGACCTCCAGTAATGGAGGTTTTTTGTATTGAACCTAAAAACCACGCATGATAAACTCATACTCACATATGAAACTAACAAAACCACAATCAAAACAGTTTAAAACCCTGCTCGCGCAGCCAGATTTCGGCTGGATTCAAGATTTGATGAAAGATCACACAAATGCCGAGATTTTTTTGGTTGGGGGAATTGTTCGAGATGTTTTACTTGAGCGTGATTCTCATGACGTAGATTTTATTGTCCGAAATATTGAAATTGACGAGCTGACAAAATGGCTCACCAAACATGGCACCGTAAATCTTGTTGGAAAAACTTTCGGCGTTTTCAAGTTCACTCCAAACGATGCATCAGAAAATTTCACGGCATTTGATATCGCACTTCCTCGAACAGATCATGCGGCTGGGACAGGAGGTTACAAAGATGTTGAAACACAATCAGATCCAAAACTTCCTATCGCAGAAGATCTCGCACGTCGAGATTTCACGATTAATGCACTGGCATGGGATATCAAAAACGAAGATTTGATTGATGATTGGAACGGCGTTGCAGACTTGAACAGTCGCGTTTTGCAAACTGTCGGAATTCCACAAGAACGCTTTGAAGAAGATTATTTGCGCATGCTTCGCGCGCTTCGTTTTGCATGCCAACTCGATTTTGAAATCGAAGAAAACACAAAACTCGCAATTACAAACATGATTGAGAACATTAATGATGAAGTAAAAAGCGAACGAGTTGTCCCCCACGAAACAATCGCACGTGAACTCATGAAATCTCTTGTCGCCGACCCTGTCAAAACACTCGATCTGTGGGATGAGGTAAACGCATGGCAACATGTCATGCCAGAATTACTCGACATGAAAGGATCACCACAACATCACGAATTTCATGCAGAAGGAGATGTGTGGGTACATACACGATTAGCATTGCAAAAACTTGCATCAAAAGATTGCACAGATTTCATCACGAAACATTTTCCAAAATTTGCACAGAAACGCGCACATCCACTAAATCCAGATTTGGTGCTGTCAGTTTTGTTACACGACATTTCAAAACCGGAAACGTGCAAAACTCCAGAAAAAGACGGAGTGGATAGAATTAGAAATCACGAACATGACACCATCGGCGCGAAGAAAGCTCGCCATATTTGTGAACGAATGAAACTCGCATCTCCCGATGAAGTAGGAATTGACTTAGATAATGTGGAATGGCTGGTACGACATCACTTACTCGCTGGCGGCGGAAACATCGATAAAATGAAACCCACGACTATCGAAAAATATTTCTTCAAAGATCCAACTCGTGGCGCAAATCTGTTACTCATGATTTGGGCTGATGGGTCTGCAACACTTTCTCCTGAAGGCAAACCAGCAATCGCTGTTCTTCATGATATGATCGCGCGCATCAACGAAATATTATCACACTTCAAAAAGAAAACAGCAGCAATGAAACTTCCAAAACCATTAGTTGATGGAGATGAAATCATGAAAAAATTCGACCTCAAACCAGGAAAGCTTATCGGTGAATTACTTCATATTGCACGAGAGGCGCAGCTTTCTGGCAAAATTAAAACGAAAAAAGAAGCATGTGAGGTTTTAAAACATCACCTCAAAAATGACCAATGACCAAATAACAATTCACAAACAAATTCTAAAAATCAAATCCCAAACTCGGCAACCGGACGTTTTGAATTTGAAAATTGAAGTTTGAATTTTGTTTGGAAATTGTTATTTGGTAATTGATAATTGCAAAATATGAACCACACCATCCCCGAACAATCCGAACCAACACGACTGGATATGTATCTAACAAAAACATACCCATCGCATTCGCGAACTTTTTGGCAGAAAAAAATCAAAAATAATTTAGTAGCAGTTGATGGCAAACACGTCACCAAACATTTTGAGGTATCTGCAGGCATGCGAATTGATATTGCAGAAAGTGAACCAACGCCGGAAAAGGAATCAGAAATGCCGGAAATCGAAATTATCACAGAAACTGATGATTATGTAGTAATCAATAAACCACCCGGATTACTCACCCACCCAAACGAGCATCATCCGCTGGAAGCCGCAGTTTCCTCGTGGGCGAAAAATCATTCACCACAAGTTGCTGAAGTTGGCGACAATCCAGAATTACGCCCGGGAATTGTACATCGATTAGATCGGGACGTTTCCGGTGTGATGATCATTGCGAAAACTCAAGAATTTTTTGAACATCTAAAAAATCAATTCCAAAATCGAACCGTACAAAAACAATATTTCGCATTAGCACATGGATTAGATTTTGAAGACATCACAGACCTCGCATTCCGCTTGCAAAGAAACAAAAAAACCGGAAAAATGTCCGCGCTTCCCGAATCTAGTTCTGAAGGAAAAGAAGCACAAACATCTATTGAAGTTGAAACCAGATATACCAGCTCGACCCTATTAAAAATTCTGCCTAAAACCGGAAGAACACATCAGATCCGCGCGCATCTATTCGCAAAAGGAAATCCTATTGTCGG
>CAZHVT010000011.1:0-47117 GCA_964536205.1 uncultured Gammaproteobacteria bacterium
CAATGCAAATATCCCCACAAGCGATAGTCCCAAAGAAACGTAAAACAAAAGGATACCAGCTGGTCCGCTGGTGTCAGGATTGATCGAAATTAATGTCCACATCCACACACCCAAGGCCATTAATGTACCAATGGACATATAGACGACATATGCCAAATATGTCATAGAAACCACATCTTAACCGATGGAATCAGCCTTTGCAAGGCATACAATTCGAGATACACATAGTGGAGAAACCCGCTCATTTAATAAACGTTTTATCTCCATCCCACGTAACTGAATATCTGAAATCACAGCCGAAGCAGGAGTTGCGACACGCAACACATCATCCTTCAACGATATGACACGAACATGCGCCGAAACTCCAGGATACAATTCATCAAACAATTCTTGAGCTCGTGAAACAGCCTGCGCAGCACGCGCTATGTGAAACATCTGCGATTGACCCTCACTCATGAACGACGATAGTGAATCCATACCTAAATCGAATTAAGAAATTTTTCAGAAACCACGATGATATCTCCCCAACGATATCCAGCACGATTAAACGCTTCTTCATTTAAAATATGACGCTTCGAACTTCCCTCAAGAACAAATACCTTTGGATCATTTGCAGATTTGACAAGCGAACCAGCATGTAAACCAAACTCATTGACCGTCGGACTAAACCCAGAAGAAACTTCCGCTCCATCCTTATAACCATCATGATCTGTATCAGACGTTAACAATGAAGTTTTCAATTGTAACTCCTCTTGCTTACTCAAACCATCTCCATCACCATCTCCCTGACCAGAAGTAGAAATATCAAAACTGGTAAACAACCCACGCTTCACCCGACGATCCAAACTCGGCTTCCCATTTTTCCCCGGAACAAAATCCTGTAAGCTATTCATGATCTCATCATACCCATAACGAAACTTTTTACCATGACGCGTCCCAGATTCATGTGTAATAAATTGCTTTCGCGCATCATCATATCCAATAATCAAAATCGTATGATACGTCGGACCTGGCGCTGTGAAATGAGGGTTACTGACAAGATATCTCCCCCATACAGGAAGCACTACAGGCCGCAGATTATCGATTTCAAGTTTAACCTGTTCCAAAGTTGGCTCATCAACAACACGCGCTTCAAACGGAAAGAAATCATTGATCATCCGCGCCATATCATCCAAATCAGTATCACGATGATAACCCAAAATCTCTTTTTCTATTGCAACTAAGTCCAAAATCCATCTATCAGCTTCATCCGCGGGCATTTTAGATCGCGTATCTCCTTGATAATACGCATGCATCATGGTAATCGAAGATTCCTCACACGCATCCTGATACGGCTGTTCCCAATTAGAATGTGGAGCTTGCACAACAAACGGCACCGGCAAAACATTCGAATTTCCAGCAGACAAAAAATGTGGTACTGCAAAAACAGCAACACCAATTATAATTGGAATGTAAAAAAGTCGACGCATAGGGGTACTAACTATTATAGCACAAAAAGAGTCACAATAATGAATTATCCACAAAAAAACTCCGACCATAGCCGGAGACACTTACACAGTCTTTAATATGTTCTTTGGATCAGCATCGATCATAGGCTGTAGCTGTGATAACAACTCATCCGTCAAAATCTGGCTGTACGAACAACCCTTTTCAGGACAATACAATTCGCACTCGCCATTTGAACCAACACGCGGAATCAGCGGAGGGTGAGCCGCATTAATTCCACACAACAATTGATGGACATGATCAGTTCGCTGATACTGCTCGACAATCTGAATCTTCCGCAAAACCTTCATTTAATTCACACTCCCATCACCGGCGACATAATTTTGAAATCGCGAAGCCGAACGGTAGTTACCTGTTACATCAACCGTGCGCATTCCAAGTTGCGTTGTTTCAGCCATCGAAGATCGACGAACAACAAATGTGCAGCGAATTGTTGTATTATCAATCTCCAAAACTCCAGAAAACATTGGACCGGAAATCGCACCGAAACTTGCATATTTACCTTCATATGAAACACGGCCTTCAAAATCATCATGCTTCAATTCAAACGTATCACTTTCAGGAGTGCCATAAATGTGACGAGCTCCATGAAACATGAGACGATGAGCGTGCTCAGGTATCGGACAAGATGTCTTGCAAATGAATATCACGACTAACTCCTTTTAATGATCAAACACCAGCATAATTTAAAAAAACCTAAATGTCAAGGCTACATTCGAAATTCACAAATATCACGAAAATTGCAATGCTCACAGACAAATTTGGATGGAGTTGCTTTGAATTCACTCGCATAAATTTTTGATATCAATTCTTCCACCTCTAATCTAGCTCCAGCCATATCTTCAGTAGTTGGAGTAAATGTAACTTTCGAACCATCCTCTAAATACCAAAATACACATTCATCCGCTTTCATCCCAGTTATGTGCTCTAAACCTATCGCATAAATTAAAAGCTGCAATTTATCATCTCCATTCAATTTATCATTTGTTTTAGGCTTACCAGTTTTGTAATCAATAATAATGGTTTTTCCATCAATCTGATCTACTCTATCAATCGCCCCTCGAATTGCATACTCACCAATCGTAAAATGCACAAACTGTTCAATTAACGTGGGTTGCGTCCACTTACCTTCATGTGAATCATAAAACTCTTTCAAAATCTCCTCACCGCGCTTTCTATATTCTTTCTTTTGTGATGCAGACCCAAACCAATCATCAATAAACTCACGTTCATAAATCTCCAATAATTCACTAATCGATGGAACACGCATATCATCCTGATCATCACTCTCTACATCAAACATACTCGCTTGATACGAAGAACCAAGTTGTTTCATCCGCTTATAAAACTTCTCCAAAGTCGCGTGTATAGATTTACCAAATGAAAGTGGAGCTGCGCCCTTCGTCGGAATCCGAATCATATGAGCAAATTTAAACTGTAACGGACACGTCTTAAATGATTTTATTGAGGTAAACGAAAATGAATCAGGAACAAGCGAATTCGATTGTGTAACATGAGCATGATTCACAGGCGTCACAATATCAGAAGTCGATGGCAAGGCTCGCACAGCAACCCCAAGCTCCTCTACAAAACGGGACGGTTTTTTGGCCTGCTTACCACCATAGTCCGCAGCATATGTAAGAAACAACTGCTTTCGTGCTCGAGTCATAGCAACATACATCAGCCGACGCTCTTCCTCTAAATGAACATCACCATCAGGAACAACTTCCTTCACCAATACATCAGGTAAGCGAATTGATGTGCGCCGACGAGTAGTTGGAAATCGCAAATGCACAAGCTGTGGAATAAACACATAATCAAACTCCAAACCCTTTGACGCGTGCACGGTCATCACATGCACACAACCAGAAACATCATCTGCTGCAGAAACCAAAGAACCGTCATATCCAGCCTCGATCAACAAACCAATATGTTTCAAAAATGCATGTATATCAGAAGATTGTTGCGATTCAAAACGCGCCACCTCATCCAAAAAAGCCTGAATCACACCAACCTGCTGTGTTGCCTTGGTATTAAAATTCTTCTGTGCAAACTTTGCAATCTGATCAAAATAACCAAACTCCTCAAAAAAAGTGTACACAACATATGACACAGCCTGCTCTTGAGAAATTTTCGTCTGATCATCAAGCCGAGACAAAAAATCCTTCACCCATATTGTCCCTTCCGCACTCAACTGATCCTGTCCAATCTGCCTCATCGCCTGCGCATACGACCACTTCTTCTTACGTGCCAATTGTGTAATAACTGTGACGTCAACAGCGGGTGTACAGATAGGAGCGCATGTCATAACTCGATAACATGCAACATTATCAGAATGATCATCCAATAAGCGAAGCCAGGAAATACAATCAACAATAACCGACTCCCGAAACAATCCAACTCGAGCATGATAATGAACTGGAACCCCCGCACGCTCAAGCACACCAACCACGTGCTGCGCCTGCGAATTCGTTCTAGTTAAAATTGCGCACGAATCAAATGAGTCATGCTCTCCATAAGAAACAATTCGCTCAGCCAAAAACGTATCTTCATCAGCAGATGATATAAACGATCGAACCTCAACTTCTCCATCCTCATCCACATGAGCAGAAAGTTTTTTCGAGATTCCATACGAATCATGAACTTCCAATCGATTCGGATTATTATGTTGAATAAACGTATGTGCAACATCTAAAATATTCTGTCCACTTCTATAATTCGTAGTCAAACTCACACGATGAGCGGAATCAAAATCCTTCAAAAACTGCACAACATTTGCAACGCTTGCTCCTCTAAATTTATAAATCGATTGATCATCATCAGCAACAACAGAAAGTCCAGCCCCATCTCCGGCCAACAACTTTACAATCGCATACTGAATAAAATTCGTATCCTGAAACTCATCCACCAAAATATATTTAAATCGAGACTGCAATTGTTTCAGAATTGCAGGACGATCTGAAAGTAACTGAAATGTGTATACCAATAAATCTCCAAAATCCATCACACCTTTATCCAACAACAATTGATTATATACATGGTACGCATCAGCAAGCTCACTCAGTCGCCTGCCTTCTTCTTGAAAATCAGCAGATCCTCCCGACAGCTGCACACTCTTGGCATGCTCAACATAGGCGGCCGGCGTCACATGCGCATCCTTCGCGCGCTGAAAATGTGAAATCATCCCATGAATAAATCGATACGGATTTCCGCGAGGCTTATAATAATCCAAATTAAATCTATCAAAATTATCATGAACTAACATCCAAGCACTATGTGTATCAACAACATCAAAATGATCAGACACACCAATATCCAATCCAAATTCGGAAAGTAATCGCTGCGCAAATGAATGAAAAGTCGAAATCCACAAATCTGTATATCCAACATTTAACAAACTCTCAACACGATCCAACATCTCACCAGCAGCTTTATCAGTAAATGTAAGTGCCAAAATCTCTTCTGGTTTTGCCAGTCCCTGCTCGACCAACCACGCAATTTTATGCGCGACGACCGTCGTCTTTCCAGTCCCAGCTCCCGCAATAATAAGAAGCGGACTCCCCGTATGGGTGACCGCTACTTTCTGTTCATCATTAAGGCTCGAAGTATCCATTACACTTTTTCAATATGAATTGATCCATCTGGCTCAATCTGAGCGATCATTTTCTGAACCTCCAGATGTGGAAATTTTTCTGTCAAAACGGTTTCACCATGAGCAAGAGCATCGGAATGTGCTGTATTCTCAACTTCTCGATTCTCAAAAGCAGATCTTCCACCATACGCTCCGCAATCTGCATGATTCATCAAGATCACTTTCTTTATCTCATGGAGTTTTGATGATATCTCAATCTGTGTCATAAGAACGTCCTCATCCTTTTCTCCATTAAAATTCTTCGCAGCCCCAGCAATCCCCACAATATCACAATCCCCTAACAGATTCTGATCCTTCAACCAATCAGAAATCGCCGGACCAAGACGAAAATCGATACAATGCACAATAATCGCACTACACGTATGAGCCATACATAAATATTACTAATAAGACCATATTGTAGTGCATCATACAATCTTATTCAAATAAAAATCCGACCCATAGGCCGGACAACATTAATAAGAAAGAATCGGCTGCAGCCCAGAGGAGAGCGTCGAAACAGACTCCATGATATGAAGATCACCGGAGTTGATTTCACGAATGAAAATATTTGCAATATCCTCAACAACCTCATGAACCCACTTTCGAGCTTGATCCAATTCCCCCGGCCGTGAAGGATCGTACTCGCGGTTAACAACAACATAAGCCGACTTGCCATCTTGAAGAGCTTCGGGCAACACAATCTTCTCAATCGCCAACTCAACATCATCGATAAATGCAGACGAATGAAGACCGACATGAACAGCATTCCCAGATGCATGATCGAAATCAAATCCTGATCCTGCATACAATCGAGTCGCCGAATGTAAAACTTCTCGTTCTTCGCTCTGATGGGAACCATGAATACGATGCCACAATTCAGAAGCATTAGCACTCACCATTCGCACCAATTCCTTTCGCCAAGGGTCGCCAACCACATTTTTGTCATGAACAACATGACCAGGCGACAGAGCTTTCAACCAATGCCCCAACATATTGACGCACGCCTCAACAGACAAATCAACTCGGGCGCAAGGCTTCACTCGAGCTGCGAGATTGAGAGATCCATCGTCATGCGGCAAAACAAGCGAACCAAAGTCTGTGTCATATCCCAAAACAAGAGTGTGAATTTGACCCGGATAATTCCTACGAAACGCTTCAGCAACACGATGCTGATGAGCAAAAGCTGCTTTCGTATCACTGTTCCATCCTGCACAACCATGTTTCGGATGAGCAGAAGAAAAATGAACCGTAAAAATCATCAATAGAAGTTTATCTGAAGGTTTATCAAGCGAATCCGCAATAGTGTCACTAACCTCAGCATTCGAAAGATGAAGACGCGCGCCTTTCGTTTGCATGAAGGTATAGTAACCTGGATAGGCTCCTGTATCATCCACAAACGGACTGCAACGCTCATCCATACAAATCGCCACCATAACATCACGATACGGTGATTCATAACGCATTTGATTCAAACAAGGCAACGATTCAACAAACGCTGCACTATGCAAACGAGATTGCTCGACAATCCCAGCAAACACAACATCCGGACTTTTTGAGAGCACAGAACCTTCAGCAGAACTCATCTCTTCCTCCTTTTTAAAAAAGAACAGCGATAGTCTATCAACTATCACTGCTTGCGTCAATTCTTTCTATTCTGACTCTCGAGATAATCCAAATCCCGTTCAATTAACAACAATCCATCAGTCAAAATCTTTATTCGTGTCTTCAGGTCGACTTTCTCGACTAAATCACCAGCTCGCTTGGCTTCCTCGAGCTCGCTCTGATATCGCTCGATAAGCCCCAAAGACTTGTCCAATTCTTCCTCAAGTCTCTTCATCTCAACCTGATACTCAACACTCTTTTCATTCAAAATTTCCTTTTTTCGATCTGGATCGCGATCTGAAGGAAATTCAAAACCTTTTGATTTCATACACGTACATTATGAATTAGAATCTAACAAGACCTCAATCGCTCCAATCTGCGCTGAAACACTCGCAATCTTCTTTTTCAAAGCAGCAATCTTTTCTTCATCCGGTTCTATTGCATGTTCCAAATTGCGCAATTCCCGCTCCAAATCTTTCTTTTGATTCTCGAGTCGTTCAAGAGCTTGTTTTTGTTCATGCTCTTCTTTAGACTCCATATCTTCGTAATCCTCGTCATCTTCATATTGACGCGGCATTTCTGGGTGTACCATACGTAATAGATAATAAATAGTCTATTATTCTACCGTCGTCTACGTTTTCGCACAACCTTCAATTTCGCCAACTCTCGTTCAATTGCTGCAGCCGCTGCTGCAAACTGCTCATCATCTTCAAACTTTTGCGTTTTAATATATTCTTCAGCCTTTGCTTTTGCTTTTTCAATAACTTCTTCATCGAGCTCTGCTGCACGCGCGGTAAAATCCGCCATGATCGCAACATGACCACCTTGTCGAACCTCAAGAAATCCACCTTCAGTTGCATAGTAAAATTCTTCTTTATCTTTGCGGATTGTAATCTCACCAGCACCTAATGTTGATATCAGTGGAATGTGATGTGGGAGAATAGTAATCTCACCTTCTGAAGTCGGTAAAGAAATGGAAGTCGCTTCACCCTCTTCCAACTTTTCTTCTGGGGTTGTGATTTCGTAGGTTAACATAAATCTATCTAACTTCTTTTCAGGATTAGTGCTGATTAAACCGCACCTTACCTACGCTTCGCGCTCCGGGCAGAAACGCCGCTTCGGGCGAATTTTAATAGCTCCGCTCAGTGACGCTGAGCTTCGGCACTTATAGTAACGGCCAACTATGTTCCGCTATCGCTCCACATAGGTTGGCCTATCGGCCTATTTACTTTTGTACTTCGTCTAATGAACCCTTCATGTAGAATGCTTGCTCTGGATACTCATCCATTTCTCCGGCTAAAATTTTCTCAAAGCCTGAGATAGTATCTTCGAGCGAAACATATTTTCCAGGAGTTCCAGTAAACTGCTCCGCCACAAAGAAAGGCTGTGATAAAAATTTCTGAACCTTTCGAGCACGTGTAACAGAAAGTTTATCTTCTTCTGATAATTCTTCCATTCCAAGAATTGCAATAATATCCTGTAAATCTTTATATCGCTGCAGCACCGTTTGTACACCACGAGCAACTTTGTAATGACGCTCCCCAACAATTTGCGGATCGAGAATAAGTGATGATGAATCCAATGGATCAACCGCAGGATAAATTCCAAGCTCTGTCAGCGCACGCGCCAACACAACAGTAGAATCCAAATGAGCAAATGTTGTAGCCGGAGCAGGATCAGTCAAATCATCCGCAGGAACATACACAGCCTGCACAGAAGTAATTGATCCAGATTTCGTAGATGTAATTCTTTCTTGCAAAGCTCCCATTTCTGTCGCCAACGTTGGCTGATATCCCACAGCTGAAGGAATACGACCAAGCAACGCAGATACCTCTGAACCAGCCTGCGTAAATCGGAAAATATTATCAACAAATAACAGCACATCTTGCTGTTCTTCATCGCGGAAATATTCCGCCATCGACAATCCTGTCAAAGCTACACGCGCACGCGCACCAGGCGGTTCATTCATTTGCCCAAACACCAAAGAAGTTTTTTCCAAAACGCCAGACTCACTCATTTCATGATACAAATCATTTCCTTCACGCGTACGTTCACCCACACCAGCAAACACAGAAAATCCTCCATGCTCTGTCGCAATATTTCGAATCAATTCCATCACCACCACAGTTTTTCCCACACCAGCTCCACCAAACAATCCAACCTTACCACCCTTCATGAACGGACAAATCAAATCAATAACCTTAATTCCTGTTTCAAAAACTTCAGCTTCAGTTGAAAGCTGATCAAATGCCGGAGCTTTGCGATGAATCGGATATCGCTTTTCAGATGCGATTTCTCCTTTTCCATCAATCGGCGCACCAACAACATTCACCATACGTCCCAAACTTTTCTCACCAACAGCCACAGAAATCGCCTCCCCTGTATCGCGAGCTTCCATACCACGCGTTAACCCATCTGTTGTGTCCATCGCAACCGTACGAACTGTTTGCCCTCCCACATGTTGTTGCACTTCCAAGGTCAGCGTCGAACCTTCACGCTCAACATGAAGCGCATTCAAAATATTTGGTAATTGTCCTTCAAATCGGACATCAACAACCGGTCCGATTACTTGTGTTATAGTTCCTTTCATAATTTTAGCTTTTAGCGTTAAGCGTTTAGCGATTAGAAATGATACTAAACGCTAAACGCTAACCGCTAACCGCTTACTCTAATGCTGCTTTTCCTGCACTAATCTCGGCAATCTCGGCAGTAATTCCTGCTTGTCGCAGTTGGTTAAATGTAAATTGCAAATCATCAATCAAATCCTTAGCAGCGTCAGACGCGTTTTTCATAGCAACCATACGCGCCGAATGTTCTGAAGCCGCAGCCTCAAGCAATACTTGATACACTTGCATATTCACAACCTTCGGAATGACATAGTCAAGAACTTGTTGACGATTTGGTTCAAAAGTATATTCAGAAGCATCCGCATATTCTAAATCCTTCTTTTCATGTTCAGCCATCAAAGGCTTATCACCACGACCAGTTTCCGCAATCATCTTTTCAATATCATACGACGAAACCGGCAAAATCTGACGGATACGCGGTTTTTGATTAATCGCAGAAATAAAATCATTATATGCAATCACCACCTTGTCATACTTCTTCTCCAAAAATAAATCACGAACCATTTTTGCGATTGGTCGAGCTTCCTCATATTCAGGTGTATCTGTAACCTTCCCAAAAGAAGCTACAACCTCAAACCCATCTCGAATCATCGCACGCTCTCCTTTTTTTCCAACTGTAATCACATCAATATTCGCATCAGAAGTTTCCGGCTCAACCCATGTATCACCCACACGATTGCGCATCATCTGTTTTGGATCATGCATGTGACCAAGAATTTCACGCAACAAAGTACTATTCAAACCTCCAACCAAACCACGATTAGAAGTTACCAACACAACCAACATATTTTTCACTGGACGAACATCAAGCAAATCATGTGAAATTTCCGATGTTTCTCCGCGACCAACAATTCTTCGCAATACTTCCCAACTTTCTCGAGCAAATGGTCGCGTATCTAAAGCAGACTCAACAGCCTTGCGCATTTTTGCACCCGCAACAAGCTCCATCGCTTTCGTGATTTTAGAGGTGTTTTTGATGGACTTAATACGTCCTTTGATGGCTCGGGTGTTAGCAGGCATACTCTAGACACGTCATCCCGACCTTGTGGAGGGATCCCGTGAGGTTTGCTTTGTGGTTTATATATACTTCGTGGAATTCGTCTTTTGGTAACGCTCACGTTGCTTACGCAACTTAGAGCAGCTAGACTATTTACTTCGCCTCCTCCTCAATCTCGGGCAACAATCCTTCGATAATACCATCTAGCTTCTTTTCAGTTTCTTCTGTGAGCTTACCATCAGACAATATTTGATCAAGCACCTCGCGATGCGAAGCTTCCAAAGACTCATGAAACTTCTCTTCCCAAGTCGCAACATCCTCAACAGGAACCTTGTCTAAATGACCCTTGGTAACTGCATACAAAATCGCAACCTGATGCTCAACAGCCATAGGAACATATTGTCCCTGTTTCAAAACCTCAACCATTCTTCGTCCACGATCAATTTGAGATTTTGTTTGCTCATCCAAATCCGTTGCAAACTGCGCAAAAGCCTCAAGCTCTCGAAACTGCGCCAAAGACAATCGCAATTGACCAGCAACCTGCTTCATAGCCTTAATCTGTGCTGCAGAACCAACACGAGAAACAGACAACCCAACATTCACCGCAGGACGAATACCCTTATAAAACAAATCTGGCTCCAAATAAATCTGTCCATCAGTAATTGAAATCACATTCGTAGGAATATATGCAGAAACATCCCCAGCCTGAGTTTCAATAATTGGCAACGCGGTTAAAGATCCACCACCCATATCATCTGACAATTTCGCTGCACGCTCAAGCAATCGTGAATGCAAATAAAACACATCTCCCGGATACGCCTCACGCCCTGGTGGACGTCTCAACAACAATGAAATCTGACGATACGCCCACGCATGCTTTGATAAATCATCATACACAATCAATGCATCCTGACCTTGCGCCATAAAATATTCACCAAGCGAAGCTCCAACATACGGTGCAATAAATTGCAAAGATGCAGGAGAAGAAGCTCCAGCAGAAATCACAATCGTATGATCCATCGCACCAGCCTCTTTCAACTGCTGCACAATACGAGCAACCTTAGATTCCTTCTGTCCAATCGCCACATAAATACATTTCACACCTGTCCCCTTCTGATTAATAATCGTATCGATCGCAATAGCAGATTTTCCTGTTTGTCGATCACCAATAATCAACTCACGCTGACCACGTCCAATCGGAATCATCCCATCAATCGCCTTAATTCCTGTTTGCAACGGCGTATCAACAGATTTTCTCTGCATGACTCCCGGCGCAACCTTTTCAATATTTGAATATTCAGCTGCAGTAATCGGTGCACCACCATCAACAGGATTTCCCAATGCATCAATCACACGACCAACAAAACCATCTCCCACAGGAACTGACAAGATCTTTCCTGTTCTTTTCACCGTGTCACCCTCACGAATTGCTTCAGCTTCACCCAAAATCACTGCACCAACCGTATCCTCCTCCAAGTTCAACGCAACACCAGTCACACTTCCATTTTTTGTTTCAAACTCAAGCATTTCCGCGGCCTGACAATTTGTTAATCCAGACATACGCGCAACACCATCACCAACCTCAATAACTGTTCCGATTTCATCGACAGAAACAGATGTTTCCATGCCTGAAATTTGCGTTTGTAGTTCTTTTAAGATTTGTTGTGTATTCATAGGATAGTTTTGAATTTTCAGTTTTGAGTTTTGAGAACGCTTCGCTTTAAATTGTTTAAAAATGATTTTATTGTTCCAGAGATGCGACGATCGTGCGTTTGAATTTGCAAACCTCCAATAACATCCTCATCTGTTTTAAATTGAACTTCGTGTGCGTCCATATCTTTTTCAATTTCTTGTTTTAAATCTCCTTCAAGTGCATATGCAGTTTTCACAACAGCTCTTTTCTTTGCCTCAATATCTTTCCCTTTCTTCTCGACTGCTGCATAAATACTTTTCATGCGAGATGTCATTCCTTTATTCTCAACCAATTTCACAAATGCAGAAACAACAACAGATTCATCTGCATCTTCCGCAGCTTCCCAAAACGCATCAGCTAATTGATCTAGATCACGACTCATACTTGCTTCAACATATCACGAATAATTTCTTGCTCACGCTCTCCATCAACTTTCTCTTTCAAAATCTTTTCAGAAATCGCAATTGATAATTCTCCTGCAAACTGTTTCATTTCAGCACGCGCCGCATCCTTTTCCTTTTGAATATCATTTTTTGCACGCTCACCCATTTCTCGAACCTTACTTTCAGCTTGCGCCAACATAGTCTCCTGAACTTTCACAGCCTTTTCATGAGACGCCGCAACAATCGCCGCAGCTTCAGTAGATGCTTCTTGCAAAACCTTTTTCTTTTCTTTTTCAAATGCGGCTTTAATTTCATCTTGCTGATCGGCATTCTTCAAACCCTCTTCAATGCGTTTTGTTCGCTTTTGCATTGCTTCCAATAAAGGCTTATACGCAAAAATTCTCAAAATCAACAAGAACAAACCAAAGTTAATAATTTGTCCGATCAGCAAACGCCAATCAATTCCTAATGTTCCTAATAATTCTTGCATACAATTGGTATGTGGTATTTGGTATTTGGTATCTGGTATTCGGCAACCGCAACAAAGTTGCATACCAAATACCAGATACCAAATACCATATACCTACTAATAAACAGAACAATGCCGGTCACCCGGCACAATCTATCAACTAGACGAATTTCACAATCAAAGCGACAACCAATGCGTAAATCGCAATAGCTTCCGCAAACGCGATAGCCAAAATCATCGCAGTCTGAATCTTTGAAGCTGCTTCTGGATTGCGTCCAATCGCTTCAAGACCTTTTCCTGCCAACATACCAATAGCCAACGCTGGACCTAATGCACCGATTGCAATGGTCAAGCCTGCCATGACTGTCTTAACTGCTTCGAGGTTTGATAGCAAACCTGCTGCTTCGGGTAGATTTTCTACTGCCATACTTTTTAGTATTTAGTATCTAGTATCTGGTATCTAGTATGCTTTTCTACTAAATCACAGGTACAAAATACTTCATTCTGATTAATGATGTGCTACTGATGCCATTTTAAGGAATACCAAGGCGAGCATTGAAAATACTAATGCTTGAACGAATCCTACAAATAGTTCGAGAAATAAGAATGGAATGCCAGCAATATATGGAACGAGAAAGGCAATAACAAGCAACAAAACCTCTCCAGCAAAAATATTCCCAAACAATCGAAACGAGAACGAGATCACTTTAGCAAATTCTCCAACAAATTCAAGTATTCCTACAAATGCGTCAATTGGCCCCTTCAAGGTGAAAAATTTTGATAAATGAGCTTTCGCGCCGATCAATCGAATTCCATACACCCATGTTGAAATCATCACAATCAACGCAATCGCCAAAGTAAAATTCAAATCAGCGGAAGCACTTCTCACAAATGGAATTAATGCAACATGACCATTATGAATCCCCCACACACCAATCGTACCCAAACCAGGAACCAACTCGATCAAATTAGAAAACAAAACAAACAAGAAAACAGTCACAACTAAAGGAAAAAACTTCAAAGATAACTTTCGGTCGCCTGTAACAGAATCAATAGTATCCATCCAGACATCAAAAAGCGCTTCTGTAACATTCTGCATTCCAACAGGAACTGCAGCCGCGCGATGACGTTTTAACGCTAATCCCATTAACAACGCAACAAACACAATCACAACCGCAACAACATAGGTATTCGTAATACCCAATGATCCAACATGGAACAAAACTTCTGGAGCTAATGATATTGCAGGTGCTGCCATAAATATGAAGTATGAATTATGAATTAAGAATCAAGGTTGTATAGTGAGACGTCGCGTCGCGACACATTCCCATAATTCAAAATTCATGATTCATTATTCTTGTTATCCAACGTACCTAATTCCTTTGTAAATGCAGACATTCGCACAACCAGCCACACGCTTGTTACCGCAACCGATGCAACCAACCCAACAAGAAACAAAACCGGCGCGCTATCAAATCGTTTATCTAAATATCTCCCGCCAAGCGCAAAAATCAACAGCGGAATCACAATCGTATACCCCAACTGCCACGCCAACCCTAATGCCACGTAAAACAACGTTTTCTCTTTAGATTCGCCAGATTTAGACTTATCCACAACAATAATTTTAGATAACAAAACGAGGGCTAGTATATCGCGAATAAAAAAAATCGTCAATGGATAAAAAAAATCCCCTCGCTAGGGGACCCATGGGACTAACTTACTTGAGCGCGAGGCTTCTCACAAAGCACCATCTTTTGATGGTCAATAGATAGCACATTAAATCTTACAAACACATCAACGCCTGTGGACGCCGCCTCGAAAACCCAATGGAAAAGAGCCAAACCAAACTGCTCATTCTGAGAAAGTCTGTAATAACGGCATAACTTCCGCTCCATAAAACGATGCGTTAAGCCTGCAAAAAAACGAGACCTAGGAAGAATCAAACCCCACCATTTTGAAAACGAGTAAAACGGTGCACCATACAGCGCAAACAAGTCAAAGTTCGTCGCCTGCTCTGCCAACTTGAAACTAAAATATTCTGCTGTAGGCTGACGAGGACCAGCAAATGGCTCGCACAATCCAGATCGATGCAGTATCACCTCTTGAGAAGTATCAATGTACGCATTAACCCGCAAAAAAGCTCAATGTCATTTAGCGCCCCAGCCAAAGCCAACAAAGGCAAATCATCCGGCATGTGCTCCTGATGCTTCGGAGCCAAATCAGGACGAGCAGAAATAACCTCCTGAACCATCCTAATCATCTTCTCGTGAGACTTTCGAATGAACTCCCAAGATTCAACATCCCCATCCAGCCAGACACCAGTTTCTTGCACATACGTGCGCCCAAACATTGTTTTCATGGTACATGTTGTCATGTACTGCCTCCATTAACCAAAAAGAACATGACAAAACCGTATCAAAAAAACAGGTATATGTCAAGCATAAACCCGTCTTTTATCAATAAAATCAACAATTTTTCACTGCATCTGCGACTATTCTAGCAGAATCTCCTTCAAATAAGGTTGGTAAGATTCGATCCGCAGTAGGATCTTCTACCATTCCTGCCAGAGCATGCGCAGCTCGCATATACATATCTTTTGTAAATTTCGGGGATCGACATTCAAGAACTCCCAAAAATAATCCAGGATAAGCGAGTACGTTGTTTGCTTGGTTGGGGAAATCTGAACGTCCTGTTGCAACGACTGCAGCGCCTCCCTTCTTGGCCTCATCCGGAAAAATTTCTGGAGTTGGATTTGCCATCGCCATAACAATCGATTTTTCTGCCATTGTTGCAACATCATCCGACGTCAACAAATTTCCAACACTCACACCAATAAAAACATCTGCTCCTTTCAATTCCTCTTTCATGGTTGATTCTACGTTCTCAGGATTTGTCCGTTTCGCCATGTCGATTTTATACTTATTTCGTTTTCCATCATCAAACAAAATCCCTCTTGAATCTGCAACCTTCATACTTTCCACTCCAGCATCCATCAACAAATCCGCAATCGCAATCCCCGCAGAGCCCGCACCATTCACCACAACCTTAATATCCTCAATACTTTTTCCTACAACCTTCAATGCATTAATCAATCCCGCCAAAACAACAACCGCCGTCCCATACTGATCATCCTGCATGACAGGAATATCCAACTCTTCTTCTAATCGACTCGTAACCTCGAAACATTCAGGCGCTTTAATATCCTCCAATTGAATCGCACCAAACGTCGGCGCAATACGTTTACATGTCTCAATAATTTCTTCCAGGGAATTCGTCCGCAAACAAATCGGAAACGCATCCAATCCAGAAAATCGTTTATACAAAATACATTTTCCTTCCATCACCGGAAGCCCAGCTTCAGGACCAATATTTCCCAATCCCAAAACTGCCGTGCCATCTGTAACAACCGCAACAGTATGAGACTTGATAGTTAAATCCCAAACCTTGTCAGAATCCTCCGCAATCGCAAGACACGGCTGTGCAACTCCCGGCGTATACGCAGTCGACAAATCCTCCGCTGTTTCAACAGGGACATTGCTCACAATCCCCATTTTACCACGGTATTGTTCATGTAATTCGAGTGACTTTTTTCCGTAATCCATAATTTTGCGTTTAGCTTTTAGCGTCTAGCGATTAGTAGAAAGCAACCTCTAAACGCTAGACACTATACGCTAATCGCTCAACTCAAATAGTTTAATTGCATTTTTAGTAGTTTGTTCCGCAACTTCATCTAATGATATCCCCTTCAATTCCGCAACTTTTTCCGCTACGAATTTCACATACTGCGGAATATTTCTTTTTCCGCGGTGAGGAAGCGGCGTCAAATACGGCGCATCAGTTTCAAGCATTAACATATCTAATGGAACTGCTCGAACTGCATCCCACAAAGATTCCTGTTGAGACGGATCTTTCTTCTTCGCAGGAAACGTAATAATCCCCGTAAAAGAAACCATAAATCCTAACTTCACGTATTGCTTTGCATGCGCAGCCGAACTTGTAAAGCAATGAACCACACCACGCCGCGCCAATTTCCCTTCATCCATATACTCTTTCAAAATCGCGAGCGTCTCATCATGCGCATCACGGATATGCAACACAACCGGCAAACTCAATTCCTCACACAAATTCAAATGCAATCGAAAAACTCGCTCCTGCTTTTCTCGAACCTCATCCTCTGATCGATCTTCTGGAATACGATAATAATCCAAACCACATTCCCCGATCGCCACAACATTTTCAGAAGACTCAGCCAGCTCCTTATAATAATTATAATCAAAATCCTCCTCACGGGTCATAAACGGATGCTCATCCTCATCAATATGAACCGGAAATAAATGATTCGGGTGCAAACCAATTGTGCACCACAAACCATGCCCGATTTCATCGGCAACCTCAATTCCCTTTTTACTGGTATCTTTTTGCGTCCCAATCGTCACCATCCACACATCATCAGAAAGCGCAGCACGCGCAACATCCGCATAATCATCCTTATATGCATTAAAATGAATGTGACAATGAGTATCAATTAATTTTGGCATAAGATATAAATAATTCCAAAAAACAATAAAACAAAAAAACGATCCATCGAGTTCTAGTTGTATCGTTTTTTCGATTTATTGTCCAAGATTCAACTCCTCTGGAAGCTCATCAAAAAATGAAACAGAATTTGTGACAAGCGGCCACAACAGTTTTGATGCAGTCATGGTAGATTGTGCAACACCAGATTCCTCAATCTGCGGTTTCCATTTATCGGTGAGAGGAAACTGCATTGAAAAGGATAATACCAAACCAACAATCATCACACCCTCAATTAAACCCACAACAGCTCCAGTCGTGCGATTAAGCATGCCAAAAAACGGAACAATACCAGAAGCATTGATTAATTTCTCTATCAACCAAACTGAAACTCCAAACGTTCGAGAAATCAAAACAAAAACCAAAATAAATCCGAGTACCTGCGCAGTATTTTCATTCAAATCAAACTTACCAAGCAAAACACTCGCACCCCATCCATGAAATTTACTTGCTAAAAATGCTCCCAAAATCGTTCCAATCAAAGCCCCTACTGTATGCAAAAAACCAAACCAAAATCCCGCAAATGCAAAAAAACCGAGGATTATGAGCAATACAATACTTAAATCAACTCCAAACATACTATTGAAACAAAATTATTCCCAGAGACACCAACCCCGTCATTAAAACAAACAATCCCTGCATAACAATAATCGGTTTGTCCTTATGGATAATGCCGTAGATGGTAAACAAAATCGCATTAACAAAATAAACACTCCATGTTCCTAAATGCAATCCCTCAACCTGCCGATCAACCCACACACGATATGCTTGCGGCGCAGTCATCAACGGAGCAATTACACCAAATATCAAAACAGCCTTATCAATAAAACGCTTAAACGGATGCGGGTGTGGAAACACCTCCTTATGCTGATGCACTCGTTTTCGAATATGCTGATGATGTTGAGGTGAACCCATACATAAAGTATAGCACATTACTCAGCGAGTTCTAAGCCTTTTGTTGAGTATACATTACGCGCATTCCACAAAAGCCATCCTGCATTTTTTGGTTGTTCCTCAACAGCTCGAATTTGATCTCGAATTTTTTGTGCATCATATGTCGCGCCAATATTAAATGCCTGCAACCACGGACGATACGCAGCGACTGTAGAGGTTGTCATGTGTTGCTGTCCTAACGTCATTGTTTTTTTGATAACGCCATACGGATTCGCAGCAGGATTATCATACCCAGCATACCCATTTGGATAATGCGAAGGATAAATCATGGGCGACACAAAATCTGCATACGGAAGAATATCCTGCGCGCGCTGTCCAATATTCAAATCAAAATCATTATTATCCATCGTCAAACCAAACACATCATACGAAATAAAAGCTGGTTCATCTTTCAAATGCTCATACATAAACGCAAAAAAATCATGCATAACCTCTGATTTCTTTCTTCCATCTAAAGCAAATTTCGCAGCAGCCAAATTCCCATCAGAAGGAAATCGAACATAATCAAAATTTATTTCATCAAATCCCAAATCGATTGTGTGTTGCGCAATCTTCAAATTATATTCCCACACTTCCTGCTGCGATGCATCAACCCATGCCAAACCCTTATAATCCCGCCACAAACCTTCGCCAGATCGCACAGCAACATGCGGCACAGTCTGCGCATAAATAGGATCTTGAAAAACTGTTTGTCGCGCAATGACATAAATTCCATGATCTTGAAAATCCTTCACAACCGCGCGCGGATCATCCAAAATAGATTTCGATAACCACACCCCATCTTCACCTTCAGGACGATCATACAAAATATATCCTGTATAATCCTTCACATCAACCACAACTGCATTCAATTCGGTCGATTCAATTAATTCAATAATCTCTGCACGCTTTTTCGGATTATTCGCTGAATATCCAGTTAAATACAAACCTTTTGCAACAACCTCCTCACGAGGCACATCTTTCGGATCAGGCTCAAAAATATCTTCGATAGAAATATCAACTGGATCAGGCAATCCCTCAGCAGCCCAATTAAAAGCCAAAAAAACGCCACCGAACATAATGATGACGCCGAGAATAAGATAATTCATTTTCATATCAGTCTAATCGAGGAAATAATGGATCGCCTTTTGCAATGTTCGTTTCTTGTGCTAGTCCACCCCAAGCTGTCGCATCATCAAAATCTTTTTCTAACTCATCAACCGAACTCAATCCTAATTGCGTAAATAATCCTTCAGAAATATGCGGCATGATAGGCAAAAGCATCCAACCAACCTGACGCAATGTTTCTAAAAGATGTGCCAAAATTTGTTTCGCACGATCTGGATTTTCCTTTGCAACCACCCACGGCTTCTCATCTTCAATAAATTTATTTGCTGCTCGAATCACTTTCCAAATCTCATCAAGAGCGCGACCGAATTTAAAATCCTCCATCGCAGAAATATAAGCTTCCCATGGAATTTCATCATGCTCGGCAGGAATTTCAGGAACCTTTCCATCACAATATTTTTCTGTCATTGATAAAACTCGATGCGCCAAATTCCCCAATTCATTTCCTAAATCAGTTTGATATCGATCTTTGAGTCTCTCTGATGAAAAATCTCCATCCTCTCCAAATGAAATCTCGCGCAACAAAAAATATCGCAAAGAATCAATCCCAACCTCACCAGACAATGCAACAGGATCAACAACATTCCCCAAAGACTTACTCATTTTCGTTCCATCAATCGTAAAAAAACCATGCGCATACACTCGCCGCGGAAGCGGAACCCCCGCCGCCATCAACATCGCTGGCCATAACGCACAATGAAATTTAATGATATCCTTCCCAACTAAATGCAAATCCGCCGGCCAATTTTTCGCAAACATCTCATCATCCGTTCCATATCCAACCGCCGTTATATAGTTAAGCAATGCATCAAACCATACATAAATTTTATGATCGGAATCTCCGGGAACAGGAATCCCCACTTCAGCTTTATGGCGTGAAATCGAAATATCTTCCATGTGATCACGAATGTAATTTATGATTTCATGCTTTCGAGAATTTGGAGAAATAAATTCAGGATGCGCATTAATGTATGCCAACAACGCATCACGATATTTTGTTAATTTGAAAAAATAATTTTCCTCTTCAATCTTTTTGACTTCCTTTTTGTGAATCGTACATTTCCCATCTTCAAGATCAGACTCTTTCAAAAATGCCTCACAACCTACACAATACCACCCAACATAACTTCCCTTATAAATATCACCTTCAGCCTCAACAGCTTTCCAAAACTTCTCAACACCTTTCAGATGTCGATCTTCAGTTGTTCGAATAAAATCTGTATTAGTAATTTCTAAATCATCCCACGTCCGCGACCACACAGCACTCATTTCATCTAAATACCCCTGCACATCATCCCCTCTCCCAACTTTCTGCGCAGCCTCAACACTCTTCTGCGAATTCTCATCTGTTCCAGTCACATATGCAACCTCACTACCACGCATACGTCGATAACGCGCCACCACATCCCCCACAATCGTCGTATATGCATGCCCAATGTGTGGCTTATCATTCACATAATAAATCGGCGTCGTAATATAATACGGCTTATCGCGATGATCTGGCCGAGACAATGCTCCACCAATTGTTTCGATTATTTTCTCTTTATCGTCCATAAAACGTAGTACGTTGTTCGATATACGTTCTAACTATTCTAGAAACTACCTAGAACGTATATCGTACAACCGCACACTCACTCTATACAAATAACAAATTCCCCTCGATACTCTGATTCCGGCACAGAGTCACGAACCTCCGAAACGCGCGTGCGGTATATCGTCTCATGCATCTTCGTCAATTCTCGACAAATCACAATCCGACGATTTTCCGATAATCCAGAAAGCGCTTCCAATGTTTTCCCAATCCGATGCGGAGTCTCAAAGAATACCACGGTATGTTGAGCTGTATCAATACCATCAAAAAATTTATTCCTTCCTTTCTTATGAGGAACATAACCCAAAAAAATAAACTGATTTGCACGCATTCCAGCGACAGACAAAGCCGTAATTACAGAAGATGGTCCAGGAATCGGAATTATATCAACATCCTCATCACCATCTTCAATAGCTTTCACTAACAACCCTCCCGGATCTGCGATGGCTGGAGTTCCTGCATCTGTCACAAGTGCAGCAGATTCAGTTTGTAATCGTTTCAAAATAGTTTGCATTTGCCGAGGCGTTGTATGTGCATGCAATGACATCAATGGTTTTGAAATATCATATGCAGCCAGCAACTTTCCAGATTGACGCGTATCTTCAGCAATCACAAAATCAACATCAGACAAAACATCTAAAGCTCTTTGAGAAATATCTCCCAAATTCCCAATCGGTGTTGCAACAATATATAGAGTTGACATAATATAAAAACTGCCCCTTTAGGACAGTTATTGTAACTTTTTTTTTAGGACTAATCAAGACATCCTGCAAGCCACCTAGAAAGAGACGGATGACGCAATTTACGCAATGCCTGAGCCTCAATCATTCTTATTCTGTCACGAGTGACAGATAATTTCGCGCCAATTTCTAGATGAGTGTGTGGCTCATGACCATTCAATCCAAAACTCAATTCAAGAACTTTACGCTCACGATCAGACAGGTCACGCAAAGCATACTCGATTTCACGAGCCATCTCCACTTGCTCAAGATCACCTTCAACATCACTCAACGACGGAGTAGCCTCAAGCGCTTGGCGAGCATCGTCAAAATTCGACGCACTCAATTCCTGCGTGTGAATCAACTCACGGACTCTATTCTTAAAGTTCTCATCAACCGGAAACTCCGCGATCAACTCCTCTACACTATGCGCATACAATTCACCAGGAAATAGTTCATGAACAACCATGCCCAATGCATCTGCAACCTTCTTCGCTTCATCTGTATACACGCCACGAGTTGTAAACGGAGACAACCGCAAAGTCATGAACCCAGCAATACGCGAAGGACTCATGCCAGACCGTCGACAAAATTCAGCTGTACTATCCCACACATCATAAATCGCATGGTACAAAACATTATTACGAACCTTGACATGAACACTCAATTCTCTCATCTCTTCTGCTTTTTCGTGACACATGGTGACCTCCTATCGGAACTGCTGAATAATCAACATCCGATCTTCCCTCTTAAGTTTTACAAATGCATCCATTTCAATTCTACTAACTTCCTCAACAGACAAATGCATTTCTTTGGCACACTCCTCACGAGAAATTTGCTCACAACCAATGCCATACAAAAAACTCAAAACTTTTTGCTCTGCTAAAGTGAGTGCAGACAACGCCAGCGTAATCTTCGATGCTTCAGACCCATGCACTTCAGGTTCATCATCAACATACTCCTGACCCGATGACAACAATCCCAAGGCTCGCCTCGCGGTAGGTAATTGCTTAAAATCAACTTCAGCCGTAAATTTTGTCTGTTCAAATCCATACAGAATCGCAGGATACAAAACTTCCGGATCAATTCCTAAAGCTCGCGCAACTTTGAGTGCAGTAGTAGTAAACCCACCTTTCGTCGTTCGCGGAGACTCCTTCAAATTCATAATCTGAAGCAATGCAGAATAATTCAAATCATGATCGCGCGCAAAAGCTCGAAACGAAGGATATCTACTTTGAATCGTACGACGCATCCTATTATTCTTCAGAGTCATATCGACCCTAATTTGTGGTACTTTCCGGTTCATCTGTTAGCTCCCTCAATCTTTGTGAATGAACATGATATGCCTGTATTACAACACTTTTTTCAGAGAATGTCAAGACTAAAAAACCCTACACCTCATGTGGCGTAGGGAATCAATCACTAGTAAGTACCGTAGTACTGATGTGCTCCACGAACATTGGTCGGCGAGAAAAGCGTACCATTCGCAAGCTTGCGCTGATGCAAATAGCACTTTCCGACCTTGATGTTGTGTGAATTCAGTATTGTGGTGCAACGGGGTTCATCACACTGAACTACCGGAATAAACCGTTCAGTTTTTTTCGAAGCTCGAGCCAATGCGTTCCTCCTTTTAAAAACGACATTGCGGCAAAACTATAACATTTCTACTATAATATTGTCAAAAATAACCATATGCAATCCATCGAAATCAAACAACTCTTCCTGCCCATCAAGATCAGAAGCAAAAGACTTCGTCGCAGGCGCATGCGGCATAAAATAACTGCAACAATCATCATGTGGCAAAATCGATTCCTGATATGTCCCAATTCGTTTTGCTACTTCAATTACTTCTTGTTTATCCATCCCAATTAATGGACGCATAATACTCATATCAACCGCAGCATCAACAGCCGCCAAATTTTCAACTGTCTGAGATGCAACCTGCGCCAAACTATCCCCTGTCACTAACAATAATATGTTCTCACGCTTCGCAATCTCCTGCGCAGCTCGCAACATCGCACGACGATATAACAACACACGATATTTCTGATCACAAGATTTCACAATCGCTTTTTGCACATCTGTAAGAGATGCTAAAAATAATCTCCCACCTTTCTGTTTTTTTGAAATAATATTCGCCAATTCTCGTGCTTTCTCAATCGAAGCTTCTGATGTATAAGGTGCATTATGAAAATGAATAAAATCTACAGAACACCCACGCTTTTGCATAAGAGATGCAGCAACAGGAGAATCGATCCCACCAGACAACAAAACTAAAACACGACCGGAAACACCAACAGGCAAACCACCAGCACCCTCAATTCGCTCACAACCAACGAAAGCATCCTTCTCAACAACTGAAATAAAAAACGTCACTTCAGGATTTGAAAGATCAACCTTTTTATCAGAATGATGCGCATCCAACGCACCACCAACAAACTGTTGAATTTCGGAAGAAGAATGTTTATACAATTTATTTTGACGTCGGGCACGTACAGCAAATGTAGAAAATGAAATAGACTCAGAAAGCTCGATTGCAATGTCTCGCATAATCTCCAATTCAGCATCAACCTTTTTCATGAACATAAAATATACGATCCCATACAATGAAGACAGTTCACTCATCACAACCTCACGATCATAACCATCTTTCAACTCAATCAAAATCCTACCGGAAAAACGTCGCACAGCAGAAAACGAGCCACCCGCACGACTCGCCTTAATATTGATAATAAGTTGTTTTTCAAATCGATCGCGATTACGACCCTTCAATGCAATCTCTCCGTAATACGCAAGAATGTGAGTTGAATTCATAAGAAAAACCCTAACTCACATTTTCATCTACGTCAACCTCAATATTGCGACGCCGACGCCATACATCTACAGCAACAATCACCACAATTCCAGCAAAAATCATATACCAATTATCCTTCAAACGATTCAAAAAAACTTCAGCAGGACGAGGTTCACTCAAAAATCCCTTGGAAAAAGACATACGATTAAACATTCCATCACTCTCAACAATCGAATCTTGCGTAAAAACAACCTCACTCAACAATCCACCACCAATATCCTTCACCGCCACACTCGTACAGTTTTGATCCACTCCAACTCCACAATCAAAACTAATCCGATTTCGAGAAATTGGCTTATGAAATTGATACAAAGCACGAACATTCGAAATTGGGAATGCCCATTGTGTACCGACCGCATCCCAAACTAAATCATCTCCATTCTCACCGTACACAACCGCTCCATCGACTTTGTACGTCAAAACATAATTAACTGATCCAGAAACTACCACATCATCATCGCCAATTTTCACCAAAACTAATCCATCTTCTTGAGATACGGAAAAAGATACCTCATCATCACTCTTTACATCAACATCTGAAATTCTCAATGCAAACAACTGATCACCTCGCGAAAAAGTTTCTGGAATTACTCGAATCACACCATGGCGTTCAAGTTCTCCAAAATCCATACTGATGTTTTCACGAACAGACAAACTCCCACGATCGGAAACATTTACGACCACATCATACGAATTAATCTCTTCTGCAAAAGCAGGTGACGCAAACAAGACACCGAGAAAAAATATACTTAAAATACGTTTCATATAGTCACATACAACCATATTTTGCAAAAAAAAGAAACCTACAATTGAGGTTTCTTTTAAAATTACTTATTTTTTCATTTTCAAAGCATACTCGCCCGGACCAAGCTTTGCTGCAGCAAGTGATGAAGTGAGTAATACCAACGCATATTCATATCCTCCAGCTTTGAGTGAAAAACCGTTCTTTGCGTGCACAAGAATAATTGCAAACAACATCACAACAGCAAGCGTGTATCCTGCTTTGTCTGTCCACAATCCAGCAATCAATGCCAAACCACCAACAAACTCTACACCAGCAACTAACCACGCGATTGATGATGGCAATCCCAATCCTGCAAACATGGTAATCACAGGCTCAATGCCATTCAATTTTTCCCAGCCATGCATCGCAAAAACGACACCAACACCGAGACGGAGCAAAAGCAGCCCCCAATTCTTTTTATCTGCTTCAGATAGCATACAATAAAGATGATTAAGTAAGTACTTAACTATAACACAAAACAAAAAAGAATGCACCAACCCTATGCAGGATAAACCTGATTTCCTTCATCATCAAATAAAAATACCGCTAATGTCGGACATGATTGTGCAGCTAATAATAACATCTCATCATCTACAAATTCTACATTTAATGCAGTCACATTAATCATTTCAGACGTACGCTTCCCATCCTTTAAAATCATCACAGCTTTATTCTCCTCATCCATTTCAAATACCTCTGGATATACAACAACACACGATGCAGCCCCAATACACAAATCCCGATCTACATATAACTTTGCTATCGAACCCTTTTTTGATTGATCACGCGTAACGGGAATCGGCTTATCCGGTAATGACATATTATCCGTAATATTTTTCTGAATAAAAACGTATTAATTCCTCAACCGCAGGAATGGACTCTGGATTTCCAATCCCAACTTTTAATTTCTTTTGAACATCTTCTATATTTGTTGCACCCTCTAAAACAGCCTCCTCAATATCGTGATCTGTAATATTTAAATCCTTATCAATCACCTTCGCTCCAGCTACAACAATTCTATCATGTTGACCTGAATTCCTAAAATAATTATTCACTGATTTACGAAATGCTTTATCAGCCAAAACAGAACAATGAATTTTACGGTTTGGCAAACCACCCAAACGCTCCATGATATTTTGAGGCTTAATCTGCAGAGCATCATCAATCTTCATACCACCATTTTCCGTAATCATCACACTAAACATAGAAGTTGATGCGATCGCACTCCCACATCCAAATGTTCGCCATTTCAAATCTACAATCGAATCATTCTCAACTTTAATCCCAATCCACATCGAATCACCACACGCAGGAGAACCAACCACACCCTCTGCATCAAACTCCCCCTCTTCCGCTTTTCTCATCAACAAATTTTTTGGTTTGAAAAAATGTTCTTTTACCGTATCAGAATATACCCATGTTTGTTTGGTTTGTGGATTGACAACGTCTGCGTTTTTTAGTTCGTCGTCCTTTAGTTTTGTTATTCTGTCGGCCATATATAGTATCTAGTATGTGGTATATGGTATGTGGTATGCAGCGTCCGCAACGAAGTTGCATATTAGATACTACATACCATATACCATATACTACTTTTTTAAAAAATGAGGTGTCTGATTTCCTACAAAAGCTTCTGGAAGAGCAACTTTGTCAGAATCATACGAATCCATATCTACGTCAATCGGAGAAGTTTTGCGCAACAACGCACAAACGGGTTGTAACACCTTCAATGCATAATCAATATCATCTTTTGTGGTTGTTCGTCCGAGTGAAAATCGCATCGATCCGTGTGCAAATTCATACGGTCGTCCAAGCGCAACAATAACATGAGACGGATCAAGTGTAGATGAATCACACGCAGAACCTGTAGAAGCTGAAACTCCATACTCATCCAAGTATAACAAAATAGCTTCCCCCTCAATATCTAAAATGGAAACATTCACATTATTTGCCAATCGATCTTTCGCATGACCATTTAATACTGTTTTTGGAATTGTATCCAAAATCTGCGCAATCATATAATCACGAAGTTCAGTCAATCGTACAACTTCTGACGCACGAGATGTTTCCGCTAATTCCAAAGCCTTCGCCAAACCAACACACGCAGGAATATTCTCCGTTCCACTTCGCAATTTATTTTCCTGACCACCACCAAAAATAATTGGCTGCAAACGAATTCCCCGACGCACGAACAAAACCCCAGCACCCTTTGGTCCACACATCTTCGAAGAATTAATTGTCATTAAATCCACCCCTAACTTCTTCACATCTAAATCCAAATACCCCGAAGCCTGACACGCATCAGTATGTAAAAATGGCGCATCCAAAGTTCCTCGACCCCACGCCTTCTTTTTCTCTCGAATCAACTTTGCGATCGCTGCAATATCTTGCACAACCCCAATCTCATTATTCGCATACATCACTGAAACCAAAACTGTTTTCTCATCAATCACATCCATCAATTCATCCATATTAATTTTCCCCTCACGATCAACACTCACCAAAACCGTCTCATGACCCTCTTTTTTCAATTGCTCAACAGAATGTAAAACCGCGTGATGCTCAATGGTCGAACTCACAATTTTATTGCCCCGATCTTTATATTTTCGAGCAATCCCAAACAACGCCAAATTATCAGATTCAGTTCCACTTCCCACAAAAACAATTTCACTTGTGTTACAATTAAAAACCTTCGCAACTTTTGAACGTGCATTTCGCAACGCTTCTTTTGCTCTTCGCCCGTGATCGTACAATGCAGAAGCATTTCCAAAACTCTCTTCCATATATGGTTTCATTGCAGCACGAACATCCGGATGAATCGGCGTTGCTGCCGCATGATCCAGATACACATACTTCTTCTCAATTGATTCTAAGCCACTAATCATATATGATCTGTATACTAACGATAATTTTCACACATGTCAATCCAAGCAACCATCACAAAGAATACAACTATTGCTCACAATATCCACAAAATTGAAGCATCCATAGATCCATCAACTCCGCTCAAATTTGAAGCCGGACAATTCACCATGGTAAACATTCCTCATGGCGAATCAACCGTTCCCAGAGCATTTTCTTTTGGAAACATAAATACAAGCACTGTTGTATGGTATGTAAAAATCTTAGAGGATGAAGAAACAGGACCACATTACGCATCCCCATATTTTAAAAACTGCACACCAGGAAACAAACTCACTATTGAACAACCTTCTGGACGAATGACACTCCCAGAACAACTTCCAGAAAAAATCGTATATGTTGCAACGACAACAGGCATCGCACCATTTTTATCTCATCTTGAAAAAATTACACAAATAAATCCAGAACAACACATCGAAGTAATTTTCGGATGTAGAAATAGAGAAGATATTTTCGCTCAAGAAGAAATCGAACTTCTCCAAAAAAAATTATTAAATCTCACGCTCACACTTTCTTTATCCAAACCTACTGATGAATGGGGTGGTGCAAAAGGAAGAACAACAGAACATCTCGACAACATTCCAAACGACGCATTAGTCTATCTCTGCGGAAACAAATTCATGATTATCGATGCTCGTAAAAAACTTACAGCCCAAGGCCACGATCCACAAAAAATAAAATTCGAAATTTTCTACTAAAAAATCGCCGCAAGGCGATTTTTTTAATCCTACAAAAGACTCATCTGAACATGCCCAGCCAACTCTAATTCCGCTTCCGTTGGCTCCGGCATCGTAAAATCAACTGGAAAAGGTTTAATCCCCTGCAAGTCAGGATAAAACAACTGTTTATTCTTCAGACCAAACTCAAACACCTCTTTTGTAATTTTCACATCATCCAAACAATACTTCTCAATCTTATCCCACTCACCCTGCTTATACCACTCAACAGCTTGCAAACCATGCCCACTCTTTGAATAATTCAAAGTTGCTTTTGCAACATCATCCAATTTTAATCGATGTCCCAGACCTTCTTTAATGCGTACCAACAAATCTAAATGAGGAATTGATGCTAATGGACGAGGTGCATATTTCTCCAACAATGGAATATCAAAATACTTTGAATTATATCCAATCAATCGCGTCGCACTATACATGTACGGCCACAATTTATCTAACTCATCATCACGAAAAGCTAAATATTGATCAGCCTCATACACATAAATCCCCACCAATGAAATATCCAAATCTCGCGATCGCGAACTTCCTGCTTCAGCAAATGAATTTTTAGTCTCTATATCAAATACAACATCCCCCATATATATGAATTAAGAATAATGAATGAAGAATAAAGCGTCGCGCAAAGCGCGACTCTTAAAAACGCATGTACTCTGTCTTAAAATGTTGGCTTAACGTTAAAACTATCTTGAGAACCTGTCGATCCAATCATCTCAGGCTGCTTAACTTCTGCGGATGGATCTAAAGTTTTTTCTCCTTTTTTCCAATTTACCGGACACAATCCCCCAGTCTGTAACGCGCGCAAAACTCGCAATGTTTCTTCCACCGATCGCCCAACATTCAAATCTGAAACAACACTATATCGCAAAACGCCTTCTGGATCGATAATAAATGTTCCACGCAGAGCCTCTCCAGTTTGCTCGAGTAACACACCATAATTCCACGCAATATCATGAGTCGTATCAGCCAAAACAGGATATTTCACTTCTGGCATATCTTTCTCAAACCATGCTTTATGAGACCACTCTGAATCCGTCGAAGCAGCAATCAACTGTGTATTTAAATCACGAAACTCCTCACATGACTGCGCAAAAGCCTTAAGTTCAGTTGGACACACAAATGTAAAATCTCGAGGATAGAAAAACAATACAACCCATTTCCCTGCGTAATCAACAGAAGAGATTGTTCTGAATTCCTGTCCTTTTTGATATGCAGTCGCAGACCACGCCGGAGCTGATCTCCCAACTTGCAATAATCCTAATTCATCATTTTTTTCCATATATTTTAATTAAGAAGCAATGCTTCCAACTTTGGTTTATCAAATCCTACTAATACCTCATCCCCTATCAAAATCACTGGCACACCCATTTGCCCAGATTTTTCCGTCATTTCTTGGGCAGCCTTTTCGTCGGTTGAAACATCAACATCAGTATACTCAATATTATGCTCTTTCATCCATTCTTTTGCCATTTTACAATACGGACATGTTGGAGTTGAAAAAATCTTTACTTTCTTATCGCTCATATAAATATCTTATCTAATTAGAAATGATAGTGTACCGCACAGACCAACACCATGCAACTACTTCTTTTTAAGATTTGGAGCATGAAACCAGAACACCACAGCAACAACCCCACTTAACAATGTAAGCAATAAAATAATCCAATCAACCCACGTCTCCAACGAAACAAATTTCGATGCATATGTGCCTGCCGATCCATGTGAACCAGGAGCTGTATCTGCATGCACATTTACCTTCATAGGGTCAGTCCCAACTACAACCTCCTCACCATCTGATAACCCATCTCCGTCTGTATCAAAAACTAACGGATCAGTTCCAATTTCTTTTTCTTTATCGTCACTCAATCCATCATTATCATCGTCATCATCAGAACTATCTCCAATACCATCGCCATCTGTATCAACGGATTCATCTGGATCAAGTGGAAATGCATCCTCACTATCGAGAACCCCATCTCCATCCGTATCATCAACTTTTGGAGATGTTTTTTGCGCAACCTCTTTACCATCATCCAACCCATCTTTATCTGTATCTTTTACTCGAGGATCAGATCCTAATTCCAATTCAGATTTGTCAGACAATCCATCACCATCTGTATCTGATGTTTTTGGATCAGTATTATTTTCATGCTCTTCCTTATCACTCAACGAATCACCGTCAGTATCTTCCTTTTGCGGGTTTGTCGCAATTTGAAATTCCTCCAAATCTGTTAGCCCATCTCCATCTGTATCAGGCCGCAATGGGTCAGACCCAAACTGCGCTTCCTGCGCATCACTTAACCCATCATTATCATCATCCGTATCTGCATTATCCCCAATACCATCACTATCAACATCAGACCATTCATTCGCATTCACAGGAAATTTATCTTGTGGATCTGAAAAACCATCTCCATCAGTATCTGCTTTTGCAGGATTCGTTCCTTTATCAACCTCCTCTTTATCATTCCATCCATCCAAATCAGTGTCAGTTCGCAGTGGATCACTTCCCAACTGTTTTTCTTTTGAATCACTTAACCCATCATTATCATCGTCATCATCTTCTTTATCACCCTCTCCATCTCCATCAGAATCTCGATCTACAAAATACGAAGCAGAAATACTCGACTGCTCAATCTCAACCGAAGAAAGCGAGCGCTGCTTTCCATCTTCAACCGCAATCGCATTTTTTAAATCAACCTTAATAGTATGATCTCCATATTCCGGACGCCACTGAACCCACACTTGCTGCGCATCTTCAAAATCCAAACCATACACAGGAGCCGAACCAACCAACGTTCCATCAACCTGAAATTCGACATCTCCCGTTAACTGATCAAACGAATTATTAATAATCACTGAATAAATCTTCACTGAATCATTTTCAAAAAAACGTTGTTTGGAAAACCACACACCTTTTGAACTCATAAAACCAACTTCTGCTTGTACAGCAAAAGGCAGTGCCAAAATCATGACACTCATAATGAATGAAAAACCAAACTGACGTTTGTTCATAAGGTTCTTATTATAACAAAAAACACTCGGATAACCGAGTGTTCTTTGTTAATAAAATAAATTTTAGTACTACAGCGTTAAGCAACAACTGTCCTAGCCCTTCGCGCCGAAGCAATCAGGGCCAGTATCACTTGTTACTAACAAATGAATTGTGAAAATATCATGCGGCCGTAGATAAGCCGGAGCCCATGTATGGTCGTTGATATCCCCTCCCTATCAGTTAGAAGTTTGAACTCGAAAGTTCTACCTCCTTCACGATAGGATCCTATAGTGAATTGAACTCTTCCGAGAATCTGTTGTGAAACAGGTCCTTTTAAAGAAGAGAAACGGGTGATGATAATGGGGTGTTTTGCGAAATAAATCGCAGTGTGATAATGACCTCCCTCATCACCCATTTCTCTACTCTAATTGTATAAAATACGTTTTGAAAATTCGACTAAGTCAAATGTTCAAAAGGTATGTTCTCTGGCGCTCCGACGTATCGGCTTCCAGAGAACATTGACACAAACCCGAGGAGATGAAGACGACAACACTCATGCTCTGTGGCCCTCTTACAACGCACAAACAAGTTATGTGTTACAAGAGATTTCCGTACTACTAGCCTTTGCAGCAGCACGGAAACAGAGGAGGAGATGGAGAGCGGCACAGTGTCCAGATCCCGTAGGAATGTCATGAAAGAACGCGTAACTATATCACACATTTACAACTTTGTCAACCCCAAAAAGCCCTATTTTAGCCAGATTTTACTAAATTGAGTCAAATCGAACTACGTAATGTCCATTATTTTAAACAATAAAAAAATCCCGTCAGCGGCCGTAGCGACTGACGGGCTCCCCATCCAAAACCTTCCATTTCATGATGGTCGGTGTATCAGATTCGGGGCTCGAACCGTGCTTTCAATTTGTAATGCAGGTCGAAAACAGAACCTTTATGCGATGACCCCCATGAGCCATCTTTCTTCGGCCGGCGCCGGAAAGCTACTAAAAGTTCTTCAGGTTCATGATACTGCGCAATACAGACCTCCCTTTCTTCATGCAGAACAAGAAAGTAACGGGAGGGGAAAGTGAGAACACACAGTTAAATTATTGCTTGAAGCTTACCACTAACGACTTGGTGCTCGATGCTAAAGTTCTAAACGCTAAGGGCTAAACTCGACATCGGCATCGTTAATAATGTGCTCCCCAGCGCAAAACCGGAAGCAATGCATCGCGAGATCTCATGTCTGAAGCTCTGTTGCACAAGGCAACACAAGCAACGAACACCGCCTCTCTGTGTATCCAACACAAACCCATTCCCGGCCCCGAAGGGCAATTGTGGGCTGCAACTACATCATGTAACCACAGCCGCGTGACTTACTCGATCGAATCCCCGGGATCATCCCAGTTGAACCGCGTCGTGTGGTTCAAGGACTCCACCATCCCGTTGAGTTGCTCGAACTCATCGGACAGCTTCGTCAGCATTCGATCCCGCTCCGGCTCGGATACAGCGGACTTCCACGCAACACTCTTCACAGAGCGCTGGTAGGTCGCACCGACGTAACCAGAGGTGTCAACCTCCTCTACAAGCGTCCGGATTTCCAAGCCCTGATAAAAGGCCTGTTCACCCTTCAACTCCTCGAGTCGACGAACAGCCTCGACCAACGTGATCTGCCGACCCTCGTGCTCGACGAGAGTGGCAGCGTTGGCGACCGTTCGGGCTGACTGGAGCGTGAGAAGACGATCGCGACAGAGCTTGCGCTCCGCCATCACCTCCTCGAACTTGAACGCAGGCTCACGATCCTCCCGGTAGCTGCACACCGACCCGGCGCGCTGCTGGAGCGTCGAAAGACGTCCACGGAGTTTCGCAATCAAACGCTGAGCAGTAGCAATCGTGATCTGTGCCATGATAATCCTCCTAGGATTGTTGTTTTGGCTTTCTGTTGTAAACGTGCGAGATTCACATGAACCTCTACTCACAAACAATTTTGATAAATTATCTGTGAGTAGAGGAGCAGTCCGTGACTGCCTCCCCAATTTCACTTTTAGCCGAAGCTGGGTCTGAAACGTGACCCGCAACACCTAACTAATGACTCTCGTATTCGAGCCAAGCCTCATGAGGCTGCGTGATGTAAGCAGATCTATCTGCTTTCATATCCGCATGACAACCCCACGCATCCTCGACTTCGTCGGCCTTGCGAACCCTCACCTCATCAACTGTCATAGACAGCCGAGGGTCATTGAGCTCGTCAGCTGCACGATCGATGACTCCATTGAGCCTCGCGCGCTCACACGCCGCACCCTGTCCGTTACCGAACTTCCGATCAAGCAACGCTAGCTGCTCTTCTTTACTGCGACTTGCACGTGTTTCAGCACGCGCTGCCGCTCCAATTTGCCGCTGTTTGCGACGTTCAGCCCTACGCAAAATGCATAGCCTCCTTTTCTACCATGAGAGCCAACAGTCGGAATCGAACCGACGACCGGCTGATTACAAATCAGCTGCTCTGCCATCTGAGCTATGTTGGCCTTCAAATTACACAGAGACTCGAAACGGACTTGAACCGTCGACCCGTTAGTTAACAACCAACCGCTCTACCAACTGAGCTATCGAGTCCTAAAATTAAACGAACTAAGTGATTCCTCTCGGATCTCCTTCCTCAGAATCTGCAAACAAGTTACAAACTTTGAGGAAGAGAAGTACGACCGTAATCGCACTCCAAACGCCACCAGGAGGGAGGTTCCACGTCAAAACGCTCCCCTCCCTCCTGGCAACTAGTGGTGCTATGAAAGATGCTCTCGCCATGTTGACGCCCTACGGGAGACAACATGCGTTTGTTAAGCCCACTGGGCGACAAACGAACTTTCGTTTCAGAATGACAGACTCACAATCCATCAAACCTCATCCGCTATTCTCAGCTATACGAAATTGTGAGTTTCGTAAAACTCTCGTACCCAAGACATCAGGAGTGCAAAACGCACCATCTGATGCGAGCTTTTCAGTACCTCGAAAAGGGCGGTCCCAATAACGATACTAGCACCAGCATCGTTACATCAAATTGATTGGATATTACACATCCGTTTCAGCCCTCCTCGCTGAAACGGATGTACAATCCCTATAATGTACAACTTGAAAGCATTATCAAACCTTTCAAGTTGTAGGCGGAATCATTTCCGCCTGCGCACAGTGCGCTGTTAAAGCATGTCATCCGACACACCAGTTAGCTCGTAGGGGTGATTACGAGCGCACCGGAAAACCCCAGAACACGAACTGCCTCAGCGACTCATCCTCTCACGAGGGAGCCACCGAACGCATCCGTGCCTGTCGACGTAATAGCGTCGGCTCCGAATCTCTCCGGGACGCCGATCGCTGACGACCGAGCCTCTTTTGCTCGGGGGGTTCTTGGTGCTGCCACTGCCGCCGTTTTTGCTTTCGCTCATACATCTCCTTCTGATGGGCGATTACAAAAAGCAGAATAACATAATGCTGAAATCTTGTCAAGCCCTGCATTACAATAACAACTATATACAACACTCATTATACTAAATTTAGGAATATATATTACAAAATATATGTAATAAATAAATAAATGTTATAACTTTTAGACAACAAAAAAGACACTACAATCGTAGTATCAATCCAAAAAATACTTCTAAAATCTATAAAAAATCGAGCAATCGATCATAATTAATAAACGAAAACCACTGATACACAACTCCAAACCAAACTTGCAATTGGTCTGTTAAGACAAGATACCCTAGAATAATCAAGAATATACCACCAATTATAGAGATTACCTCCAAATATTTACTAATTTTCTTGATATATTGAGCAGCATGTCCAACTCCAGCCGCAATAATCAAAAAAGGCAAAGCCAATCCAAATGAAAACACTCCCAACAAAAATGCCCCACTTCCCACTGATGCAGATGAAGAAGCAAGCAAAAGTATTGATCCAAGAATTGGCCCAACACATGGCGTCCAACCAAAGGCAAACGTTGCACCAAAAATTAACGAGCTTACAGGCGACCCAGGCTTCAACCATTTCAGAGGATTAAATCGACGTTCCCGTTGCAAAAATTTAAAAATCGGCAATTTCGCAGCACCAACCATATACAAGCCAAAAATAATCACAAACACACCGCCAATACGACTCAACAATATTCGATGCTTAGATAATTCAGATCCACCGAGCCCAAATAAACTTCCTAACAAAATAAATATTGAAGAAAATCCAACAACATACAAAACACCATTCAAAAAAATCTTTCGTCGCGCCGAACCGGCTTTCGCAGGATCTTTCAAATCATCAACAGAAACCCCACTAATAAATCCCAGATACGCTGGCACAAGCGGCAACGTACAGGGCGCCAAAAAAGTAAACAGTCCAGCGATAAAAGCGGGAATGATAAGCGATGAAACCTCCATAATTATTCAGCATTAATTAAATTCGACACACGCTCTCGAGTTTCCTCAAGACTCATGAGGCCTCTTCGGTGAGTAGTTATAAAGCCTTTCCGATCAACCAAAATCGTTTCAGGCATTGAGAAACCTCCAATCGATGTATAAAACGAGTCATCTGGATCCAACAACATCATCATTCGGCCAGTCACACCCAAATCATCTGAATATGCTTGCGCAACCTCACGTGACTCTCCTCGATTAATAGCAACAAAAATCACATCTTCACCAAACTCATCCTGCACTCGTGCAAAATCAGGCAATTCCTTTTTGCAAAACGGACACCACGCTGCCCAAGAATTAACAACTAACGGCGTACCAATCAAATCATTAGAATCAATAGTATTTCCCTCAAGATCAGTCAAAACAAAACGCGGCATCTGCTGCATGTCTGCACCGCCATATTCTTCGGTCGAACCACGAGATTGAAAATACACAAACGCACCAAACAAAATCCCTACAATCAAAATGACAAGCAAGATTTTTTTCATACTATTTCAATACTTCAGTTTCAGGGTGCGCAGCAACCCAACTAAACCAATAATTTGGAAAAGGATTCAATCGTGTAAGTCGACCAGCAGAACTTCTTTCAAACAATCGAACTGCGTCAACTTCCTCGACATATCGCGCAACAACTGTAATACCTGCAAACTCATCCACAATCTCCCCCGCCTCTTTAATCACAGCCGGATCATATGCTTTTGCCTTACCATCAATCACTATCCCCAAAATTAATGTTTTATTATCGAGCCGATCATCAGTATGACGAACAGGAACTATAATCTGTTTGTTATCAGTGTAATATCCCTGCGAGCCATATGGATCATAACCATACAATCGATTCACACCAGTATCTTTTGACAATACCTCACCGTGAGGATGTGATTCCTTCCAAACACCAAACTGCGTCATATCTGATGGAAGCACATTCAATGACTCCCCAGTCAACTTCCCACGAATCGCCTCACCCAAAACCTGCGACCAATATGTATCAGTTTTTCGATCATACATGACCAAATTTGATTGCCACAATTTCCCAGAAGTCCCAAATTCAACACGCTCACCCTCAACCAGAGGATCAAACACAATCCCAGAAAAACACAAAGGACAATACGTCACCAACACACGATCATCTCCAAAAGTATCATTTACAATTTCATGCCACACTAAAATCTGAAACGGATAAAATCGATCAATCCCATTTTTGGAAACAGCAATCCCCGGCTCATTATCTGAAATAAAATCGGCATCCTCAATAGATACAAAACTCGGATTGTCAATAGACGGAATACCGTCCTTCTCTGGCCCTCCACCCAAAATTTCATTAAGTGGTACAGAATGTTTTACACCATTCGTAACCTCGATTTCACGAGACCCAAACAAACTTGCTGATGGTGGTGGAGGCAAATTTTCCTTGGATATTTGGACTTGCTCTGCAGATTCAGAATTAACTTTCTCCGGAATCTTTTCAGATGAAGTTGATGTGGTAGGAAGTTTAGGACCAAAAACAGTACCATTTCGAATCAACAAAAACCACACAACCACAATCACCACAAAAATTATCACAACACTTATCACTATGGACATCCATTTACGCATACTAATTATGTCTATCAATAAATAAACAAATCTCTCTTACCATCTGTTCATTTCTATTAACCTCATAACAAATCTTCTGTCCATCACGACGACGAACAATCAAACCAACCATTTCGAGTAATTTCAATTGTTGAGATGCAGCCGGAACAGAAACACTCAATATTCTCGCCAATTCAGTAACACAAATATCATTACCAGCACACAAAGCAAAAAAGATACGAAAACGAGTCTGATCACCAAGCGCATTAAACATACGCAATAAACGATCATCTGTTTCGTTCACACTCTTCTTAATTTCCTCTAAGACAATTGATGAATCCATATTCTTATCCACAGAAGTTTAAGTGAGTGCTTAATTATATCACAAATAAAAAACCGCCCCAAGGAGCGGTGCTGTGCTACAAGCCCAGTGGGTTGTAGACTCGCTTAGAATCTCGTATCACCACGTAGGTGAAAAGGGAAATGAACGCAACGGTAAGTGCAACTCGAAACATTACACGCCTCCGTCAAAAGGGCTGACGACAAGCCAGATGTCAAATCCACGATCACGAATAACCGACAGAACTAATCGCTGACGATGCAGAGTGTGTCCGTAAAACTCGACTCGAAACTCTACAATTCGCACAAAATTCAAATCGAATTTATATGGAAGATAGGGCAGACGATATGTGCCGGCAGTCGCAGGAAACGTGTGGTATTCCGCTTCATGATCTTTAGACTCGCGCCAAAAAACCCCAACCTTGTTCTCAACCGACAAATGACCCTTAAGATGCATGGTGCGATCAGCAATAACCGTAAAACCCTCATCACACTGCTGATTCGTTCCAAGCGGACACATCGCCCAAATCGGCTCTCCATCCAAACCAATCATCATCGCAGATGACGAAACAGGAACACACAAAACAAGAAACACAATCCCAAAAAACGTTTTCATCTCACTCTCCTTTCAAAGACCAAGTATAACTATAACAACGCAAAACAACACAGTCAAGCCACCAAATAAAAAAATTGAGTATAACCCAATTTTTTTACAACTTATTTTTTAGGACTAGCTTCTTTTTGAGAAACTACGCCCTTCTTTTTTCCAAAGAAAAACGCACCCAACCCAACAAGAAAAAACACAACACCAGCTATACCCAAACCACCAAATTTCAATGTATCACTTACAGCAGAATCTATTCTAACATCACCAGGTACAGCAGGATTATACAGCACATCCACATCCTGCCCTTCTACATAATGAGAAGTGGTAGACCTATCCTTACCTCTAAATTTTACCTCCTTACCATCAGCCCCTTCGTATACAACAACGGGCGTATAATATGTTTCAGTGTATGAATATCCGTCATCATCTCGCTCACGAACATCTTCAGCAACAATTTCCGTGACAACACCTGTTGTACGTACTGCAGTTTCCAAAAATTTCTGATTACTTGACCATGTATAGTAAGCTCCCACAATCATAGCCAAACCTATAAGACCAAATATTATTCCTCCAGTCTTTGGAGAAAGTTGTTTACCCTTATTAACTTCATTTCTTCCACTTCGACCCAGCACAGGTGGTCGATTTCTTCTAAAACTATTATTACTTCCTATTGGGCTCGCACAATCGCACCAGCACTTACATTCTCAATCCCTTTAAAATCAATCATCTGTTTCACTTCAGACAATTCCTGATTTGCATGCTGCAATTTCAATTTCGCATCCTTAATAGGATCAAACGTAAACGCTTCATTAATTCCACGCCCCCAACGTTTCAAAAAGTAAATGGGGCTATCCGGCAAAATCACCGCCGTCTCCCCTCCCAAATCCTCTAACGACAATCGTTCATCGATTAAAACTTCTTGAGATTGATCTCCAATCTCTCCATCATCACCATTTAACGGATCAGTTCCACGCAACACCTCATCCAAATCATCAACTCCATCACCATCCGTATCAGGATTATTTGGATCAGATCCGTTCGCTGCTTCAGCATCATCTGCCAATCCATCACGATCACTATCCTGACTTGCCTGACGTTCCTCAACAACGTCGGGTTCCGAAGTTTCTCCATCTTGCGCAGACACCCCCAACGGCAACGCAATTAAAAAAACAGCGATCACAACGCTGCACAAAACTGCATATAAATGTGTTCTGCTTAAACAGAAAAAAGACCACTGCACACGCTTGTTGGGAAGCGACATACTCCTTGGGTTTATAATCTACCACCAATAGATTTATTAGTAATTATATTATTATAACTTAATTTAATCAAAAAGTCACAGCCTTATCCACATTTAAGTAAACACTTAATCTTTAATTTCAAAGTCGGGCTTTGAAAGCCCGACTTTGAAATGTATGCTGCACAGATTCATGAAGCGGAAGCGGCAGATGCGAAACGTTTGTTCACAACATCCCAATCAATTCCCTTTTTAAATGCATCAATATATCCAGCCTTATCCAAACCATAATCCGTCATAAATGCATGTTCCCACATATCCATCACGACCAACGGCGTACATCCTGTTAAATGATTCGTTCCATGCTCATCAATCCACACATTAAAAATACGATCAGCTTGTGCATCATAATATGACACAACCCATCCAATTCCACGCAAACTCGCCCGCTTTGTAAAATCTTCTCCACACAATTTCGCTTCACCAAACGATTTCGTCATGCATATAGCAAGTTCACTCTCCGGATCAAACGTACCCGGAGTTTTCGACATATTCTCAAAATATAACTCATGCAAACGCATCCCATTAAACTCCCACCCAAATCGTCGAGACAATTCATTATATTCAGGCGTCCCCTTGGGTAATGTCGGCAACTTCTCCGCCAATCCATTCGTCTGCTTCACATACCCTCCATACAATGTAAAATGATTGTTCAGCATCACATCTGAAAACCCCTCTAAACCAATCAAACTCGAAAAATCTATTTGTTCATACATAACATTACATTAAGAATTAAGAATTAATTATAACGCATTGAAAGCTTCAATCAAATATTGACATTCCAATAACACAATGCAATACTCCCACATGTACACCGCAGGAGGGATAATGAACAAAATAGGCCGCATTCACTACTGTGAATTCTGCAGACACAAATTTGAGTTGAACAAAACACGACTACTGAAAAGGCCAAAACAATGCTTTTTCTGCTCAAACAAACGAAAATGCAATTCAGCACATAAAGACAACGTGCTAAAAAAATTACACAAGCGCAAAAAAGACAACCCCGAATGATCGGGGTTTTTATTGACAATCTAAGTCTGATATGGTAGTAATATATAGCTCATTACAAAAAGGAGGAATGCATGGTCTATTGCACAGACTGTCAAAATAGTAATGACTTGCTGGTCAATATGACAAAAAAAGGAAGATGCGACATCTGCGGAAAAAACACCGACTGTCATCACGTGGGAAATAGATTTCTCGAACGCGAAGGCTTTAGTGTAAATCCAGATGATTACACCCCAAAACATCCAATAGAAAAGTTTTTCGAGTGAGGCATCATGTTCTTCTGTAAAGAATGCTGCAATACATTGAATCTCACACACCATGAGGACAAATATCTCACGAGTGCATGCAACTTATGCCAAAAAAGATCACATAATTGCACATACTACTTCAGAGAATCATTGGTTCCAAAACTCACAACTTCACATATAGACATGTTCTTTGAGGTTTACGATCAACCGCAACTCAATAGATTCGCGACCGGAGTTAAGTCACGTTTTCATTGTTGCCATTATTGCCGCCAAACAACATCAGGAAGACAAACAAAATACAATGGCGGCGTTGTATGCTCATTATGCATGGTCTATAAAGGAACATACATCATCAAAACCGTGTCCTTTTATCTCACAGAACATGGCATAAAACATTTTTGTGAGACAATGGAACTATCTGAACTGGAAGAGCATTCAATCCTACGGTGGCAAAAAGACTTAATTTTCGCAGCTCGCGAAAAATACGAAGACGAACACAAACACCCACAGGAGAGATTCTTCGAATGAAATTCCAATATTGCAATACATGCGCAGATCGATACGGACTACCTGGATTTCTCGTCCCATCACTTCCACGAAACATGGCTGGGATGTGTGATGTATGCAGAATATACACAAAAAAAGTTAGGGAAATAAAAATCCCGCAACTTGCAGAAGAAATCCGAAATCAACATGATCTTGCACGATCTGCAATCGCGGATATCAGAGAAGCGCTCTGTCACATCAAAAACAACATGTCGCAAACAATGGCGCCATTTGAAGCACAATGGATTCCGCGAGCGATTGAAAATGCAGAAGAAGCTCCGAAACACCCCATAGAAAAATTCTTTGAATAACAAAACCCCATACGTTGGGGTTATTTTTTTACACAATTTTATGAACGCTGATGAGACAATTTTGCATTTGCACTTACCAAAGATAAAGGAATAATCAACACAGCCATCGCAGTTGCAGCGATAATAAAACTCACTTGAAATACATTGACTAACATGACCAACACAGAAAACAACAATAATTTAGAACTCATAGCCGCTGCATTACGAAACGTTGAAGCTGTAAGCGCATCACTATGCTCACCCAATTCATACAATCGACTATCAGTTGGAATGATAATAAACACACTAAACAATCCGACCAAGAAAATACTTGCATAGAAAAATATCGTACTAGACAACAATAGTCGCAACACCCAAATAATCGCAATTGCTAATGCAGCCACAACAATCGATTTCGTCTGTGCACGCTTCTTAATATGACCTGCAAAAAATGTAAAAATAATCGTTGTCACCGAAACAATAATCGGCACAATCGCAACAGACTCAAACGTTTCAAACGCGAGATAAATAAACAACGGCCACATCACTCCCTCCACAACACCGTGAATGCCATACAAAGCTGTCGTCACATAATCACGTAAATCCCTCCACGTTTTGAAAAAATCATGCACAGTCATCTGTTTTCCTTTTGGCTTATCAATAATATGTCGCATATTCAAAAGCGGCAAAATCGACAATATCAAAACAAGAATACTTACTCCAATCAAAATCTTATCACTAAAGAAAATCAAAACTGCCGCACCAAACGCTGGAGCCAAAATCCCACCAATCATTTTCACAATATAAAATATGCTCGTATCTTTTGATGATGAATGACGCTTTTTACTACTCTCCATAAAGTAATAAATATGCGCAACCCAATAAAACGCATCGTACAATGCAGACGCAAGCGCTAACATCGTCAACCAAAACCAACTTTGCGCAGGCAACGTATACAAAATAATAAAAAACACAATCGAGAAAAGCGTACCCAATACAATGACATTGCGCGCACCAATGGTTCGCACAAACCATCTCGCTACAAAATTAAGTGGAACATCAAACAAATAATACAAAAAATAAAAAACCACCACATCAGCGATGGAATAATCAATCGTCAAAAGTAGAATTGGAATAAACACCGCAATCAAAGATCGACCAAACGAATGTAACCACACTGACAACTCAAACAACCAAAATTCACTGTGCATCAATTCACGAAAATGCGTGCGATGATATAAATGAAATAATTGCATGCAATCATTATATCACATTCACTACCAAAAAAGACCCCCGAGAAACCCCAGAGGTCTTTTCAGTTTTCTTAATCAGCACTCAAACTCTTATCCATCGTAATCGAAGTTGCGCTAGATTTCTGCGATGACACACTATAATCAGAAGTTGATGCAATATCTGTACCAAATCCATAATTCACAAAGAACGCAACATTGATATCATCAACATTCTTCGCCCAATTCGCACCGTACAACTGACTTGCAACTCCAGCATTTTTTACCCACTTCAACACACCGTTCTTGGCCACAGCATATACATTTACATCTGATTGAATCTTCACCAACTTCACACCCGGACGATACGTGACATTTCCACCCAACTTCATTGAAGCCAAGGTCGACGCAGCAATTGTTACAACCAACCCTCCTTTATCTTTCGTCTGCAATTCCGCCTCTGTATACCATGATAAAAATACTTTCTGATGAGGGAACACATATCGATATCCATCCTCTCCCACATAATACACCGCACTATCCCCCACTTTCTTCACCAACATACCACCCGAAAGTCCTGTTGGAAGCGGAACTTTTTTAGATGGAGTTTTTGGCGGAGGAGTAATAATATTACCTGATCCGCCGCCAGTCGTGTCTTTATTCACCACAATATCATCCGTAAAAATCGGCGTCACCGAACCATTAGAAGCAGCCATCATCACATACAATGTTTTGTTTCCCGTTCCCGAAGCAAGCGTCCATGTTTTTGAAGTTTTGAATGATTCCCATTTCGCACCCAAGAAATCAGAACGATTTGAAATCGCCATCTTTGTCGCATTATTTGCACCCAATTTCAACGTAACAGTAGAAGAGTTTGTAGATGACTGACCACTATTTGTTGTAATAGAATACCCCGTTGGATAACCAGAACCAAACTCCTTCAAAATAATCGTGTCACACACAACTCCTGATGTTTTATTGGTACTTGAGTTCTTAAACTGCGCACACACCTGTTTCACACCTAATCCCGGAGTCAAAATCCATGGTTTATTAAGCGCAATGGATTCATAACTTCCAGCATCTGACATATCGCTCTTGGTCGCATACATCACCTTATCGGCATTATTAGCGGTGATATCAACATGCACATTAATTGTTTTTGTTGTCGGCACCCCATCTAGAATCGTCAATGAACCTGTTGGAGCAGCTGTTGTTGGAGCAAACTCAATAGATGCAGATGTTGTGGCAGTTACAGCACCCGTATCACTACCATACATAACATACACTGTTTTATCACCAGCCCCATTTGATAAAAACCAATCATATACAGAAGCAAAATCCGTCCATTCAGCTCCATCAAACGAACTATTATTAGAGATAGCCATGCCAGTTGCACCCGATGCACCTAATTGCAATTTTACGAGTTGACCATTTGTCTTTTGAGCTCCATTGTTAATTGATAACGACGGATTAACAGGAACCCCCACTCCACCAGATTGCAATACAATACTGTCACACAACACATTGGATAATGCACCACTTGTCACATTCTTAACTCGAGCACACACCTGCTTTGTTCCTACACCTGGCTTCAGAGTCCATCCAAGTGTTCCTTCGTCTAAATCAAGCTCATCCCATACAGTCGCATCACTCATAGCGGCATTTGTAGCAAACTGAATTTCATCCCCATTGGCTGTAGTGACACCAAGTGTGACAATTGCTGAATCTGTTGTAGCAGCTCCATTATTAATAGAAAATGAACTTATAGTAGGAGCGCCAGCCGGCTCTGAACCAGTTGAATACACCCATGTACCGGACAACGCAGCGCCCTCCACCTGACTAGGTAACGTAGGCAAAGGTAAAATTCCTCCATTTTCCGTTGCTAAAATCGTAACTTCATATTGCGTATCATAATCCTGATTCTGCGGGGTAATAGTCAAAACTTCTCCAACTGAATCCCACGAAAGACCCAAAGGGACAGGAGGCTCAATCGTAACTTGTGCAGTATTCATGTTCATCGCTTCAGAAAAAGTTACCGTGATTGGCGCATTCTTCGCAACAACTCCAGACGGAGAAATCGATTTCACAACAGGCGTAAGTTGCTCGCCAGTTTGAATACTATCCGTACGAACCGGATTTCCATGATCATCTGTCATGGTATTCAAAGCAGTCGGAGAAAAAGTGTAATATCCAAATGTGCCAAGTTCACCAGAAACAGCCGATGCTGAAAGTATCACATATTGCATCGCCGCAGCCTTAGCAACACCATCAATAGAAATATCTCCCATCAAACTTAAATCAGCAATCGGATTTGTAACCGCAGACCAATGAGACGAATGAAAGTCATTCAGCGGATATACGATACTTTCTGTAAACTCAAGTGCGATTGTTTCAATAGTTCCCGTATGCGCCCCGCCTACATCTTGTAATGTGGCTTTAACCAATTGCGGGCCCATTGTGTCCACGTGAGATGAAACCGAAGATCCAACCTGTGCGCCAGAACGATACCAAATGGTTAATGTTCCTTCAGACAATACAGTAGGATTTTTTACCTTAACCTTAACACCCGAAATAGTAACTGTATCTGCCGTCATACATCCAGCACCATTGTAAAAATTTAATTGAGATGCACTTGCAACAGGTGGCGATGTAACTGTCGTCTGACCATCATTTCCTGCAACAATTCCCGCTGCACCCGACACATCAAATTCAACCGGATTCGTAGAACTCCCATCACTAGCCGTATACTGCATAAACATGAATCCAGTACCTACCGCAATTTCATTATTAAAATCACATGTCATCACAACATCACTCAACGTGACAACACCAGATGTGGTGGAAATGGTATCTGGCGCAATCCCCCCTGTAACCGTGAGGGCTGACGCATCAGACACAAACATAAACGCAGCCATCATCGGCAACGCAAAAGCAAGAGCTCGAAAAAATCGCATACTCGATAAGTTATTTATAGTGAATCAGTATATCACATAATGAGTATTTGTTCTAGGAATAATAAAAACACCTGGCTTCTGTATGCCTTATGCAGCTTTCAAAATGTTATCCACAAAAATGTTGTTTACAACTTTACAACAAAATATGTTACGATGTATTTAGAAATGAGTGATGAGGATGGAGGGGTGAGTAACTGGCAAAGCAACTCACCCCTCCACCACTCAGCACTCAAGAAAATATGAAACAAGAACACGCACAAAAAATATTACGAACTGGCGCGAATGTTTTTTTAACTGGTGAACCAGGCGCCGGAAAAACACATACGATAAATGCGTATGTAGATTGGTTGCGCTCACATCGCATTGAACCTGCAATTTGCGCATCAACAGGAATTGCAGCAACACATATTGGCGGATCCACC
>CAZHVT010000012.1:0-28896 GCA_964536205.1 uncultured Gammaproteobacteria bacterium
GTTCAGTTCAGGGCTCGACTTGATTTTTCAGACAAAAAATCAAACTCGCTAAAACACTCAAACAGTGATTTTTTATATCTGAAAAATCTTCGTCTCCCTGATCCTGAACATCTCTATGCGCGGCCGCTATCGCGGATCCATAGCGGCTATCGCCGACTTATATGCTGCTATCGCAGATTTTAATTTAAAAACCACAGATTGCATCTGCGGGTTTTTGATGTGTATTCACGGCCTCATCGTCATGTATAGCGTCGGGCTGGTGAGACTTGAGCTCACGGCCTCATCGTCATGCATAGCGTCGGGCTGGTGAGACTTGAACTCACGGCCTCATCGTCCCAAACGACGCGCGCTACCAACTGCGCCACAGCCCGACGCTAATATGCATGACAAATCGTATTATAATACCTCACTGGCGTGAGGATGGCGACGCACACTTCCAACTGCGACAGCCCGACGCTAAACACGACTAATTTCTAGTGAACATAAACTATCAAATCCCCATGCAAGATGCAAGTGGTTCGTGCTATAATATCTATCTATGACGGAGGAAGAAAAACCCGGGTCTGTTGAGGTTGTAGAAGAAAACAAGCCAGCGCAACCGGAGATGAGGCCTTCAATGGAGGGTAAAAAAGATATGAACCATTTGCACGAGCAAATTGGTTCTTTAATTCGTACAATGACAGGAAAGTATGATTTGAGTGTCACAACACAGGTAGATCCCATGATACGAATGGAGCTCATGAGGCAGGGAATGAATCCTGATGAGACATGGTTTGCACGTTACAAAATGGATCCTGCGACACGCCGTCCAACACATGAAATCCAATACGTTCATATTCCAGAGCAAATCGTTGTTCGTTCAGAAAGAATCGCTATGGCGATTGCACTGCATGAGGCAGCGCATGTAGTAAGTTCAAGAATGCATGTTATTCCAGAAGATGTGGAAAGGACTCTTGGATTTGGGGCGCTCATGGCAGCAGCAGAAGAGCGACCAACCGATCAAATTGTAAGAGAACGCATGCCAGGAATGGCGGATTGGATTGATGAGGCTCGCCGAGACAATATTATTGATGAAATGCTTGAGATGGAGCACGCGATCCATCATCAATTTGGCATTCCAAAAAGAGAAGAAAGAGAAAAAGCAATACAAGAATTAGAACAAGTTAGTCAGACAGAAGATGAGGTGGAAGAGGCTGATGAAGAATCGATTGAAATGGAAGGTAAAGAATCAGAACACACCGAAAAAGAAATTACTGAACCAAGCGTACATGATCGCGAATTTGATCTAGAGGCAATGGCGCTGCTTAGGGGTCTCAAGGGCAGCTCTCGATTTCAGCAGTTCACTGGGCTACTTGTGCACGAACCACAATATAGCAGGGAGGAATTGAGGGCATTAATTGATCCAGCTGTATTAGATGCCTTTGAAAAAATACGTCATCACATAGAATTTATCGAACACACGCTTCCAAGGGAAAAAGCAGATGAAGAAGAGATTGATGATCAGCAAATGTTACGAGCGGCAACAGTCTACAAAAGAATTTTACCTGTGGCGCAGGAATTGATTGACATGGATCGAAAAGATGCTCGAGATAGACAGATGCAAGATCGAGAAATGCGCAAACAAATGCAAGAGCAAGAAATGTCACAAGAAGAAAAGGATGAAAGAGAGGCTCAACGACAAGAATTAGATGAATTAGAAAAGGAGCAACAAGAACTTCAAGAGCAAATGGAAAAAATTGAGAATGATGAGTCTTTAGATGAAGATGAGAAGGAGATTGCAAAGGCCGAATTGGAAAAGCAGTTAAAAGAGAGTCAGGAAAAGCAAGAAAGTATTGAACAAGAAATGAAGGAAGGATTAAGTGATGCGCAACAAGAAATGCAGGGTATGGTTGATGAGATTGAAGATTTACAACACGAGCAACAGGAATTACAATCTCAACAAATGAAAATTCAACATGACGATGCATTAGATAAAGAAGAAAAAGAGGTCGCCATGAAAGAATTGGAAAAGCAAATGCAAGAAAGTCAAGAGAAGATGAAAGAGAAACAAGATGAATTATGGGATAAAATTCCAGATGAAATCAAAGAACAAATTGAGCAGATGGTTGAGCAGCAGATGAAAGATATGGAGGATCAGATCATGAAGGATTATGAGGGTGATTTATCGCCAGAGCCAATGACAACACACGAAGAACGTGATGAGCAAGAACGTGAAGAAGAGGAGGAGAGACAGAAGGAAGAAGAGCGAGAAAAAGAGCGAAGGGAAGAGGAGGAAAAAAGAAAGGAAGCACAAGAAGAGATGGATGAAGCTAAAAAGAAATTGGAGGAGCTCGCAAAGAACAAGCCAATTTATGAAAAGGAGTTTCAGGAAATTCGAGAGGTATACGAGCAGTTGATGGAAGAGCTAGATGAAATATTACATCCAACAACAGCATCACAAACAACGTTTACTGCAACAGGAACAAAACTTAATATTCACAAATTATTTTTGTGGTCAGGGCAGCGTGGAGGTGGTGCAAAGGAATTAACAGTCAAACCATTTGAGACCGTGAAGATTCCAGAGGCGCAGGATTATTCGATTCAGTTGGTGGTGGATTTGTCTGGTTCGATGACCGAGGGAGGTGATTATGGCGGGTACTGGCATGATGAAGGGTTGGACAGGGCAACACAAATGAAAAAAAATGCAGAAGCGGTGTATAAAGGTTCTCGTGTTGATGAAGCATTTAAGGCAACAATTTGCGCAGCCGAAGTTTTGGACGCATTGGGAATTCGAGTGAGTGTGGTTGGATTTCAAGATAGATTGATCATGTTTAAAGAATTTGATGAGGATCTCACAGATGAGATCAGAGAACGTATGTCAGGCATGGTGTATGAAGCATATGATTCAAATCCAGGGGGAAATAATGGATCTGGCTATAATGATGATGGGAAATGTGTACGCGAAGCTTCCGACTTGCTGGAGGAAGAGGATACAGAAGAGAAAATCATGATTGTACTGTCAGATGGCCAGCCGGCAGCACGACACGGTATTAGGGACAAAGATGGCCGGCGCGTGGACGCCGAAGAACATCTAAGTCAAACTGTTGCGGATATTATCTCATTTACTGATCAGAAAATTGTAGGATTAGGATTGGGTCAGGGGACAGATCATGTGAGTGATTATTATCCAGTCTCTCGACCAAACATCAACATTCACAACCTAGTAGAAAATATTACAGAAATATTGAGGATGGTGATTGTTGAGCCACATATTCTGGAGCAGGCTGCACAAGAGATGCGTCGGCAGTTGGGGTTATCTGATGGTGCTGGTCCGCGAGAATTTACTTTCTCAAGCTCTGGTTCCTATTATGATGACTATGGATATTAAAAAATATAAATTTCTGCTAAAATAGAGACATATGCAAGAACAAGATATAAATAAAATTAAAGATTTCCTTTTCTCCATGCGGCAATTTCGTTCGCCGGAGATATTTCCGATTTCCGCGGTTGTGGTGAAACCAGAAGATCATGACGCGGTAGTGTCAGAATTACATAAATCCGGGTTGCCACACATGATCGTGGCGGACCAGCATGAAGATGAATTATTGGCGCCTATTTTGGATAGAGTAGCGCAAGGCAAAGGTATTGTATTGGAATTAACCGGGCCGCTGCCTCCAAAGCTTTTTGCAGTATTTTCAGGCTTATTTCAGTCAGGAATGGTGAATGTTCATTTGGCAGGGGAGGTGGAATCTCGTGTGATAAATCCTGCTCCAGAGGGTTCATATATCATTCTATTGATGAGTGAAGAGTTATTTGCAGATTTTGAGGGGCGATATATATTGAGTGCTTTTTGTAATTTGGCGAATCAGAAGGAGGTTGTGTAGACACCGTCATCCCGGCGAAGGCCGGGATCATGATAAAATGATAAACAGCATGGATCCCGGCCTTCGCAGGGATGACGGTGTAAAAAAAGAACCCCTCCGCGTAGGAGAGGTTGCGTCACAAATGCGTCAACCTATTTGGTTAATAGGGAAAAATATATATTTGTGACGAAAAAACATAAAACAGTTGAGCTCACAGCGAAACCTGTCGGTTTCAATTCCACACTGCTAATGATGCTTTAAGATCTTCAGGGCGGTAGCCCCAGAAAGAGTGAGGGAAGTGAGACTATCGATCCAACAAACAACCACCACGGTATTTATTCAAGCGATAGCCTCAAACGCGTTGATGCGGACGCGTTATATAAAATTACAAACGGATAAAGGGTTTGTAATTAAGATCTCATGGTTAGTGTGATGTAACCATTAAAAGAGTAAATGGAGGAGGAGTTAAAAGAGCAATGCAGCAATGCATCCTAACAACGGATTTTCATTACTACAAAGCTATTATAGCATAAAAAAAGGCGTTTGTCAATCGAAATTTCTATGGACGAAAAGAAAAAACCACTATCAGAACCATCAGAGCCGAGAAGAATTATTGTTGGTGACACATATAGACATGCATCAACCTCAACTGAGGTTCAAGTAGTTGATGTTTTTTTGCATTCAAGTGGGAAAAATTGGGTAAGATTCAACCCCTCTATCCCAGGACATGTGTTTGGTGAGTCAGCTCCACAAGAAAGCAGGCCACATGAGGAATTTAGAAAAGTGTTTGAATATGTGCCAGAAAGTCGTGAAAAAAAATTGGAATTTTGGGACATGTTCAAGAAAAATGATGAAGTTAAAGTAACGGAATCACAAACAATGAGAATCATCGGAGATGGTGATGAGGAGGGGAAGATAAAAGTTGAGGAGATGGGTACTGGAGCTATAACACAGGAGGATGCAACAGATTTAATAGAAGTAAAAAAAGTTCATGAGCTCGGCATCATTCCGGGGGTACGTGTATTACTGGAGGGCGAAGAAGGTACGGTTTTAGAAACGCGATTTAAGTATGTTGAAATTATGATGGATGATGGTATTACCATGACTATCGTTGTTGAAAACGAGCAATCACTTGTGGACGCTGCGCTTTCTGTCATAGAAGAAGGCGGAGAAAAAATGGAAGTTAAGTTGGGACATTCATATAAACATACGGAAACTGGCACGGTGGTTGAAGTAACAGAAACAGCAGAAGCCGCTGGTGTAGATTTTGTAAGAATAGATCCGGGTGTTGATGTGGGTGGGGAGAGTGTCTCGCATTTTACTCTAGATGTGTTTAAGGAGAATTTTACAGAACACGAATCCAAAGAAGTGATTCCTATAGAGCTGGGGTCAGAGTATGTGCTTGAGGATGGTCAGCGCATATCCGTTGACAGAATATATGAAAACTCGAGCGGCGAGATAAGGGTAAGAATTGCAAATGATAAGGGTATTCACACCAATCGGTCATTAAAAGATATTAGAAGTGCTGTGGTGTCGCGGATTGAAGGCACTGAACACAAGGAAAAAGGAATGACAATTAACGTAAGAGATAAGTACACCTTACATGGCGGTGCGGTGGTGAGAATCTCGGAGGTACGTTTAGATGGTGCGGTAAGGATTATTAAATACAAACATGAGGATGGAGTAACGTTTGGAAAAACAAAAGAGGATTTTGAAGAATTGATCGATAAAAAAATTGAAGGTTGGAGTGGAGATGAATTAATAGAATGCAAAGGGGTAAAAGTTGACGGTAAGTATACAGAAATTTCTACGGGAGAGGTGGTAAAGGTAATATACATTCACAAAAATGGTGGAGGAACAGTTCAGTTGGTACTTTTGACAGCAGATGAAGAGACTCGCCCATGTCTTTTGGATGATGTATTTGACGACAAGTATGAAGCTAACGCATCTCCTGAAGAGTATGAGATACACATAGGAGATGAATATATCTTGGAGGATGGATCAAAAGTAACAATTGAGCGTTTTGATAAGAACGGACATGGTGAGAAGTTGGTGGTTTATGAAACTGATGGGCGTGAGAGATTTTCACAACGCATTGATGAATTTACAAAAAGGATTGAGGCAAAGGTGAGAAAGGAGTCAGAAGAGGGAGAGATCAATCTAGAGGTGGGGAAAAAATATAGGAGTAAATTTACACATGAGGAAATTACGATCACATCCATAGAGGATGATGGTGCGTCAGACAGTCTCATTAGATTTACTCCAAAGACCAGTATTGATATTGGAGACGGCAGTTTACGGGGTGATGTAGTTACAAAAGATCAGTTTAAAGAAAACTTCGAGGAAATTCCAGGCGAAGAAAGTGTCAACAAAAAATTCAGGAAATTATTCAAAGAAGGTGATATAATAAAACTAGACGGAGAGGAATACGAGATACTAGCAATAGATGACACAGACGACGAAGTATTACTCGAACACAAACCAGATCGCATAGGATTTTCAAAAACAAAACAAGAAATTATGGATTCAATGGAAGGGGAGTTACAAAAGAAAGAAGCTAAAGATGCGCTAGCGAATGCGGAGATTCAGGTTGGAACAAAAATTCAGCTTACAAAAAAAGGCGGAGTCGCTGTTGAGGTTATTGCAGTGGATGAGGAGAGTGGGATATTTGAAGTCCTGTATCCAAACGATAAAGTAAAATCGATTGATGTAATGGATGCAGATGAAATGAGTGGTTTAGGCATTCAGGTATTGAGTCAGCCAACAGAACCAATGTCTGCGGCCGAGCAGTCAGCATTAGAGCGTGAAGGGAATTTGATTCGTAACGTTACATTTACAGAACGTGAAGTAAAGGGAAGAAGAGGAAAGGTGCGGAGGGTGTATACAAGCCCAGGAATTCCAGGGAAAAGAAAGGCAATTGAACTATCTCACAAGAGTCGAATGCCTGAACCAGGAACACCGTATCTTGTACACGTTGTGCGTGACACAAACGAAGATGATCCATCAAAAGGAAAAATGATTGTGAGGATTGTGGAAGAGGATGTCATGGCAGGGTTTAAGAAAAAGAAGGAGGTTCGTTATGAGCGCGTGAAGAATCCGCCACCTGCTGTTGAAATTAATACACAAACTGGAGAAGTGTATATTGGCGATACAGTTATAAGGATGGCAGAACAAAAGGGGGTGTTGACACCACCGCGATCACGATTTGAAACATATACATTAGATGAACGAACGCTTGGCGTGTTGGAATTTGTAGCTACATCTGTTCAGCTAGGACAGCCATGTTTGCTAACAGGTGAAACTGCAACATCAAAAACAAGTGCTATTGAATACCTCGCATCAATATCAGGTCACGAGATTGTTCGTATGAATTTGGGTGGTCAAACTGATACAAGTGACTTGATCGGAAAATATGTTCCGAATGACGGGAAGATGCAAATAAAGCTCGAGCAGTTACTAAAAGATCCAGAGAAGATATCACAACAGTCTCGAGATATTATATATGCGTTGCAAGCAGAAATTCAGGAGACAGGAGTGGCACGTGGTTTGAATAAACTTGAATCGCAGAAAATTGCTGATTATGAAAATTTGGATATTTCTGATTGGAGATGGCAGGATGGAAAAGTTTTGGAAGCAATGCGCAGAGGTGCATGGTTGATATTAGATGAAATCAATGCGGCTGATAATGCTGTACGTACGCGTCTGAATTCACTTTTGGAAAATCCTCCATCACTGACCGTGTCTGAACATGAAGGTGAGGTATTTCGATTACTTTCGGCAGAAGAACAGGAGATGCATGAGAGTGGTTCATTACCAGGTGTTGAACCAATCAAGAGTGGATACCATGCATTTGGAACACAAAACCCAGGAGGATATAAAGGCCGTAAAGCAATGGAAAAGGATGAGCGTCGACGTTGGCCTCGTCGGTTAACGGTGCATGAGCCAGACGCAGATCAGTATGCTGCAGATTTGGAGCATATGGTGTTTGGCCGGCAGCCAGATATCATGTCTGACGGTAGGGTGAAATTTAAAGGAGGAAAGCCAAGAGAATTGTCTGAATCGGCCGCAAGAAAAACACCAACATATCTTGACGAGAGTGACTTGGTGAGAGGGCATGAAGCATTCACTGTTTTGAAAGACACACCAAACATTGAGAGTTTTTTGAGAAAGATGTCTATATTTCATGCAAAGATCGCTGAGATGGCAAAAAACCGCGAAATTAGTAAAGGAAAGGATGCGGAGATTTTTACACGAACAAGTTTACATGCATTTATTACCTATCTCTCAAGTGTGGTGCTCATAGATCGTGCGTGGCGTCCACCTAAAAGAATTTCATTTAAAGATAATGCAGAGGCGTTGGTTATGAAAGGTTTGGAGCAGTATTACTTTGGAAAGATGACAAATGCGGATGATAGAACGAAGGTAGAGTTGCAACTTACGGGTGTTGGGATTCTTGATGCAAATGGAAAGATGGCATTCAAATTTGAGGAATAAAATGAATTTGAAAATGGTGAATAAGAAAAGCGACGCATGTGCGTCGCTTTCATGTGATCAGCTTACTGATCACCTGCTACTGGAGATGTACTGGCGAACCAGCACGCCTCCCCCTGCATCGCGTCCATGGGTAGAACAACGATGTTGAAACTTAGGAAACCGATGTGATACACCGTCGATCTTTTTTTTTAAAAGATCCCTTCTGAATTTTCATCAGTGTGTGTCGTGCGGTGTGGTTAACCGCTACGCTGCAATCTGGTGTGGTTAACCAGCCCATCTACCCCGAAGTTCTTATTGGGCATTGATGCTTATATGGCAGTACGACACAGCTGATGGCTCCCGAGAAACTCCACTTCATGTTTGCTGACAATACATACAAATCATATATTGTCTGCTTATCAAGAATCATACCGAGCGGTCGCTGACCCTGACCGCTGCAATAACACCTGACAGGTCACGTCATGTGACTACACTTGAATTTCACCTAACACCCTCATCAAGTCTCCTTGGTGAGCGTGCGGCTGGAGCAGCCCAAGTGAACCTAACCTACAAGAAATATATCGGTATCCATTTTTTTGTCCTTTCGTTTTTTTCAAAAGATCTGTTTATACGATGATATGATGATAGAATAGCATTTTTTTGGGGATTTGTCAAGGGTTTTGGGGTATTTTTTATATTTTTTACTAATTTAACAAGGAGTTTTGAGGCTCTTATTTCTTGCTTTTTATTGAGACGCTCTACTATATGCTCTATGAAGACCTTTCTTTGTAGAGAAAATTTGCTGTAACTAATCCTGAACGCCACTATGCGCGGCCGCCTGCCTGCTGGCAGGCTATCGCGGATCTATGGAGTGCTATCGCAGATTTTTTTTATAAAAAATTCAGAAATTAAAAAAGCCTACCACCGTGGTAGCAGGCATTCCCACCGGGGTGTGGTTAACCCAGTTTGGCATGATGATTTCTCATCAGCCAGCGGTGTAATCTGGTCATGGCGAGAATCCTCTCTAGAGTGGAAACGCCGATCACAAGGCGCACACACTCATGGTCAATACAGACTCTCTAAACCAGAATCGCATATCGGCCGTACGCTCCGACATACTATATCCTATTCTTAGCCGACCTTGGCCTCGAGGAAGGATAGTATTGTTCTGACAAAGCCTTCGTGAATCGACGAAGTTAACACGTATTGCCCGCACTGGGAAATACACGAACCAAACCAGAACGGAGATATAGTAGCAGGGCTATCAGAATCCGTCAAGAGAGATTAAAGGCTTAAAATAAAAAAGCCTACTACCGTGGTAGCAGGCATTCCCACCGGGGTGTGGTTAACCCAGTTTGGCATGATGATTTCTCATCAGCCAGCGGTGTAATCTGGAGATCAACAAGTGCAGATGTAGAAAACAAGAATGTTAGTAAACTAACAGAAGTGCCTTCACATCAGAACACTCTACTTCTAGATTCGCATATCGGCCGTACGCTCCGACATCTCTACACCACGCCATTCACATCCCATATCAGAGAATTATGATGACTGATGTGCGGCCTACTCAAAGTTACTGTGTCTAGCAGCGTGTCCCGCTAGAAGATGTCAGCAAATCTTCGAGTAAGCGAATGTATGCTAGCATGCACACCAACACACGTCAAGAAGAAAGTTGGATTGAGTCAGAAATCCAGCCATCATCAGATTCACTCATTATGATGTCTGGAGATTGTAATTTTTTAAATCCACTTTTTTCAGCGGTAAGATAGTATGTCCCCGCGCCAACCAAAAACGCATAACGACCCTTACCATCACAAATCGCAGAATCAGCAAGCTTGTTATATTGTTTAGAAAAAATTCTCACCACAGCATTTTTTATAGGCTTGTTGTTCGCATCAACAACAGTTCCAAAATGAGAAGGTTTTTTACCGATGACTTTCAAACGGAATAAAATAAACAGAATTGTACTCACAACAGCAAGACTGATGATAAGTGGAGTTCTCACAAACACAATCGCGGAAACATTCGCAACAACAGAAAGATACGCGAGTGAAGATTGTGTTTTTAATCTCAATCGTTTTCTCTTCAATTGCCCTGCACTAGATTCTTTTGCAACTGGATCCATCGGCACAACTAGATTGATAATTCCTTGCGGCGCATCTGTTGCAAGAGGTTTGGTGTGTCCGAGTGTTGCAGCAGGATACACAAACTTCGGTTTTTTCGCTTCCAGTTCATAAGCTGCTGGGGGCATCATAAAAACATAACGTCCCTTTCCATCAGTAACTCGCGTTCTTTTAACTGAACCATTTTGCAAAACACGAATAGTTGAAAGATCCAGTGGGCGATTGGTAAGACTATTCACCACAGTTCCCCAAGTTTGAGTTTTACGCCGCAATCCCAACATCATCGGAAACTGCATCATCAGCAAAACATACATCCAAATATTGTGTAATCCCATCCCAGCAACTACGTTCACTGTAGCAACCCCTGCTGAAACCTGCGCTGTTCTTTCAATAATACATTTTTGCACAATCTCAATTTCACGATCTGTGTGATCCTGATTTTTTACAATCGATAACAATCGACCCTTCCCAAGTTTGTCTGTCGCACAATCAAGCCGAGTTGCAATCTGATCATAAACCAACGCAATCGGCTCATACGAAGTATCTCGATAACAATTCGCAATTTCACGCTGAACATCCGACGAAGGATTAGTAAGATCAAAATTATTTTGCAGATCAATAAAACAATCTGAAATGTTATTTGATTCCTCATACGTGAGGCCGCGCTCAATCGAATCATACGCTTCCTGCAATTTCAAAACCGCGCGCTCATCTTTAAACACATCTTTAAAAGTTGAAAAATCTGCTTTCGGCGGAGCTTCAATCTCACTAAAATCTGGCGCATATGATTCGAGCGAAGTCCCCATATAACAATTTCGCAACGCCTGAAAATACCCACCCTCAATTTCCTCATCAGCAGCTTGCTGATCATAAATACGTTGCGTACATGCGCCAACCTTCTCACCATCTGTCGCAAACTCAAGAGCGCTCACTACTTCTGGCAATTCATCAACCTCATCACTTGATTCAAATTCTACAATACCTTCATATACAGTTCCTTCATAACAAGAATTAATCAAAACATCGTATCGATCCGTACCGCGCGCTGCTTGCAAATCCAAAGCAATCCGTTCGATGCATTGCTCGACCAATGCATCTGAGCGTTCATACTCATCCTGAGTTTGCCCGTTAGTAACAACCGGAAATAGGAGCAATAAAAGTATAAAAAAATATCTCATATGAGATAAGTATAACATATAACTAAGTGCAGATCTTAAGAGTTTGGTTTGTAGGTTCCCATAAAAATGCGCTCGAGGATATCGCCGGACGCGACTTTTTGTGCGTCGCCTTCTACAACAACTTTTCCATGATCCAAAACATACGCACGATGCGCAATAGGGAGGAGTGATTGTAAATTATGCTCAACTATCAAAATCGCTGTATGCCTTTCAGAATTTATTTTTGCAACTAATTCAAAAACTTCCTTCACTATTTTTGGAGCTAATCCCAAAGATGGCTCATCAAGCAATAAAACTTTCGGATCAGTCATCAAACCGCGCGCTATCGCCAACATCTGCTGCTGACCTCCCGACAAAGTTCCGGAATGCTTATCTCGTTTCGTTTTCAACGCAGGAAACAAATCATATGCCTGCATAATTCGATCTTTCACTAAAGTTTTATCCTTCACAATATAACCCCCGATCTCCAAATTCTCCTCAACACTCAAATGCGTAAACACACGCCGACCTTGCGGAACATATGAAATCCCTCTATGAACAATATTATGAGGAACGGGAATATATGGCTTCCCATGCAACAAAACTTTTCCAGAAGAAATCGGCGCTAATCCAAACATAGATTTAATGACTGTCGATTTCCCTGCGCCATTTGGACCCATCAACGCAACAATTTCTCCTTCACCAATCGAAACAGAAACATCATCCAATGCTTTGACACCTCCGTATTGCACGCTGACATGTTTTGTTTCTAACAACATATTATTCTCCGAGATAAGCCTCAATAACATCTTTTTGAGAGAGGACTTTTTCTGGCTCGCCTTGCGCCAGAAGTTTTCCCGCATCCATCACAATCACATGATCGCACAATTCTCGAATCAACTGCATGTTATGTTCGATCAACACAATCGTTTTTCCACATTGTTTTAAATCCTGCAAAATCCCTGAAACTCGCTTCACCATTTCAGGAAACATACCTGCAAAAGGCTCATCAAACAAATTGATCTGTTTATCCATCGCAAGAACGCGTCCAACTTCTAGTAATTTTCGCTGACCATATGACAGCTTCGACGCTAACGCATTCCGTTTTTCCCACAACCCAACATTTTTGAGAACTTCCTGCGCACGATCTAATTGTTTTGGAGTGATTCGTCGACGCAGCGAAGTCAAAACTGATCGAGTCGAAAGAATCACTAACAAATTATCCATCACTGTCATCTGCTCAAACACGCGCACATTCTGAAACGTCCGAGTAATATCATAATCTGGAACTTCATGACGTTTGATAGAAGAAAATGTCTGTGAGCCAATCGCAATCTCGCCACCATCAATCGGATGAATTCCAGAAATCACATTGATAAGTGTTGTCTTTCCAGAACCATTCGGCCCCAAAATTCCTGTGATCAATGCTGGCTCAATTGAAATCGAAAGATGATCTACCGCGTGTACACCATCAAAATGTTTTTCCAATTTTTTTGTTTTCAAGCTCATAATGAAGAGATCCTTCGACTAAAACGCTCAGGATGACGCGTTTATCATAATTTATATTCACCAAACAAACCTTGCGGACGATACATCATCAACACAATCAAAAGTACACCATAGACAACCTGTCGCATGTGTCCGGCAATATCAGGATGAAATCCCGCAAAGCGAAGAAGTTCGGGAAGGAGGACAAATAATGTTGCACCAACAACAGCACCGCGATTATTCGCCAACCCACCCAAAATAATCATAGAAATAATCATAACAGATTCCATCACAATAAACGTTTTCGGATCGATATACGAAATATATGAACCATACAAACTTCCAGCAACCGCAGCCATACCCGCAGCGATCACAAACACTGCCAATTTGAAATATAAGGTTTTATATCCAAAAACTTGGAGTGCGGTTTCGTCTTCTCGGATTCCTTTGAGGACTCTGCCAAACGAAGATTGGGTAACAACGCGCGCAAGAAGATAGATAACAAGCAAAAAGAATAAGGTGAAAAAGAAGTATTCCATGTTTGAGAAAATCGTATGACCAAATAATTCTGGCTTTCCAATTCCAGGAATTCCTAAAGGCCCGCGCGTTAACTCTTCCCAATTCAACATAATTCCAAAAACTATGACATTAAATCCGAGTGAGGCGAGTGCATAATAATCTCCATCGAATTTTGAGAGGACTAATCCGATGAGAAGCGCGACGATCACACTAATCACAACCCCTAATCCCATTGCAATAAAAAAATTCATTCCTTGGGATCTCATCAGAATTGCGGATGCATATGCGCCGATGCCGTAGAATGCAGCGTGACAGACACTTAATAATCCGGTGTAACCCATTACTAAGTTTAAGCCTATCGCGAGGATGGCGAATATTGATGAGAGGGTGGCGAGGTGGAATATGTAGTCCATACGATGTTAAATTCCAAGTACCAAATTACAAGTACCAAACAAATCTCAAATTCCAAATTTCAAACATCCGGTTGCCGAGTTTAGGATTTGAATTTTGGAATTTGTTTGGTACTTGTGATATGGTCATTATTTTTTAGCCCGATCAGGGTTATTTTTTAAGGATGCCTTGTGGGCGGAAGATTAAAAATAGGATGAGAAGACCAAACGCAATCGCGTCTTTCCATTCTCCAGCGATATGCCAAATACCGAAGTTTTCTACAAAGCCGAGTAGGAATGCACCGAGAACGCCACCCCACAAACTTCCCAACCCACCAATAATCGCAGCAATAATTCCTTTCAATAATAACGGCATTCCCATGATAGGAAGAATGACTGTATCAAATCCGACCAGAATTCCAGCAACTCCAGCTAATGCAGAACCAATAAAAAATACTTGTCCCATCAATCGATCAGAATTAATCCCAACAATTTTTGAAACTTCTTCATCATCAGAAACCGCGTTAATCGCTTTTCCAAATAATGTATATTTCAAAAGTGCGTGCAATCCGATCGCACATACAGCAGCACTCACAACAATAACAAGATGAATCGCAGTAAAAGAACCACCAAACAAATTAAAGGTTTCAACAGATGTGAAGATTTCTGGAAGGCCTTTGTGCTGGCTTGTAAATTTTAAAGAAATAAGAGATTCCAGTGCAGTAAAAACGCCGAGTGACGCAACCAGCAAAACCATGTTCGAGGCCTTACGTTTGCGAAGCGGGGAATAGATCCCACGATCTAACAGATATCCAACTAACCCAGCAGCAAAAATACCCAGAACAACAGAGACAGGAATTGATACAGAATAAAACTTCGTAAAATAATATACGGTGTAACCAGCAATAGTCGCCATTACACCATGAGCGAGATTAAAAAACTTCGTCGCACCATATGTCAGATTAAAACCAAGCGCCATTAATGTATAGATGGAGCCGGCTATGATTGAGTTGATGGTGAGTTGGGCGACGAAATCCATATGGAATTAAATCACAATTACCAAATAACAATTATAATAAATCACAATGACCAAATTACAATGATCAAACAAATCTCAAATTCCAAAGCTCAAATTCCAAACATCACTTTTTTGAGTTTAGGATTTGAATTTTAGAATTTGTTTGATCATCAGTCATTATAGTAGTCGAGGATATCATGCGCCCTTGGATAGATCAACATAAAAATCGGCTCCTAAGAACCGATTTTCGAGCCGCTATTGAAGTGGTTTCACCACACCATCCTCAATAACTTCAGCGCTGTGTCCTACAGTACGATCACCATTCTCATCAAACTCCACATTTCCTGATGCGCCATCAAAACCATCCATTTCCGAGAACCATTTTTGTAATGCTTCTCCGTCATTTCCAACCTCTTTCAAAGCTTCAGCTAAGATATACACTGCATCGTATTCAGTTTGCGCATAGCTTTTATAGGGAACATCTTCACCATGCACAGCCTTGTAGGCCGCAGCAAATGATTGGAATATTTCATTTGTTTCATCAACCCCAAATTCTGCAACAATCATTCCTTCAACTAATTCTGGCTGTCTTTCTGGGATATCAGATCCAGCAGTCGTATCAATACCAATCAAAGCAGGATCCCAATCAATATCATCAAGCTGCTTCAAAATAATTTCTGCTGGGGGCGCAGCTTGTGTGAAGACAGCAAGTGCATCAACTTCTTCCTTCTCAAGTTTCGAAAGGATTGTTCGGAAATCTGTTGTTTCAGGTGCGAATGTTTCTCGAACAACTTCACCACCCAACTCTTCAAATGCACCGCTAAAAGATTTGTATACACCAAGAGGATAATCTAACTGCTCCTGAATCACACCAACCTTTTTCCATTCTTTCGTGTTATATGCAACCTCTGCCAATACTTTTCCTTGCGATTCATCTGAAGGATAATTTCTGAAAAAATATGGGCCGGCTTCAGTCAAATCAGGACTTGATGATCCTGGAGAAAAAAGCAAAACCTTGTTCGCGTTTGCGATAGGCGCTGCTGCCAAAGATTCTCCTGAACAAAATCCTCCAAGAACAGCTTGTACTTTATCGACATTCACCAACTTTTGCATTGCGCTGGCTGCATCCTTTCCATTACATTTTCCATCTTCATAGATGACCTGTAATTCGCGACCATTAATTCCCCCTGCATTATTGATCTCGGCTACAGCTAATTGCGTAACCTTCTGACCAGGTTCGCCGTATGTGGCTGCGTCACCGGTGAGAGGTGAGATAAATCCCACTACAATAGGACTCGTGTCCTCTTCAGGCTCCTCCGTTACGACTGGTGTTTCGTCGGTCGTGTTTGATGGTGCAAATAATGCCCATCCCCCCCACAACACAATGACGGCAACAACCACACCAATACCCCACTTAACGCCATTATTCATATGCGTGTTGTTAGTTAATGATTATTTCTAATCCATAGTGCGTTTTTCAGAGGCTTTTGTCAAACGCGTTCCAATTCTGCTTGGGTACAACTTTTTGTTGTAGGATCGTCTTTTAATTCTGCTCCACTGCTCAAAAATGCGTCGCTTACGCCCGAGGAAAAGGGATGGATTATGTCCATACATCAAATCAAATAATTTCTCACAGTCGTGAATATAAAAATCAATCTCATACATTGTTTTGGTACTATTTGATCGCTTGTATCTATCGTGCACATTTTTTAAAGGCACGCTTAAAGCATCACAGATTTTTTTGTTCAAGTCAGAAAGGAAAGACTTGCTCAATGCAATAAAGGCGGATTTGATCTGAGGCGTTCCATTCACATTATAAATATAGACCGTACCATCACCATCAAAAAATCCTCTGAGAAAATCTTTGAAATATGCACTTGGGATTTGCATCGGTTGGAGGAAGCACGTCTTTCTGGGAACAATACCCAAATTCATCAGATCTGATGTTAATATTTTATTTCTGATTTGAAATTGATACGCTACATGGCCTCGACCATTCTCCTTTCTTCCAATAGTGTATGTAGCTTTCATTGCTGAAAGAATATTTTCGAGCAAAATTTTGTCCTTAGATGTGATATTAAGAAGGTACGAATGAGGACGAGCGGATCCGGAATATACACAACCATCTGCTGTGATAAAACCTAATATATAGGCCATCTCCTCGCTCCATGTTTTAAAGTAATGTTCGTTGGATAGTTTAATTTTTTTGTTCCTCATACTACTCATACTGTAGCATAATCTGATTTAGAAAGAGCGAGTTGGTGGGCTATTGTCAAGGATAAAAACGGGAAACAAAAAACTACCCGGGGCGGGACTCGAACCCGCACGGCCTTGCGGCCAGTAGATTTTAAGTCTACCGTGTAATACCAATTCCACCACCCGGGCAGAAGACAGTTAGTATACTAGATAACAAATATTTGTCCAAAAATCCCAAATAAATGATACAAAATGAAAAGCGCACCGGAGTGCACTTTTGCTAGGTCGCCGTAGCGAAGGTTGAGGATCGAGATGATTATGCGAGGTCTTGCACCGTATCCAAACGAATCAAACAGAGAGTAAGACCCGCGAGAACCGTCATGGAAGGGAAGAGTTGATGGGGGCCGAAGGTTGTTATTTCAGCCGCCGCAACGATGACGCACGATCCGGAAATCAAGATAGACAACAGGGTGAGTAGTTGCTTCGTATGAGTGCTTGCATCGATGGAGAAGCTCACTACTACCAGCCTGACAACCGCAAAGCTGACAATCTGCCAGAAGGCACCCAACGCAAGACTAAGGAGAAGGATAAAAAGGACAAACTCGAGTGTCATGGTGTATTCCTTGTGTACTTCAGATTCTTGTGTGCTTCAGATTTGAGATGGGAGAAGGTCGTCACAGTAGGTGTACTTCGACTGGTGAGTCTCACAGTAGCTCATGACAATTCTCCTCATCGACTTGCTCCTCACGTACGGAGCATCGATTTCCTGTTTCATGAGGTCGATATCCGTTGGGGAAGCGTCGCCCGTTCGCATACGTTTCAGAACACCGTTCAGTACATGCAGCTTGTCGGCGTCATCCCATTCACTCCATTGTTGGTCTTGTTGGTCGGGTAGATCTTGAGAATCTGTCGGTGCGCTCTGCCAAGAGTTTGCCAGTAATGCGAAGAAGATCAGCGCAGAAAGTGTAAGAATCGACAAGACCATAAAGCCATTTTTGCCCATCTGAGTTCTCCTTGGGGTATTGTGTCCCAAAAAGGGTTGTAAAAAACTGTCAACACTCTGTATCCTCTCGTTCATCTTCAGCATCATGCTGCAGATGAGAGTTGAGGATGCGTCACCGTAGCGACGCATCGTGTTGTTAGGAAGTGTGAAGTGCCTCTTTCCACAGCCGATATTTTTCAATCATATCGCGGCGACCACGCGAGAATTTTACTGCCAAATGAATGGAGTATGCAATCAAGCCGATGGTCAGAGCAGCCCAGTGCGTTGGAGTGGCGTATGAACGCCAGATGCACATGGTAGCCGCAAACAAGGTGATTGCAGCACCGACGTGTGTGTAGCGCATCAGTCTTCGCTTATCCGACGGCACATACGCGATGTGAATCCGGACGCACTTGACGTACAAGAAGGTGCCCATCGTAACAAGCGTCAAAACCAGCCCGTAAAAATAACCAAGCACCAACGAAGCGAAAAACTCGTACATGTTCCTCCTCAGGAATTGTGTTGTGAATGTATCCTCTCATTCATCTTCAGCATCATGCTGCAGATGAGAGTTGAGGTGAGGTGGACGTCGTAACGTCCACCTCATGGTTATCGCCGTTAGCTGCGAGCTTTCGCCGCCTCGCTGACGAGATAGTCCCACTTGAGCCAGATGACCGCGGCAACAGTAGCCAAGCCAGCAGCTACGCCACTGAAACATGCCAGCGAACTGAATGCGTACTCGATCGTGATCCCGCACAAGGCGAAAGTCATCACCGACATAAGCATCAGCGGAACGTACATAGCTCCCGTTCGAGGGTCTTTCTGCAACTCGTTCGCCCACAGAATCAGACCGACCACAGTAAGCGTAACAACGCTAATCAGAATTGCCAGTCCCATGCCGCCAAGGAAGTCCAGAATCACAGAAATCACTTTAGCTCCTTTGGTTGTAATATATGTAACGATTACTCATCACATGCGCGTACTATACCATAAAAAACCGGTTTTGTCAACCCTAAATCGCCCAAAAATATAGGAAAAACGCGTTTTTTGCTCATTTGAGAGAAGATATTTTGTAAGAAATATTACAACAAAAAAACGCCCAAAAAGGGCGCATGTGCAACTATTTATGCTGCGATTGTTGGACAAGGAACAGATAGAATTCCACGATTGATCAGGCGCGCTGCAATGACTCCGAAGAATCCATGTGTATGCAGCTCAATCAATCCACGCTCACCCCACAGCTTCTCTGCGGGCACAACAATTACTTTGCGGCTCATCTCAAAACGATCGAGATTCGTGTGATGAAGATTCAGTTGCGACACATCATCCATATCGATCACCGCAGCAAATAATCTTGGGCAATTATTCGTGAGTCCAGGATCTGCATGAACCAAGCCAAGGTCAATCAGATCATTCGTAGGTACATCGTCAAAACCCATTTCCTCAAAGAGCTCGGTGAGGAATCGCATGTCCGCTCTGAATGCATCATCCTCTTCCATGAATCCGCCAGGCAAGCCAAACACATCAGTTCCGGTCGCGAAGGAAAATCCATGCAAGCAAATGAGGTGCGTAATGCACCCGCCAGACCGAATCAACACCACGCCCTTTGCACCAGACAGCGGACCTTGCTTCCACGAGAAGTATTGGTAGAAATAGGTGTTATGAGGCGGGTTGATTTGCTTCACTTCGAAATTGATAAAAATGCCGAAGATTGCCCCAGGCGGAATGAGTACGTGTGCGATGCGAATGAGCTCCACACCTCCACCAGTTTTTGGGCGCTTACTCAAATGATCCAGGAATCCATTACACGATTCTGGCAGTTCAAGCAGTCGCACCTTCTCGCTCAAGTCTGATCGTTCAAACCAAGTGTGCGCACGCAGCGCATTATTGATAGCTACGCGTGCAGCACTAAATTCTTGTTTTGTTTGAGAATCCTGTAGGGTCACTTTGCTCTCCTATAATGATCTGCACACATACAATCACAACAAACCAAGTCTGTCAATAACCTTGACAAACACCTCGAAATGTAGTAGCTTAAATGACTATGTTATCGAGGGAACAAAAAGAAAACACCCAAGCACTACAGGAACGATTTCCTGAAGTTTACCAGGATTTCTTTAGCTCTCATCAAATTGTTTTGTCTGCGGATTTCTCATATTCAATGGTATCGGGTTTGTCATGGCGCGTCGGAGCTCCAAATGTGAGACAAAAATTACCCTTCAGAACATACGTCGGAATCAAACCAAACGGAAAAAAAGGAGTGATCGAATTTGAACAATCATATGTCTATCACGGTGAGCGTCAGGAATTTCTCGAATCGGAATATCTCACAAGTGTATACAAAGAATCAACACCAAAAGCACTGCGGGAGATTATCGTTGAAAAACTTGGCACAGAGGATTTTGAAGGTTTTTCATTTAGCGTACTTGCTGAACGAGAAGAAAATTTAGGATTTGATTCCAGTTTGGCACTTTTATTTACTTCAAGTGCTTTTCTTTATTTAGGGGAGATTGATAAAAAAACACTCGATCAATTTAGGAGCATCGATTCGCAAGATCTATTTTCTTCAGACTCTGAAATGGGTAAGAAATTCTCTGAACTTCATTCATTCGCTCTCAAATATGCGGCGCGAGTTTCGCATGGTGTAGTTTCTGGAGTAACATCATTTACATCACTCATCGATTCATCAACGCCAGTGGTGTATGTAACAGAACCTCGAAACGGAAGTGTCAATAAAAAATATCGACATTTGCGACCACTCGATGTATCTGGTGATTACAATCAACTCGATGATCTTTTGCGTGAAGGATATCGACTACATGAGTTATCAGATATTTCAGGAGCATTTCCTATGGATGTGATCAGTATTTATCCTGGGTCAACTCGCGGATACATGTCTGCGACAAAATATGTAAAAGATTCATTATTGCCAAGCTTCGATGTGTTGCGAGATAAAACAAGTAAGCTGTTCAGTAAGGTAATTAAAAAACATGAGGGTAATGCGCAGCGTCTACCTGGCTTCCTTCAGGATACAGACGAAGATGGTGTGTACATGCAAAAATATCTCGATGGCCAAGTGTATGTCCGATTGCATTTCTTACACACCCTCATCAATCTCTATAAGAACTCACTTTCAAGTACAGTGGTCGCGGAATTTCTCGAATCAATGAATTCATTTTTAGGAATCAATACACCGTTTGAAGAATCACCATCACGAAACATCAAATTTATTATTCGCAAAATCAGAAAGCGCGCACAGGAAAAGGGAATTGATATTGCGGTGCGAGCATTATATTGGGGAAAGCATGACGGTAACATTTTCGTATTTTCAAAGCCATCTAAATTCCGCGAAGACATTCACGAGATCGTTTCTGAATTACAGCAGGATTACAATCCCAATGTTCATCTCGATTATGCTTCATGGCGAGATGGTTGGGGAGGGAAAGGACTTCGAGTAGAGCAGGATATGAAACAAGGGTTGTATTCAGAAATTGTGCCTGCAGGATCAAATCAGTTGTTGGTTTGGAATGGAGCAGAAATGGAAACGAAGTTGAGTAACGGTTCAATTAATGCGAATGAGTATGATGTATTATTTGATGGGGTAAATAACGAAATTCATGTGGGCGGAAAAACGTTCACATCAAAAGATGTGCCGACAAAAAAAGCAACTATCGAGCTTTTCACATTTTTAGCACAACATGCTGGGGAGATCATGACTAATGACAAACTACCTACATCAAATTACGCAAACTACAGAAACGATTTGCAGGGTAAAGTGGTTGGACCAATCGAAAAATTAATAAAACAGCATTTAGACAAATCACTGAATGTAACAATCTCAGGAGAATTAAGTCGATTTGCGATTCAGTTTGATCCAAAAGATATTTCAATCGGATTTCTTAGTCCGCTCAACTCATAAAAATTAATCACAAAAAACCGCTCAAGCAAGTGGTTTTTTGTTTTCATAACATTTTCAATATTTTTCTTTGAGGGTTTTGATATTGTGTGTTCAAAGTTAGTTCTTTCGGTTTTTAAAAAGGAGAATTGTCATGATCTGTGGTGGTTTGCTATTGGGTGCTATTGCGGCACTGGCAGGTGCGGCTGTTGCTTCTGGTTCGGGCTCATCGAAGGATGAGGATGATAACGAGCCGAAGTGTGGAAACTGTGGGCGTTACGCCTGCGGTGACTGCAATCGCTATCTGCTAGACTAATCTGAAACGGCTTAGGTCGATTATCTGGCAAGCTCATGCTTGCCTCTTTTATCCAGGTTCTGAATGTTTCAGATTTGGTAGAGGAAAAGGAGGTATCAATGCTGAATCCGTTTTTTTGGCCGGCGAGTGTCTGGGAAATAGCTAGACAAATGACACTGGCAACACAATCCGAACCACGTTCGGGTTCATCGAATCATGATCTTTCACACAATTTCGAAGAGTTCGAAGAAAGTCACGAATCATGCTGTCAGTGTGACATCTGTGAGATCGTGATTTAGTATGACTATAAAAAAAGGAGAATCACAATGCCTTGTGATCCTATTAGTTTAATTCTACTTGGGTTGTTGGGTGGCGCAGCCGCTGGAGCTGCCGCATCAGGATCTGAGTCATCTAGCGACAATGATGATGACCGTTGTAGTGGGGGGCATTGCGGAACCAATCGCATGGGTGGCCAGAGCTACTGCGACAAGCATGATCCAGGTGACTATTACTCTTACGACTAATAGTTACGGCAAGCTACGACTTGCCTTCTTTATAGGGTATCTGTGATACAGATATCGTTTGGGAATAAGAGATATGCAACATCGAGTGCTTATTGATGTGCAATGTATCTGTTTGGGTCATGTGCGCAAGATTCCATTGATTGTAGGAGACTATCAATTGGGTTGTCCTACTGACGGATTTTTCAATGTCGTGGTTGAATACATTTCAGGTTTGGAATGGAAAATCACACACGATACAAAAAATGTAAACGGAACTAGATCAACCGTGACACACAGACGTTATTTCGCGGCAAACTAGGGTTTGCATTCTTTATAAGGTGTTTGATATATTCAAATGCCTTCGAAGAAAAGGAGTTCATTTCATGGAAGCAATGCTCGTCAGTATAATTGCAATTAGTCAGATCTTTGCAGTAATCGGAGTAGGGTGGTTGTGCGCTGGAAAGTGCGCGCCATTCATCGGCAATCCAGATGAGAAATTTTGGGGGACGTTGGCGGCGTTTGTATACGTCGTATGCATGCCCGCGCTCATCGTGCATTTGTTCAATGACTTTGTGTGGGATGTCACACAGGTTTCATTCATTTACGTAGTTGTAATTTCGGTAGTCGTTTCGATTGCAGTGACTGTTCTGACAATGCGTTACACAAAGATGGAGGGAAAAGAGCGGAGTACAATCGCAGCAATCGCGTTTCACCCTAACTGTGTATTTCTCGGATTTCCACTGATCATCGCAGTGTTTGGTGAAAACGCATTGCCATATGCCGTACTGTTTGCCATTGTAGAATTTCCAATCACAACGATTGCGGGAATTTACATTCTTCGTCGGGCGCATGGTGGCAAAGGTATCAGCGCACAGCGAATCGTATTTCAAAAAATGATCAAAGATCCGGTCATCTGGAGCTTCTTTGTTGGAATGGGATTGTCGCTCACTTCACTGAAAATTCCTGCAGCTATGATCGAGCCAGTACATATGCTCGGTATGATCGCATCGCCGCTCGCACTGCTCGTAATTGGCGCGCGTATCTATCACTCCAAGGCTGTGGTGAAATCATCACAGTCACTTGCGGTACTCAATATGCTCAAGCTCGCTATCTTGCCGGTTATCGCATGGGGCGTTGTGGAGTTGATTGGGCTACAAGGGATTCCTGCTGCAGTCATCATTCTGCTCATTGGAACGCCGGTTGCAATTTCTACGATCGTCATGGTCGAACAGCATGGCGGTGCGACAGATCTCGCGGCACAATCAATCACAAGCAGTACGCTGCTGTCAGCTTTCACTCTGACGCTCACAGCTTCATTGCTTCTAACATAATCTCGGGCGTCTACGGGCGCCTTTTTTTATTGACAAGGACGCAGTAAATTCATACTATATTTTCCAGATCATTAAGGGAGAAAAAGATGTTTGTGGTACAGCAATGTATCGATGTCGCCGGACTAAAATCGTTCACGATTTATGGACCTGGTTTGTATTTTTGTTTGCAGCCTGAAGGGCAAAAAGATAGAGGGAGGGTTGTGGGAGAATCAGAGTTGGGTAAAGACAAGGATGTGGTTGTAGAATCATCCAGTAAAAAATGGCCTCTGGCACGCAGAATGCATTTAAAAGATTGTAATAATACGGTTTGTATCAATGAAGTGAAGAAAATTCCAGGCAATAGCTAGGCTTGACAAATATCCTAAAAAGACGTATACAGGGGAAAGAAGGCCAATGACGAAATCCCCATTTAGGAGGTGCTATGAAAGGGGCGCACATCGGAAGAATCGAAGTCATGGTGACCGAAAAAAAGCTGTTCATTATACACGGAGAGAATGTCGCAATTTTTGAGCGCGATGTATGTGACGAAATTATTGAGGCTTTGGTGGTGGCAAAAGGTGTCACTCTTGAAGTGGTCGGTGATGATCATAAGGATCACCCGCATAAGCAGCCATTCAAGCTTCCTGAATTTCCAGATGAGAACGGTAATGTGATTCGGGATGCAGATGGAACACCGATCGCAGCGCGAGATCCAATTACCAAAAAAATGGTAAGGTTTGAAAAAAGAGAACCACGCACGCAGCAAGAAAATGAAGCGCTCGCAAAGGTGCATAAAATTGCATCTGGTGTAAAAAATAGAAAGGGTAAGTCATTGGCGAGGCAAAGGGCAAACGGATCCAGTCAGAATGTTGATGATATTACACCGTTGCATCAAATTGTTTCTTCACGCAGAGACGCTTGGCCTGTCCTTGAGAATTTTCTAAGGAAGGTTGGTAGGCCATGCAGCATGAAGGAAATTATGGCACATATGCAAAAGGCGGGATACAAGACGAAAACGCCTGATAATACACTCAATCGAATGCTGGCTGGTCGTATACAAAAAAAACTCGTACGAAGAATAAGTCGTGGGGTTTACGAGTTGATATTATAAAGTGAAGTCCCCAAAAAAAAGGGGATTTTTTTATTGCACAATTTTCCATTTCCTTTTGCGAGCATGACCTCGCAGTTTGCGATCCGGATACATCGCAACAGGATTTCCAACGCACGCAAGCATATGATGATCACAAGAAAATGAATCACCATACGCGTAACTTTTTTTCAAATTCACATCATGATCTTTTGCAAATCGATGAAGACATGCAGCTTTATTCTCTGCATAATTCAAACGATCAATATCTCCCGAATATGTTTTCTTGTGTGCGTGCATGCGTGTACCAAACACACCATCAGCTCCTATGTGTTTCCCAAACAAACGAGCAAGAGGTTCGATCATTTCCGTCACGATCACAATGCGATGACCTTTTTCAACATGATTCTTAATCAGATTTTCCATATCATCATGCAAATTATGTTTACCATGCGTATCAAAAAAATGAGAACTCATTTTCACAACTTCCTTCTCACTCAACCCACGCAACACACGATGAGCCTTCCGCATAATCATTTTATGAGGCATCAATCGCAAAGTTTCCATCAACAACAACCACAACAAATACATACCACGATGACGAGGAATAGAACGCTGGCGCATTAAATAAATAACAAGATCCTTCGTAAAAATTCCGTTGTACAGCGTGTTATCTATATCTACAAAAGCCGCAATATTTTTTGGTTTGGTGTACGAAATATAATCCGGAATATATTGATGCGGTAAAACGCGCACAAATGTATCTTCAATTTCTTTCTGAAGTTTTTTTACAGCCGCATGAGAAGGTTTGGGTTGTTGTTTCGGATGAATATATCCGTGAAAATGCACATGCATGGTTCCCGGACGAATACGCGTTTTATCGATAAACACATGCTCCGCGCCAGTTGAACTAAACACTGCTAACGGTCGACCAGTTGAAATTGAAACGCGCGCAGCCCCAGAATGCACATAATACAACTGCTGCGTCTGTTCTATATGACCTTCAGGAAAAATCAACACATGCTTATTTTCCTCAAGCGCTTCCTTCATGGCAACCATAGAAGCCTCGCGAGAATAACTATCTGGAAATCGCTCCTCTTCCTCATCAGTCCGCGCAATATCAATCGCACCCATATTCTTAAACACACGACCAAATGGAAAATGAAAATATCGCGCTGGGCCAGTTACAGGAATGACATCAGGACCAAATAAAGAAAAATACATAAAACCATCCGTCATGGCAGGATGGTTAGAAATGATAAGAGATGAATGTTTGAGTGTATCAGGAACATCGTGCAAATGAAGTTTGATGCCGGCGATTTTCAACAACAATCTATTATGACCTCTCACGGCACGACGCCACATTTCTTGTCGTTTGCCTCTGGAAACAAACAATTGCGCAAAGGAATAGTACAGAAAATAGAGGGTGCTCACGATGATGTACATGAGTCGCACATACCATCCAAACAGCCACTGAAACACACGAGAATTATGCATAGTCTTCTATTTTAATGGCCTGATTGACAAGGGTCAAATAGATCACTAAGATTCGGACAGATCATTAAAAGAATATAATCCTTGAAAAGGAGAAAAAAATGCCCGCAATCGTCAGAGATGTGAATCTCCTGCCGAACTGGGCGGTGATTCACGAGTATTTCAAGCGAGAAAAAAGTCAGGAAGAATTTGAGGCTTTGTTGGATCGCATGCCACCCGCATTGGGTAAGCGTCTGAAAGATATGTCACGCGTGCGTGAGAGCAAAAGATTCCACAAATATCCCGACACATGGGAATCACTTGCTACATGGAACATTATTGAGCAAGCTCTCATTAAACAGCTTGGTCATGGATTCCATCTGCGAGAAGTTGGGCGATGTAGTCGATTTGCTGCATTCGGATCAGATGCTTTTCTGGCCAGTATGATCAACAACCCGATTGGTCGTTTCATGACAAGTCCGGTTGATGGATACAAAAACGTGCGATTTGTTGCAAAGCGATGTGTCACAAACAAAGAAATGGGTTTTGTGCAGACTGATCGTGGTAGCGGATATATTGTGATGCGTCATAATCGCGATATCGCAGATCCTTTCTTTGATTTCTGGTCGGTTGTGTCATTCATTGTAGGGCATGGCGATTCAGTAAATCTGTTTTGGCGTCAGGACATTTCGGATCTATCAGCTTCGACAATTGTTGCGGCGAATATTTTCCGCATTCTGAAAGAAGAAGCCCCACTTTCAATTGTTGAAGAGATCGATCGACAGCTTATCATCAGTGGAAATGTGCATGGTGAAATTGCATACATGCAGCTTGGCGAACATGGTATCGCGCTGGATGGTGCAGATGCTTTGAGTGCAGAAATCCCCGGGGCAATTCCCGTGATGAGAATTACGAGAGATTTCACTACTCCATGTTCGGTATGTGAAGGTGGGCATGCGCTGTTGCGTGAGGGTCAGATCTTCCAATATTCCGACACTCCTGGACATCATCTGCCAAACTCCGCATTCCGAGTTCATTGGGATGCGAAATGGATCGATTATGTGAAGCCCTTGAGTTCGCAGTTTGTGGTACACAAGATGTTGACGCAGGCTGAAACTGAAACAGAGCTCACAGATGTACGACATGAGCTTGAGCACACACGCGAAGAGCTCGATGCGTTGAAGAAAGTACTCTCACGAATCGTCCCAAATGCTTACATCGCAGAGAAGTTTGCTGATGGAACGCTTCATTCATTTACACGTGATTCAATTGTGTTGCAGTTTGATATTATCGGATCAACCGAACTGATTAAAAAGTTTGAATGGTCTGGTGTTGATCAGGCGGCACATATCGGTAAGTTGGTGAGTGAATGTTTCCGCCCTGCTGTTAAAAGTGGTGGATGGGATTTTCAGGAAATGGGAGATGGCGGTATTGTAGTGTTTTGTCCACGATGGCCAACGCACGAGCATGGTAAAGTAAGATTCAAAAATTTGTCACAAGCTGCACGACAGGCAGTGCACAGTGCGCATCTCATGCATAAAGCTGCGAAATCCTACGGCATGACACTGCGGATTGGAGTGGATGCGGGAGAAATCACCTGGCAGCAAAAAGGTTCGTTCTTGGATGATGATGTTCTCACACCACGATTTGCTGCAAACGGAGACCCACTGAATTTGGCGGCGCGACTCGAGCAGTCGCTCAAGGAAAATGATCCGCCACTAAAATCTCATACGCGCATTTCACAAGTTGTGATGGATTTACTTCATCCTCGCGAAGTGCAGGAGATGGCAGCGAAATTGAAAAACATGAAGCTGTCCGGTGGGTTTGTGTACAGCGGCATGATCACAGTAAAAAGTGATGAGATTGAATGTTGGACAAGAGCAGAGATTCCACAATCAATACTCGAGTCTAAAGAGTTTGATGGAATTGAAGACATCGAGGTCGTGAGACTCAAATGATTACACCGCTCTACAGGGGCGGTTTTTTGTTTAGTCTTGCGAAAACAATGTTGTTTGATATACTATGCAGCACAACAAATGCGGGTGTCGTATAATGGTTATTATGCTACCTTGCCAAGGTAGCGAAGGCGGTTCGAATCCGCTCACCCGCTCCAACTAAAAAAAGTCCTACCGGACTTTTTTTAGTT
>CAZHVT010000012.1:28925-46308 GCA_964536205.1 uncultured Gammaproteobacteria bacterium
CTCCATCCAAAAACCGACTTCCCGGTCGGTTTTTATGTGGAGCGGCATAAAAAATTAGCGGAGCGGATCAATCCGGAGTTTATACCCCCTTGCGGGGTGCTTACCAAAAAACAACTCAACCGAGTTGTTTTTGTTTCACTCAACCTCACAAACTCACGTCTATGGTGAGCGTCAATTTATATATCCTGCGGAGGGCTAGCGCTCCAGTAGAGAATCGACCGAGAGGTAGATTTTTTTGAATACAAAATTTATTGTATGGAAAATGTATGGTACACTGAAAAATATGAAGAAACCAAATACAAAACAAGCTTTGAGAATTTTTGCGATCATATTGGGTATCACCGGGGCTGTATTAATAAAGGCAGGAATACCCTTTAAAGAAGGAACACAATTCGTGCTATTTATAGGAATTGGAATGTTGTTAATGGCTATTGGATTGTGGTATGCAAAGAGATGGGCATCCTTAGTGGGTGTAATAGTTGCAATTTTGTTATTGGTTGCAACTAAAGAGGTGATGCCGAGCGGGCCGCTTGCATTCGTGAGGATAAACCCTTTTGGTAATTTCATGCCTGCGATCGTGATGATGGGGCTGGTTATTGGAACACACAAGCATCTAAAGTAGAATATGAAAAGAAAGGTAATCTTAATATTTTTAACACAGTTCTTTTTCACATCTATTTTTTTCAACTACTTTTTTTTGGATTATGAGTATATAGTACCAAACTCAATTCTTACCGTAATTTTTCTTGCAATCTTTTTGATAGTTGAGAAAAAGGTGTTATGGAAGGATTGGGTCTATGTATTACCAATAGTTTTGAGTCTTCAGATTTTATTAAATATTTTAAATTTTGCTGGTTGGTTATTTCGCAGTGGTTTCTAAATGAGCTATCCCACGACTGTCTCAGGGCAGTTTTTTTATGTTGCATTACATAAATAAAAACCCCCTCTTTCAGGGAGCTAATTTTTAAGTGCTAATCCTGCATCATCGCAACACCCATGAGAAGGGTGACAAAAAAGGAGATGTAGCCGATCACAGTAGCAAACATAACTTTCAGGACACCAAAGCCGATCCCCATAATGCCAAAATCACCACTTGTGACTTCCTTGATGATTTGAACGATGCCGCCGATAAAGGCCCAGAAAAATCCAAAGTAAACTCCGACAAACAAACTTGCGATTACAAGTATGAGACCGAACATTTTTTGCATGGAGCACCTCATCGCTTATGTGTTAAAAGACCAACAATTAAATATACATGTAATGAGAGTGCTTGTCAATTGTTCTTCTTGTTCTCGGGTTGACAAATCCCAGTAATCCTGCTAGTTTAAAGAAGTTCATTTACATAAACAATTGGGAGATTTCGATGAAATTTTCAGTAGGAATCATGGCGTTGATGTGTATCATCGGGTGTCCGGGTCAGGAGACGAGTGGTGTGGTTGAGCCGGATGTGGCACAACCTGCCGAAGATGTTGAAGAAGTGGTCGAGGATGTTGAGGAAGAGGTTCAAGAGGATCTCGGCCCACCCCCCGAATGCGCAACAAGCGAGGATTGCGAAGATCACGTGGAATGTACGAAGAATGTGTGCAACTACGGGACGTGTCAATTTCAGCCGAACGCAGAATATTGCAAAGATTCCGACGAATGCACAATTGAACTGTGCAATCCGAAGGGGAACGTCTTTGGTGGATGCGAATACAAAGCAAAACCATGCGATGACGGCGATGATTGTACAAGCGACAGTTGTGATAAAGGTCTCGGCTGTGTGTTCGCGACAGATGGCGGAGTCTGCAAAGATTCCAATCCATGCACCGAGGATTTGTGCGAGCTGAATGGTTGCGCACATGTTCCTATGAATTGCGATGACGAAAACCCCGGTACATTCGATGGCTGCAGCAATCAATCCGGTTGCTACCATTACACCAAAGAGTGTGGTGAAGGCTTCCCGTGTAAGCATTCAGATCCGTGCATGGTTTCCACATGCAACCCCGATTTCTCATGTTCGCATGAGATGAAGGTGTGCAAGGATGATGTCGCATGCACATTCGATGTCTGTAATGGCGGAGAGTGCGTGTTCAAACCAAAGGACAATCTTTGTCCGGCAAGCGGAAACAAGTGCGTCGCGTCCTTCTGTGATCCGATGTTCGGATGCACATTTGGAGACATTGAATGCGACGACAAAAAACCATACACATTCGACTATTGCGATCCTAATGTGGGTTGCGTATTCGAAGACAACGGAGAGTGGTGCGAAACCGCCAATCAGTGCGAGGACGGAGATCCGTGTACCTATTCGGTATGTAATCCGGACAACTCTTGTTCGTACATCCCGAAAGTCTGTAACGACAAAATCGAGTGTACTATCGATGAGTGTGTTGGAGACGGTGAGTGCAAGCATACGCCGGATAACGAACTATGTCCGAATGGATTGGTTTGTAATCCGATGGCAGAGGCTTGTACGCCATGTGCCAGCTTCATGGATTGTGACGACGGCAACAAGTGCACAAACGATTATTGTGATGGCATGGAAGGCTTGGGATCGACCGGAACATGGGAATGTCAATCCTATTTCAAATGCGGAGACATGGAGTGCAACCCAGAGGAAGGCGAGTGCATCGAGCCTGTGGTCGAGTGTGATATTGATGAGCATTGCGGAATTTCCGATGACGTCTGTACAGACTTTGCGTGTGAGGAAAACGAATGTGTCGTGAATCTCGCAATCGACGGTCAGATCTGTGATGAAGACGAGTGCGGAGTCACGACATGCCTCGAGGGTGTCTGTAATGACATGATTGAATTGCAGATCTGTGATGACGGAAATTCTTGCACACAAGATATTTGTGATGGCAAAATCGGTTGTACACATCTTGAAATGAAAGATGGCTCATCGTGCAACGACAACAACTGGTGCTCCAAAAGCGCTTCGTGCCAATTCGGTTTCTGTCTGCAGGACGAGGAAAAGTACTGCGACGACGGAGATCCCTGCACCAAGGATTCATGTGACGAATCATTCGGATGCATTCATGATAATCTTGGAGTATGCGAAGAAACGGAATGCATCATGGGAAACTTCTGGGGTTGCCTCAAGTGCAGCGACGGACCATGTGAAAATGGTCTGGAGGACGTTACTGGGGAATGCTTAGCATTTGGAGGTGGTTCAGACCTTTCATGTGTACACAAAACAAGTATGCAGGAAGGAACGGGTTGGATGTGTTTCAATGTTCCAACTCACGCATCTCAAATTCTCGACGATGATGAGGTGGTTGAGTCGCAGAGTTTCGCTTCGGAGTATATCGAGTATCACTGGGTTACTTCCAAGGTTGTCATAACCTTCACTCAATTTCCTGGAACCGGTATTCCAAAGATCAACGAGTGCGCGTGCATCAATGGCATGGGTTTTCTGACAAAACCCACATTGCTCGATCTCAATGAAGACAGCATGGTCATGAAATGCACGACTGATTAGTCAGTATGGCCCCTCCACGAGAGGGGTCGTTTTTATTATAATAAAAGAGCCTCGCACAATGTGCGAGGCTGCAGCTTTAGTCCGTAGACTATTTTGAATTGGCGGTGGACCGATCAGCGGGTGGCCAGTTGGCCGTTGAGCACAAGCATATATGTATCTGTCTCCCCATGTATGCGTAGCGAAACGACGTACCGAAATAATATATCAGAAATGTAAAAAAAGCTCAAGTGAATAAAAACGACCCGCGTACGAGTCGTTTTTTTATTCGCGCTGATATGCGCTACCGCCAACCATGAACGCTGCCATGATGCATATGCCACCAATGACCCATGACAGAATGAAAACACGAATCAGAGTGAATGATAGCTCTCCTATGTTCAGTGGATCGGATGAGATAAACAGCATGTGAAAAAGTTCAGAGAACCCTTCATACCATCCCCACCAATGACACCCATACAATCCAAGTAAAAAGAGAAGTAAGGCGAGAAGTAGACGTGGAATAGCACAGAAGAGATATCTTCCTAAGCTACTCGTATCAGTCATAAAACCTCCAAATGATCTTCACTAACTCTAAGTATTTTTTCGCGATTTGTCAAGGCCTGAATCACCTTCCTTCTTCTGTTTCCACATCATAGCTAGCGCAACACTCGTCATCCCGCCAGCCGCAGCAGGGAATGCAGCTTTTTTAAGTGGGCTTGTGTGTGTAGTTGCTGCAGTTGAACTTGCATAGAATTCTTCTGCTGTCGCAATTGTCGCAACATCATTCTCATCTCGGGGCAGTACGCGATATCCCGAATTTGTTTTTGAGAGGATGCCAGCAATTTCAACAACATCTCCAATGGTAGGTTCAAGTAGTACACCCGTTGTATCTTTCGCCACAACATTAATCACACCATCATCATTTTCAATCACTGTTTTACTCGAACTTGTTTCAACGACTTCGCCACTCACCGCAACAACATCTCCAATTAATTCATCACCTATCGTTCCTAATGATGTAGGCTCAGCAAGTACTTCTTCTTGATGAGAAAGAACAAAGATATCAGATTGTTGCTTCACTTTAATCCTTGTCGTGCTATACGGTTTTGAGATTTCACCAGTAACACGCACAACATCTCCACGCGACAAATCCGGAAAATCCTTGCTATACATATACACCTCAACACCAGGATTTCCGATGTAGAAAATATTTCCGCCAAGCACTCCCGGCTCAACCAACACAACTCCTTCAGTAATGACTTTATCTCCCTTAACTCGCGCATCCATTTCATCAAGTGAGATGGTATATGTTGTTTTTACTGCCGCGCTCGTGAGAGGTTGTGGTGCTGGAGTTGGAGAGCTAGTTTTTACAATCACAGGAGCTTCGACTGGAGTAGAATCAAGAACAGTCAAAGTAGATTTTGCACTTGATGTTGCATATCCATCGCTCACCCAAACGCGCGTAGTGAATGTTCCGGATTTCGCAAACAGATGTTCAACAGTTGGCTCGCTCGTATATGCGCGTTTACTGCGATCACCAAACGACCAAAGATATTGCAGTGTGTCATTTTCAGCATCGGTTGTGTCAGATGCATCTAATGTGACTGCAGAATTTTGATCAACTTCATCAACATGACTCAAACTCGCAACGGGTTTTTGATTGGGCACGTCAATAATATTCGCATTCCCTGGAGTCGCAGTTTCTGACCACTGCCAGAGATCATTCCCTAAAGCATACACCCAATTTTCTGCTGCCGAAGTTTCATACATTACCGTATCAACCACAACTTCATCTGCATTTAACAACTCAACCGTTTCAGATTTCGTATTGTTGAGTGCAATCCCTGTTGTCGCACGCGTGATTCCAAGATAACTCTTCGCTGCAATTGTTTCATCGCCAAATACATATGATGATCCAGCTGCATCTCGCAGAGCCCATCCAGTCAATTCCATTTCCTCATCGCTGGAGTTGTAAATTTCTACAAACTCATCTAGCGCGTCGGAGCCTGGTGGATTTGGAAGTAGCTCTGACAAAGTAAGTTGTGTTGTCGGAACAACGGGAGTCGGATCAACTTCGAGAACCTCTTCCACAACTTCTTCTTCTGGAGTTTCAGTTTCGTGATGACAAGTCTCCTCAGTCTTCTCCACAACCGGCGGAACAAAAATACGATTTGAGAATCCGCGTGTCGGCGTCATTGTCGGCGCAAAATCATTCGCATCCGATCCAGACGAAACCCCGTCAAATCGCCGTGCAGAACTCGCAGGCTTTTTCGCTTTGCTGGCATTATCATCAGGATTTTCGTCAGCGAAATTCCCAAACGCAATACGATCAATCACAAATCCATATCGATCAAGCAGAACAATCGCATCACCGCCGTTGTTCAATTTGAATCGCAATTCATCAAACGTGAGAAATTCTCCCGGTCCAATCTCGCCACTCAACGGAGATCGCTTATCAGTCGCATCCATCAAATTCCATCCCGACAGATCGACTGTCTCCTCCATAAGATTCAAAATTTCAATCCACTCTGTATCATACTCCGTCGGATCCGCAACATACTCATTGATCCGTAGAGATCCCCACGAAATATTATATGCATCTCCTGGTGTTTCAACTTCCGGCTCAACTTCTGAAGTTGGTGCTGGCTCAGTGATCAATTCATCTGATAACACAGCTTCGGTTGAAGTAGTTACACTCTCAACAACAACGTCAGGGTTATACGCCAAGCCTGCAGAATGCCCCTCTAATTCTTTCCAATTCATTTCAGAATAATCATCAACCATCACATCAACACGCTCAAGCGAATGTGAGCGTGCGACTCCATATGTAAATGCTTCAGAAATATTTCCTTCCGCATCAAGCAATGCAAGATATTCTCCACCCTCATTCAAGCTCCCCCAGGAACTATCAAAAACTTGAACGGAAACATCAGGATACGTCGCGTGAAATCGCTCATCATGTTGCGCAACAATTGCATAGGCTCCCGGCGCTACAAGAGGGGAGACACCATCAGGAATATTAATTCGATGAGTCGTCTGCTTCTCACCTGCCGAATCAACAAATTTCCATCCCGTAATATCAACTTCGCTATTGGATCGATTATAAACCTCAATCCATTCAGATCGCTCTTTTGTGTTAGATTCAAACGCTGCGATCTCGGAAAACACGAATGAATCGTCTGCCGCCAGCCCTGACGTCGGGACGCAGAGCAATAAAAAAAGCCCGAAGTACACGAGCCTCGAAATATGTGTATGTTTCATATCCTCCTTGGTTGTATGCTACAGAGTCATTGCGAGGAACGGAGCGCTAGCGGAGTGACGTGGCAATCTTTTGTTAGACTGCTTCGTCGCTCGTACCTCGCTTCTCGCAGTGACAGACTAGGGAGTACTGTGGCAGACAAACCTATTAAGTCTCCAACAAGTATTGGAGCACGTGACTATACATCTATGATAATGCGAAATAAAAAGTGTTGTCAACTACTTTACAACACTTTTTTAATATCAAACTAGAATAAGGAAAATTCTGTTGCCTAGTTCCGACAACAATCCACAGCTTATACCCAACTGTGGAAAACTTTACAATAAAACAAGAAATCGAAAAAACAAGAAATCGACTGTTCCGTCAGTATTGACAAAACCGTGTTTTCATGATATTATTTTGAATCGTTCTCTAGAGGAAAAGAAAAAATCTCAAGGGAATATGATATTTCAAAACAAGAAAAACAAATTGAAAAAGGAGAAGCAATGACAGTTCTGAAAAATGTTGATGTGCTGATGGGCGCAAGAAGGCGGGGATATGTGGGGCGTGGTCGACTGCGCGTTCAGCAGGCAATGAATGCTTTGGTGAACGCAGGTGTTGATCGAGAGCGCCTATTCATTCGTATTCGTACTCCTCCGGCTGGTAGTCGGCTTGAGTCATACAGTGCAATCTTCATCGATAATCAAGAGAAACCGCTCACCTTCGACAGTTGGCATGGTTCGCCAGGGTTGGGGCAGTTGCAAACCTTCTTCTCTGCGATGTTGTTCGATCTGCTGGAGCAGGCAGGATACGATCGGGAAGAGGGGGCGGCATGAAGGTAATTTGCAGAACGTGGTTGGAGAAAATTTTCGATGATTCACTCACCAAAGAGGAGTCATTGGAAAAACTGATCACCATGATTCAAGTCGTGTTCTGGATTGCGTTTTCCGCAGGGTTTGCGGCATGCGCTGTTCTCGTAATAAGGACATATCCACTACTCATGCTCATTCCGGTGCTTCTTTGGATGAGTGCATTCATGCGGATCGGCTGGTCAAATAATTCAGAAACTCAAAAGGAGGCAGAAGGTGAGTAATGCATCAATTATTATGCTGCATGACGCTTTGCAAGCTGGTGCAGTAAATGCGGTGGGAGAGATCCTGCGCGTAAACACATTCGTTGGTGAGGGGTTTAACTTCGATATCCGACGAAGCGCCCGAGACATCAAAGCGCAGGTCGCAGAGCGTCCAGAGTTTTTCGCAAAGTTCGATTGGACGCCGGAGGAGTGGGAGAAAGCTTCGGTTTACCATTACAGCGACTACGACATGCGTATCGTTGTGTGCTGGTATCGAGATGGAGATGATTGTCTCCAGTTCTACGTGGAGTCAGATTGCAGTCTGTTTCTCGTCAGAAACGACGATTGCAAAAAAGATCACAACTGGGAGCATGTGAATCCGATGAAGTAAGATGGTACGCCATCAAGAAGACCTCGCAACAGGAAGTTGCGGGGTTTTTAAATACAAAAAAACCTACATCACTGTGATGTAGGCTGGCCGTAGCCGGAGACGTTAGAAATCGAGCCGTGCGCGCAACTTCTTGAGTTGTGCTGGGTTCAATGTGTCGATGCGATCGAGGATCTCATCGAGTCGAGCTTGTTGCTTATCGAGCTCTTCGGACTCGAGCTTTTGAAGCTCTTGCGATGTCTGTTGCAATTGAGAATCGACTTCCCTAGACTGTGCTTGCAAGTGTGTGCGAGCCGCATCCCAGGTTTCCATATCTGTGCGGATTTCTGCACGACGCTGTTTGATGCGTCGCATCTGCGCGAGGAGTTCTTGATCCTCGTCTTGCAGGTCTGTGAGTTGTGTTTGTGCAATCTCACTCTGTTGTGAAAGATCTGCAAGTGCTGTAGTAAGGCCAGCTTCCTGTTCTCGCAAAGACTCCATCTTCTTTTTGATGGACTGATTGAGAAATGCTTCTCTTTGTGTCAGCACATGGTGAAGGCGTGCGGGCTGAAGCGCCCAAATCACACCATCTGGCGAACTTGGATTCTCGCCGTGTCGCGAGAAGACACCTCCCGCATACATGCGTTCGGCGAATTCTTCGCGCTCATCTGGTTTCATGAGTCGAAGGATTTGGTTTGCATTACGAATCTGTGTTGGAAGTTCCATTTCTTGGTCACAGTCCGCGAGCAATTCCAGTGCAGCCGTTTCATCTGGCGTAAGGCTCTCGAGCATTTCCTGCACTGATGTAAACATCGGCAAGTCAGTGGCTCGGCGAGCTGCCTCAATCAATTGAGGTGCAGGCTGCCACGAAAACGTACCCATTGTGGTACGGGTGACAATGTCACCATCGTGAGCAGCACGCTCGACAATCGCATGCAGAATCGATGGATGTATGTGACCGAGCTCGGCACATACATTCGGCGTTAAGTCTTCGATCGCGAAGTCACTATCTCCGATTACTTCGTGCAATCTAGACATTTGTTCCACGAGCGAGCTTTGTGCGCATTGGGCACGATTTGTACTCGACATCCCTTCCATCTCCAATTGTAATTGTACATTGACCTTCAATTTCCAATCTACGGCATATTACAGATTTTGTCAAGTGCATGAGACTACTAATTTTACAGGTATTACGGGAGAATTACAGGATAGGCATCGCCAAGATGAGAGCTATTTGTTATAGTCTCAACACGCTGGAGTGGTGGAATTGAGCGTAAAATTCTAACATTGCCAAAATTACAATTGAATAATTATATGCCGGAGTGGTGGAATTGGTAGACACGCGTGGTTTAGGACCACGTGCCGTAAGGCGTGAGAGTTCAAGTCTCTCCTCCGGTATGTCTCGTTATTTTTTTAAGATTAGTGCTATGAAGAAATTATTACTTCTATTGGTAGTCATTGGGCTTGTATATTATGGAGCCAAAATGATGAAAGACAAACCCGAAGAGGTTGTAGAGGAAACGCCAGCTGTGGCAGTCGACCTATCAACACTTGAAGATGGGGATTACGCATTGGATACAAGTGCATCAACTCTGACATACACTGGAAAAAAAGTTATCGGATCACATACTGGAACAGTTGATTTAAAAAGTGGATCACTAACGTTTGCAGAAAAATTATTTACCGGCGGAAATTTTGTTATCGACATGTCGACGATCACAGAAAGTAAAAAAAATGAGACTTTCGTAAACCACACAAAAAGCGAAGACTTTTTCGACATTGAGAAGTTTCCGGAAGCATCATTTACTATTTCCAGTATTGAGCAGAAAACAGACAATTTTGTTGTGACAGGTGATCTAACGATCTTAGACAAAACAAATGAAATCACATTTGACGCAACACTTTCAGGAAGCGACACTCTCAACGCCAAAACATCATTTGAAATCGATAGAACCAAATGGGGGATCACATACGGTTCAGGATCATTCTTCGATAATCTTGGCGACAACACCATCAACGATCAAATCGAATTTGACCTCGATCTCACATTCAAAAAATAGCAATTCGAAAAATCCTCTCACGAGGATTTTTTGATACACAAATGTTATCCCCTTGACGCACCCAACAACGCATGTTACTTTGTGTATATACTACACGAAGTAACTATGGCACACACAAAATTAAAACCAGTACATCAAGATATAAAAGTCGCAGTCGATAATGTAATTTTGACGGTCAAAAACGGCGAGTTGTTTGTGCTGCTCATTCAAATGAATAAATCGCCATACAAAGGAATGTGGGCATTGCCGGGAGGATTAGTACAGCAAAAAGAAACATTAGAGCAAGCCGCTTCAAGATTCTTAAAAGAACAAACTGCAGTAACAAAAGTCTATCTCGAACAGCTGTATACATTTTCAGATATCAAACGAGATGCTTCTGGCCGAGTCATTGCATGCGCATACTTCGCACTCATCCCGCCAGACAAATACAAACTTCAAACAAATCCAAAATACACAGATGTGAGATGGTGGAACATCAAGGAGTTGCCAAAGCTTGCATACGATCATGAAAAAATAGCAAAGTATGGGAAAAAGCGGTTGCAATGGAAATTAGAATACACAAATGTCGCGTGGTCTTTGCTCGCAAAAGAATTCACCATGTCAGATTTACAGTTGGTTTATGAAGCAGCAGCAGGAAAATTATTGGACAAGAGAAACTTCAGAAAGAAAATCGCAGAGATGAATATCATACGGGGGACAGGGAAGAAGGCTGTGCATGGGGCGCATCGTCCAGCGGAATTATTTACATTCAAAAGTAAGACGGCGAAGATTATTGGTTAGAAAAGATTATCGGGTATCAACTAAAGTTCATTGCAACTCGCACAACACAACACACAACATCCATCACAAAAAATTTTACATATCACTTAGTGTACATTCTACACTAAGATAAAAATATGGATATCAAAAAAAGAGGGGGTGGTGAGTAGATGTTGGATGATGAAACGTGCCAGGATCACGACTTTGTAAACACGAAACTCGAGTAGGGCTTCGGCACAATATAACAAGGGTCTCACGGGCGTCTTCGTCATCCATCATCTGTTGACTCATCACGAAATAAGGCGTATGAATAGGGCAGATCATTATATGGTGAACTATCGCACATTATCTGTTTTGCCAAAATTCTCATCTTCAGGATAGATTCCACAAAAAATGTATGAGCTTAGCTCAGGCTAAACCGCAAAATTTGTTTGATGAATCTATCACTAAATCTGAAAATTTGTGATCAAAACGTTACTATGTGAGAGTACCCAAGGAGAAATACATGGGAATGCCACAAGATTTGGTATTAGTGAGACATGGTGAATCTGAAGGGAATGTAGCGAGCAAGCAATCTCGCGAGGGCGACAATTCAGCATTCACAGATGAGTTTCGAGCGCGTCATCCATCGATGTGGCGATTGACTGATCGTGGAAGAGGTCAGCTTAAACAAGCGGGCGCATGGATCAAGAAAAATATCGGTCGAACATTTGATCGATACTACACATCGTCACATATCCGAGCGATGGAATCTGCTGCACATCTCAAGTTGGCTCAAGCACAATGGTTCGCAACATTCCTGCTTCGAGAACGTGAGTGGGGGGAGCTTGCGGGAATTCCGATCGATGAACGCGAGTCACGGTATGCTGAAGATATGAAACGGAAAATGCAAAGCCCGTTTTACTGGCAACCAACCGGCGGTGAATCCATTGCACAAGTTTGCTTTCGTGTAGATCGATTAATGCAAACGCTCCATCGCGAGTGTGATGGGAAACGTGTGATTGTGGTATGTCACGGAGAAGTGATGTGGGCGATCCGAGTACTTATCGAACGCATGACACAAATGCGATTTCGTGAGCTTGATGAAAGTAGTGCGCCATGGGATCGAATCAACAATGGTCAGATCATTCATTACACACGACACAATCCCGAAACACAACATATCGATACATACATCAAATGGCGACGATCAATCTGTCCATGGGATCAGAAACGCGCTTCCGGAAACTGGGAGCCTGTGATAAGACGAAGATTCTCGAATCAACAACTATTGGAATATCTGCAAAGTATTCCGCAGCTCGTGAAATAGGAGGAGTGATGTCAGGTTTAGGATCAACACGATTTGAATTTCTCATATACGCCATAAGCGGACAGATCGAGATAAAGTTATTGGATGATAAGACAGGAATAACAAGTGACGTTGTTGCGATAAGGCCGCGATTCGATAATCATGATATTGCTATATTTACAGATTATATCTTGAGGGTATCGCGTCAACTCGATGAGCGTTTCTCGCTCGGAAGTTGTATTGTTGTTTCGATCTTGAAGGAAGAAATTCCAGAGCCAATTATTGAAACACGATTTGCCGTAGGGAAATTTTCAAATGAATTGATCGGTACGTTAGCCTTTCATATGGATCACACAGATCAAATAGATTGAACATGCACCAAAGGGTGCATTTTTTTGTAAATGAGTAGTTAACAGAATGAGTTCTATATGCACTAAAATAAGAGAAAGCGTTGAAAAATAAGAAAAAACTAGGCGCCGAGTATTGACAAAAGACCATTTTCATGTTATCATTTTCGCATCGTTGTGGAGGAGTTTCTTCCAAAACAACATTCTGTAGGCACGTTGTCTGCAGAGTTCTTTCTAGCTACTTACTACTATCTTTCTAGGAGTCTCAACATGAGTGTTGCTTTGCAACAGAGATTTCGCGGTGTGATTGCTTCGGTTCGAAATGGCGAGGGCTATGGATTCATTTCCATTCAGTCCTGTCTGCAGGCCAACGGCGATTCGCACGAGCTTCCCACTTCGGAGAACATCTTCATCCATCAGGATGAGTGTTCCGAGGATCTGAAGGTCGGCATGGCGCTGGCTTTCGAGGTCGTTCCCGATCCGAAGCGTGAGAACTGCTACCGTGCACAGTCTGCGACGCGCTGGGTCGAGGGTGAGATTGTCGATTCATCCGGTGTCCCGGGGTTCGGTCTCACTAATGTTACCGGTGGTGCGCTGGTCGTGCGCCGGGAGCAAAAGCATCCTTGGCACTTCAAGGCGAAGAAGGTCGACGAGGACAAGGTGGCAAAGGTCGTTGAAAACGATCCGATGCCGAGTGTTCCTCGTGTCGAGACCGAGCTTTCGCCCGAGGAGCTGCGTCAGCGGATGCGGATGTTCATGGCCGCGCTGTACCCGACGATGTTCAATTTCGGCACGGATTTCGATGTGCTGGAGGCGAACGATGAGCAACTCGATGCAGAGGTGGCGCAAGCACGTGCTGATCTCGTCGAGTTCGAGATGACGGATGCGGTAGCCAAGTTGGATGCCGAAGTCAAAGGCTTCAAAGACATCCGCGGTGTCATGAAGACGATGCACGACGATGGGCTGGTCCGACCGGACACATTCATTCCAATGCGGAACCTTCCGGACATGTTCATGGCATGCCCAGTGTGGTACGGGTTCGTTGAGAGCGAGAAGCGAGAGGGTGTTGCTGCGACGTGGGAAAATAGCGACCCGCGAGTGAGTGAATCAACGCAATGGTTTGTGGAGCAATTCCCAAACGATCGCTGGGCTCACACGTTCCAGATGTTCAACCGACGCGTGCGAGACATTCGCAGCTACTCGGGCGACATCATTCCGCCGCAGATCACGCGACGGATGAAGCAGGCACTTACGGTGTTTGACTACGTCGTCATCGCGACGCCATATCACGATGTGGCGGGCATGGACTGGCAGGATCTCGAGTGGATTCGTCAGATCGACCCGTACGTCTTGGGCTTCAAGAAGGGCCTTCCGGTATTCTTCGTTCTTGGACGGTTCTCAGACTCGGGTACGTTCCCTCTTTTCAATGAGATGGTGGCCGACACGATGGATTTTCTGGAAACCAATAAGCAGAAACTGAAAGGTTTCAATGCAGGAAACAGCCCGTATTGGTACTGTCCGGACACGCACAAGAGTGGGCCTGATTGTTTCCGGGGCGATCAACTGGGTGATCATCTGATCACTCACGTCAACAAGATGCAGCAGGCTTTCGAGGCTGGGCATCTGTTCAGCTGGTTGCGAGGTGATTGGTCGCCGGGAATGGAGACTGCGATCGCGCGCCAGTAAGCATTTTAAGCTGATAGAGGTTTAGTAAACACTCCGTTTACCAGGCTATCTATAGAGCTTAAGAGCGATGTGATGTTTGTACGTTTCGTTCGAATAGTTAGTTTAAGGCATCAAAAAGATCCTTGAAAGAATTATTGAGAACGTACTCGTACAGAACAAGTAAGTAGCAACACGAAGTAGCTACGGCTCATTGGCCGTCCCATCGCGGGGCGGCCATATTTTTTTATCCATTTTTTATATACGCGAAAAAATGTATAATCAATACCTATGGAAGATCGCAAGGAAAAACCAGAAGAGAAAAAAACAGAAATCGAAAAACGAAAGATGGAAAAGATCTATCTCATGACCGCAATCTTTTTCGCACTCGCAACATTACTCTTAATTAAAGGAATAGTTTTAAATTGGTTGGGAAAATAAAAAAGCACCAACCGGTGCTTAGCCTTCTTGCAATGTCGCTCGCGCCCAACCAGTATGTGAATCAAGATTTTTTTGCTCGTTGATGACACGACGAGCTTTCTGAACAATTGCTATCGGGACTTCAATATCACGAACTTTCTCACTCACTCGGTCGGTATTATCTATCTCTGCCTGTAAATGACCCCCGCGCATTGAAAGTACTAAGCAATGTGCCGGTACGTACACGCGCCATGTCGATGTATTAGCCGCATCGCCAAATATATATCCGCGCATGATCAAACCTCACTCGATTGAACACAAGCAAGCAGTGCATCAATATCCGGCCGCGTTTCCTGCATACGATTTTGGGCAAGAATAAATTTCTGCGCTGATGTCACTATCGATTCAGGAACATCACACGTACCAACTGTCGAATGACCTTTAGATGCATCCTCCCCTTGTATCAATGAAATACGGCTCGATTCATCTTGAGGGATAATCAACAATTTGAGATCAGGAAAAAAAAGCGCAAGATCTGGTGCTGATTCGTTAGGGCGTATTTCGGTGAAATTCAGTCTTACGATCTGTGCTTGATATGCCATGTAGTACCTCCAAAGAACTGTCTGGAATATAGAAAGATACAAACAACTTGTCAACAACTTTTCCCCACTGTGTTTAACTGGTTACTTAACATTTACTAATTTTAGGAAAGTTAATATATTTTTAATCGTAAATTAAGGGGTTGACATCACATTTCATACCTTATATAATATGCGCAGTTCGATTGAGAGAGAGGACTTGTGCGGTGAATCTATCTCTCAAGTAAACATCAGCTCATTCCGTTCACAATGAACCAAAATCATTTCAAAGCTCGTCGTGGTAGCATTAACTATCACTTCTCGCTTGTTCAATGATTTTGATCTCATTCTGAACGAAATGATCAAGATGTTACTTGAGAGATAGATTCAAGTACGGAGACCAATGTATTAAATAAGTCTCAAAACTCACCACCGATAGTCACCGTTTCAGTACGTATCGGGGAGAGGGTCCGGCCAATATCATTACGCTAGAGTTTAATGCGTAACTGATTGGGCGGTTTTTTATTTGCCAGGCAATTTGCTCGGTAGATAGAACGTATATCCAACCTGGTATATGAACGTCTACAGCTCTCGCGGATTTGTTCCGTCACAATTGAAAACCAATTGAAACTCATTTCCAGAATGAGTTTCACGAACTCACACGAGAATGTGAGTTCAAGTAAAGTTAACACTCGTCGAGAGTGAAAACACGATCTGTGACAGCAGATCAAATCTCGTATGCAGAAATCGTACCTAACGATGCGATTTCTCAAACATCTATTTGTAAGTAGAAACATGGGTCATCCGAAATCAATAGGCCGGATGATCCCACAGAAGCACATTACGTGTTTCAGTGAAGAGAAATAAGGGTGTATGGTGGATGCCTAGACACATGATGCCGATGAAGGACGTGGCAGTCTGCGAAAAGCTTCGGGGAGGTGACAAGCAACCGTTAATCCGAAGATATCCGAATGGGGAAACCCAGCAAAGCAAACCTTTGTTGATCCGAATTAAGTAGGATCGGGAACCTGGCGAAGTGAAACATCTCAGTAACCAGAGGAAAGGAAAACAAGACTCACTATTTATTATCGTAGCCGCTTGCGGAAACGATAATAATTAGTGATTACATTCCCTTAGTAGCGGCGAGCGAAAAGGGATCAGCCTAAACCACAACAATGTCAACCGCTGGAAAAGTTAAAGCATTTATGTTTTGACCAGACCTTTGGGGCGGCCTAGAGGCTTTGTATATGTCGTGGTGTTGTAGGGTAGTTGCGTTGTGAGCTCTAGCGATCAGCGTGTTGTATACATATATAGTTGAATAGTCTGGAAAGACTAACCATAGACGGTGATAGTCCGGTATGCGAAATGTATGTATATGCATGTGCAATTATTCCTAAGTAGTGCGAGTGCCGTGAAAGTTCGTACGAATCTGGGACGACTATGTTCCAAGGCTAAATACATTATGTGATCGATAGTGAACCAGTACCGTGAGGGAAAGGTTAAAAGTAGCCCGGAAGGGCGATGAAATAGTTTCTGAAACCATATACTTACAAAGAGTCAGAGCCCTTCGGGGTGATGGCGTTCCTATTGAAGAATGAGCCGGTGAGTATACCTATATTGCACGATTAAGGGCCTCTGGTCCGAAGTCATAGCGAAAGCGAGTCTGAAAGGGCGTGCAGACTTTTGTTGCTGGAATCTATCTCTTGAGATGGATTCGCCGCTTCCCTCGTTGGAAGTCAGCAACATAAGTCTAATGTAGTATGGGTATTACCCGAAACCCAGTGAGCTAACCATGGGCAGGTTGAACCTCGAGTAAGATCGAGGGAAGGACCGAACCAATACGCTGTGCAAAACGTTTGGATGACCTGTGGTTAGAGGTGAAATGCTTATCGAACTGGGTAATAGCTGGTTCTCCCCGAAATAGCTTGAGGGCTAGCCTCATGCGTTCCCCTTGGGGGTAGAGCACTGGTTGAAGCCGGGAGTCTTCGGACATCGTCTTCAGACAAACTCCGAATACCAAGGATTAATAGCATGGGAGTTAGACGTGGGGCGCTAAGGTCCTATCGTCGAAAGGGATACAGCCCAGATCATCATCTAAGGTCCCTAAATCATTACTAAGTGTAAAAGGTGGTTTTAATTCTCATACAACC
>CAZHVT010000013.1:0-34056 GCA_964536205.1 uncultured Gammaproteobacteria bacterium
GATTCTGGATTTTCCGGATCGATGTCTTGAGCCTCATCTGGATTTACTGATGTTGTTCCTTTTGTTTTCAAATCCTGCAATAACTCAACTTTGAAATCTTGTCCCATTTGTGTGAACATCCCAATCGCATCATCAATTCCCATTTCCTCTTTCACAAAATCATCACCTCGATTCACAATTTGAATCATTTTCTTTTTAATCGATTTTAAATCATCATCAGAAATCATCTTCCCGTCTGGCAGTTGCACATCATAATAAAAACCCGCATCAATCACAGGGCCAACCCCAAGTTTAATCCCCGGATATAATTCAGTTAATGCAGCCGCCAAAATATGCGCTGTTGAATGCCGCATGGCAAAAAGTTGTTCTTGTTCCATATCTTCTTTTAGATAACAGTGCATCTAGTGTATCCGATCACCAGACCCTTGACAAGATTTCCTATCCATTATATTATGGTGGCTCGCTCATTTTGATTTGATTCGATGTGTAAGGAGGACATATGCATCTCATTCTAATCGTTCCAGCGGTTTTGCTTTTTCTACTGGGTGGTGCGTTTCTTCGCCAATCCCTTAGCGACATGCATATCGACAATATTTTCACTGGCATCTTTACTGTCAGTCTCGGATTTCTTCTCGGAGCGCTTGTTGTCACCCCTCTTACGTTCCTGGGGATCGCCGCTCTCACTTTTGCAGCCTACTGGTATCTCGACCAGAATGGTCTATTCGATCTCCTGTTCAAGAACCTGTAGCTTTTGCCTCCCATTTGGGAGGTTTTTTATATTCAAAAACCCCGATTACTCGGGGTTCTTTTTTTATGCGAGTTCTTTTTCTTTTACTGTTTCAAGTGCTTCTTGCGTGATCGGGTCGAATCGCTTGAGATCGGCTGTGAGTGTTTTGCCGATGACGTTTGAGTATTCTTCTGAAGGTAATCCACTTAGAAAACCTTGTGGTCGCATAGCATAGAGCATGTCGGATGTGATCGTTGTTCCAGCTGGGATATCTTGGCCTGCCATCAATGCTTTGCGGAAAAGTGGGCGGAATACTGCTTCGCCATCTTGTAATGTTTTTTCAGATTCTGATAGAGCTGCTTTTGCATAATCTGTTGCGAGAATTTCTGCGCGTTTTTCATCGCCTGCCAAAATCTCATCAATTCCTTTCACCAAATCTTTCAATTCTTGTGGTGTCATGGATACTTTATGATCTGCTCCCCATAATTCTCGTGACATTGAAAAGTGTTTTTCAATAACTGTTGCGCCAGCTGCAACTGCGACCATATCTGGCTCCAAACCAATTGAGTGATCTGAAAATCCGATTGGTTGGTTGAAGTGTTCTTTGTATGTTTGGAGTGTTCCTAAACGTAATTCTTCTGGTGGACATGGATACTTTGAAACGCAGTGTAGGATGCAGACTTTGTCGTTTTTTTCTTTGATGAACGCGAGTGCCTTGTCTGCTTCTTCTAGTGTACTCATCCCTGTTGAGAAAATAATTGGTTTTCCTGTATTGCGGATGTAGTCGAGCGCAACAAAATCCAAAATATCACCTGAACCAATTTTCCATACATTTACTCCAACCTCATCGAGCAATTTTGCTGCGTCGCGAGACATTGGCGTGGACATGAAAATAATTCCTTTTTCATCACAGTATGCTTTGAGTGGTTTCCAGAATTCTTCTTTTGGTGTTGCGTTTGTGTTTCGTGTCACCCATGAATATCGATCTGAACCTTTGAAATGAGGAGACGTCACATCGAGATTCATTTGCTCATCTTCAACTTGATGCGTTTGAAATTTGATTGCATCTGCACCGCCGGCGATTGCTTCGTCGACGAGCTGTTTTGCATTTACTAAATATTCTGCAACCGAACGTTCTTCCTCGGTATGCATGAAATTTTTTCCTGCTTCGGCGATGACAAATACGCCGTTCACCATTTTGTCCCAGATGGCGTCTGGATTGTTTTGTGTTCGCATAGATTTGTTTATGAATTAACACTCTATATCTAATAGACTGTCCTGTCAATACTTGACTTAGCAACTCCTTAGCGCTAGTATTATTGCGGTTCTTTATAGATAGGAGATGGATGTGGACGAACGACTAGAACGATGGCTGCAGGAAGTTGATTACTGGTTTATTGATCTTGATGGGACATTAGTTCATAGCACGCCATATCGGCAGGTTCTTAAAACTGTATCCCGCATTGTTGGCGTACCGTATGACAAACTACTGCGCCGTTATCGAGATGAGTGGGAAGGACTGGATGAGGCGCGAGAATTTCATTATTCTCTTGCTGCGAACGATGGGCAGCGTGATGACATAAAGGTCACCTATACTCATTATGCAACTGATAGTCATTCGCCTACTGTTATCCCAGGTTCATTTGCTTTTCTGGAGGCTTTGCGAGCGCTTGATAAGTGTCTTGTGTGTTATACCCGAGGCATTCACAGCTGGCAGATGGCGAAATTGCAGGTTACTGGATTGTCCGAATTTTTTCATGATATTTGTATCGTGACAAAGAAAGATATTGAAACAATACAGACTCATGCGATGCGTATGGCATATGATAAGCCGATCGTCATGGTTGGCAATAACTTTGTTGAGGATATTGCTCCTGCTCGTGGGATTGCTCTGGGTCGCATTTATGTGACGCACGATCCTCATGCTGTTGACGAACGAAGACCATCCAAATTCTCTGATGATATTCTTGTCATCGATACCGTGAATGATTTGGTCCGGCCAATTATTCAGTTTCGCGTAGCGCAGCAAAAATCCTAGCGTACTAATCCCGACAGATGTTGGGATTTTTTATTGCAATCTTGACATGATCGATGGTTTCTGTTAGCATCGACACAGTTCAATCAAGGAGATTAACATGCCTGGTAAAGTTCCTTCTGAAATCAAGAAGTTGTTTGATACATGGATGCGTCTGTATGAGAGCAACCCACAGTCGAGGCTTTGTTTTACCATCGAGACGGACGGAGCCCGCGATGTCGACCAAAAAACAGTAAAGGCTTTGAACTACTTGCAACAAGAAGCAGGTTCACGACATGTACGGGTAGCAACGGAGACAATCACATACGCTGATTCTGTTGTTCCAGTAAGTCCTCAAGCCAAGGGCACGTTGATACGTCGGATTGATTTCGAGCTTACAAGAACAGGATAAAACAAAATCCCGAGAAAATCGGGATTTTTTATTTCCAAAAAACGGCACAAGCCGTTCTTTAGATTTCTTGTTTTTTCGATTTTTTGATTTCTCGTTATTCAATGTTTACTTTTACCTTAATCCGCTCTGCCGAACCCGGTGTCTTATTCCGCCATCTCGGCCTAATCTTCAACTCATGAGACGCAACCGAACCCGCAGCATCCATATATGTTTGAATTGCTTCTGCATCCATGTTTACAAATTTTTCTGATGATACAACTGCTGATCCGGGATCAAGAGTGATCGTTCCATCTCTCATCAATTTAAGTGTTGCTGTTTTTGCTGTTGCATCAACTTTTTCAACTTCGTATCGTGGATCGCCAACTTTATGCAATCGCTTATCTGATGGAACTTTTGCAAATACTGCTTTTCGCGTGAGCGTGTCGAGCGTGGAACCGTCATAAAATACCGCCGTCACATTTGCTCGCAGATCAATTGAGAATGAATCAACTTCTGCGCCGATTTCCCCATTCACTGTTTCACCCAAAACTTCCACTGATGCGATATTATCCGGATATGTTTGCGTGCTTTCATCATCCTTATATTGATCAAGTTTTGATTTTTTCAATTCTGCCTCAATTTCTGATCGCGCTTTTTCAATATCTGATTCTGCGAGTACACCAGCGATTCGCACCCCTCCGGTCATATCTCCAACACTCTCACCAAACACATTTACTTGTTCTGCATCTGGTAACCCTGGAATAGTGAACTTTCCTTGCTTCACATCGCCGGCTGTTCCTACAACATCTGCTGTTACTTCTGCAGTCACATTGCCCTTTGCTGGTACATTTACACGTTGAGCTATTCTGAAAATTACTCCGTCTTCTGATTGGAATCTGGTGCGTGGAATTAAACTCACAGATTTATCTGTATTGTTGATGATTTTCATTTGACCGGTTGAGTTTCCTTCAACCTCTTTCCCTTCAGCAACGGAGAATGTTTGTGTATATGTTACTTCTTCTACAAATACCACTCCTTCAATGCGATCTGTTGTGCCGCCAACCGTTCTCAAAAGTGAAACTGAAATTTGTTCTTTGTTCGGTGTGATTTCGATTGTTGCGCTTGTTGCAGAGAAAACCAGCATGAATAATAACAGTGCACCTGTCACCACAATAAATCCAAGTGCAATTCTGCGATAGAGTTTCAATGGAATATTGTGCTTTCCGTGTTTCTTTTTCATTGGTTTTTTCTTTTTACGCATATCATCATCAAATAATGATTGCTGCTCTTCTTCTTCATCATCTGACATGAAATCATCAAATGATTCCAGTTTTTCTTCACTGGATGCAGCCTTCTTTTTCTTTTTTGGTTTTTCTTCTTCCTCTTCCTCCTCTTCTAGTTCGTCATCATCTATCTCCTCGTCCTCTTCTGGCTCTTCATCGAGATCTAAGTCATCGTCATCTGACTCTTCCTCTTCCTCCTCTTCAGGTTCTTCATCAAGATCTAGATCATCGTCATCTGACTCTTCTTCCTCATCAAGATCTAAGTCATCGTCATCTGACTCTTCCTCTTCTTCGGACTCATCATCTTCACCCTCATCTTCATCACTCAAATCATCAATCTCAAAATCATCGAGCTCATCACCTTCTTCTTCGCCCTCTTCTTCACCCTCTAAAGGTTCACCAAGATCGAGCTCTTCTTCATCCAACTCATCCAACTCTTCGATTTCTTCCACCTTCTTCTTTGGAGCTTTTTTCTTAGGTGCTTTTTTTGTTACTTTCTTCGCTGGTTTTTTTGGCGCCTTTTTTGTTGGTTTCTTTTTTGGTTTTTTTGGAGGCATAAATTTGAGGGTACAGCGATTAGCGTTTAGCGATTAGTTTTCCAGATCGCTGCTACTAAACGCTTAACGCTAAAAGCTAAACGCTCTATCAGTATAACACATTATTGTGCTGGAGGTGGAGCAGGAGATGTCGATGCTTCTTTGGGTTCCTCATCAACCGCCTCTGATACATTTTTTTGTTCAGCAACTGCGAAAATCTCATCAACACTGGTGAGTCCCATCGCAGCTTTCACCAATCCATCTTGCGCCATAGTTACCATCCCATGATGTTCCGCTAATTCCTGCATTTTATACTCTGAAATATTTTCTTTTTCGATTTCTGCCGCCAATTCTTTATTCATCAAAAACACTTCGTAAATTCCAACGCGGCCTTTGAATCCCATTCCCATACATTTTTTACATTCCTTTTGTTGGCCTGGTCCTTGGAATTTTAGGTTTGCGAGATCAATTTCATATCCGTGATCTTCAGGAAGCTTTGCGATAATCTTTTGTACTTTTTCTAGTACAGCTGGCTCTAGTGTTGTGTCGACTTTGCATTCTGTACATAAACGTCGCACCAATCGTTGTCCGATAATTGCGTTTAACGCTGGTGGTAACAAAAATGGTTTGACTCCCATGGATAAAAATCGAGGGATTGCACCGGCTGCAGAATTTGTATGAATAGTTGAAATCATGAGATGACCGGTAAGCGCGGCTTGAATCGCAACTTCCGCGGTTTCCAAATCTCGGATTTCCCCCACCATCACAATGTCTGGATCCTGTCGTAGAATCGATCGCAAACCTTGTTGAAATGAATATCCTTTTTCACTATCGACTCCAGACTGCGCGATGCCCTCCAATTTATATTCAATAGGATTTTCAAGTGTGATGATTTTTGTTTCTTCATCATTCAAGTGCTGCAAAATTGCGTAGAGCGTGGTTGTTTTTCCAGATCCGGTTGGCCCTGTTGTGATAATCATTCCGTTTGGCCGTTCGATTTGTTCTTTTAATCGTACGTTTGATTTTCCCATCAATCCCAAATCTTCAAACGCTAGTGAGATTGATCCCGGTCGCAAGATACGCATCACAATACTTTCTCCAAATGCTGTTGGTAATACGGATACACGCATTTCTGTTTTTCCATCGTCTAAGTTAATTGTGAATCGCCCATCTTGCGGCTTATCTTTAATGTTGATTTTGAGTTTTGAAACTAATTTAAATCGTCCTGCTAATTTCGGCATGACCTCTTTTGGAATTTGCAGCGCTTCGTGCAGCACACCATCCATACGCAATCGCACGACACCACCCTTCTCCCCGGCCTCCACATGAATATCTGATGCACCACCTTCTAATCCTGCCGCCACAATCATCACCACCAATTCTGTCATGTTGAGATCTGGTACTTTTTCTTGTAGTGCTTCAAATGAAGTAAGGATTCCTTCGTATTTTTTCAAATCTTCTGTGGTGATATCTACACCTTTTGAAATTTTTCTTGTTTTAGGGAGACGCGCATACATTTTCATCGCCTTTTCAAATCCTAATTCTGAAACCATGTATAGCGTTAATTCAGCATGTTTCTTTTTTGCCATTTCTTGTGCAAATGCTTTTGTGGTTTCATCTTCTGGCTGCGGTGTGGCAAGATGTAATTCTCCATTATCAAAATAAAATGAGAATATTTTTTTCTCCGCAGCTTCTGCTTCCTCGATCAATCCGACAGCTTCTTGTGCAACAGGAAATTCACTCAACAAAATATACGGCACTCCTAGCTGTGCCGCTTGTTTTTTTGTTCGGTCTTCCGCTTGCTTGTCGTGGATTGCTGCAAGTGAGGATTGCAAATCATCGTTTTCCGCCATAGATAATTCTTAAAAAGTAATATCCTCCTAATGTCCAAAATGATGTAAGATACGCGCTTTGATGTTTCCCTTTTTTGTATGTGTGTAAAGATATGACCATGCACTGACCCCAAACTGAACCGCCCAAGCGAGAATAAGAAATAGCAAGATCATGAGTAATATCAATCCTACGGCTCCTGCAACCCAGAGAAATACGCTGTAACCTGTGATGCCCGAAATGATGTAGAACATGAAGACTGGCATTGCTACAAGTAGTGCTGCCAAAACTCCGATGAAGGCAAACATGATTTCTGCGATCAAAACAACTAATGCCATTTCTAACGACAGGATGATGTGATGGCGGAATACATACATGCTTCTTTTGATGGCTTTCATGTAGTTACTTCTGTCTACCACTGCTGCGGTCATTGCGTAGAGCGCAAGGAAGTTGATGATAAGTACTACTAAAATAAACAGAAGTGCGAGTACTACTAGACCTGCCATTGCCCAAGGTGAATTTGGGAAACTAAATAACCATTGTCCGAGATAGTATGTTCCGATGAAGATTGCATGAATGAGAAGATGTCTTGTGATGACAAGTGCGACTAATTCCCACATGTGTTTTACGCCTGCGTTCCATGCGCTTTCGATTGAGTGTTCTTTTTTATCTGTAGCTGCGCGGATGAGTGCGCCGAGAGAAACCACACTGACGAGGAAAAAGAAAATCGCAACAGCAATTGCGAATAGCGCAAAAATTGGCAAGAGTATTGCATCGTATGGTGGAGTGAGCCATGCGCACATTTTCAGGGTGCATTCGAATACGAGTGTTTGATCTGCTTGTAATGTTAAAAACATTAATCGTGATGATCCGATTAAGCCATCCAACACGCCTATCCCCACTACAGGCGCAGCTAAAAACGCCAACACCCACATTGAGGGTCGTTTCCACAATAATTTCCATGATCTATCAATGATCGTGCGGAAAAGTTTTTTGTCCGTCATATGTTTGTTTTTGTCTATCTATCTGAAAAATAGATGAGATAACACTCACAGAAATTATAGCATATTTTTTGTTTCATTACATATATCTTGACTGATTGTGTGTATAGACGTAAGCTGCGTGCGGAACTTTGGAGGGAAATCATGTATTGGATAGGGTTGATCTTTAATACACTCGTCATTTTTGCACTATCGTATTGTTTCTGGATTGCTGGAAATGAGAGTGAAACTTCAGGCGGCCGACGGCTTGCTCGTTATTTTGTCATGTTGTTTGCGCTTTCAGCCGTGAATGTCATTGTTGTCGCCTTGCCTGCTCTGGGGTTTGATCGTCCAGATATATGGCTTTTGTATGCTGGCGCTCCGTTCCTTTTCGTTTTTTTCCGCATTTTTTTCATCAAGAAATATGCGCCGATTCTTCCGGATCATTCTTAGCCGAGCATGCTCGGTTTTTTAAACCCCTAAAAACACTCCCGCGATCTGGATCGCGGGAGTGTTTTGATGGATTAAAAAACTCCGCCGTGGCAGAGTAATTATTACGCAGCTTTTAGTTTTTCGCGATAGAGAATGTGTGAAGTATGGAATACCCACTTCTCCGCTTTGATTGTCCATCCATATGCAATTACTCCGCACAAACACTGGACTCCAAACGGAGTAATTACGCCTAGAAGAAATAAGATTGGAATTGCGAGTATTGCGGCTACGGTAAACCCGACGGCTTCCTGATAACTATCGTCTTTACGTAGCTCACAATAATCTTTCGGGATAAATTTTGGCTGTAATATAAACGGAGACGCAAGACACAATGACATGCCCGTTACGACCGAATAAATCAATGCCTGTAAAACATGTTCTGGCATACCTATTACTAGATAGCACAGACCGATCATGCAAACTCCGAATCCGAATGTTAGTCCTGCTGCTACATGTGTTTTTCTTGAGATTCTCTTTGTCTCTTCACTCATGACCTCTCCTTTTGTATCGAACTGGCATGAGTATTTCATGCATTCACTCAGGTGTCAATATTATATTATCAAAAACCCCGCTTGCGCGGGATTTTTTGATTTCTACTTTATTTTTCTTCCCCAGAAGACTCATTCTTACTTGACTTTTCTTCAGGTGCTTTTTCTATTTTCTCTTCTGTTGCTTTCTCGCCTTCTGGTTTTTTCGTCTTCTCGTTCTCATCCGTTTTCTCGCTTTCTGGTTTTTTCGCTTTCTCGACTTTCGGTGGATCGAGTTTTTCACCGGCGACGATTTTTTCGAAGTCAGATTGCTCGAGAGTTTCGTGTGTGAGAAGCGCTTCAGCAATATCAACTAGGATTTGTTTGTGTGATGTTAATACATCTTCTGCGCGATTTTCTGCCTCTTCCAAGAATTTAGAAACTTCACTATCGATCTTTTCTGATAATTTTTCAGAGTAGTCGCGATTGTTTGTCATTTCACGTCCGAGGAAAATCATTTCATCTGATGATCCGAACGTTCGAGGACCAAGCTCAAATGACATACCGAATTCTGTCACAATGCGTCGTGCGATTTTTGTCGCGGTTCGCAAATCACTTGATGGACCGGTTGTTACAAACTCTTTTCCGAAGATCATTTTCTCTGCAACATATCCTCCCATGGCAACTGCCAAATCATCGAGGAATTGTGCGCGGGTTTGATAGTTCTTATCTTCTGTTGGCATTTTCAATGTGTATCCGCCGGCGTGTCCACGAGAAATAATTGATACTTTTCGGACTGGATCTGAATGTTCTAATTTGTTGGCAACTAATGCGTGACCAGCTTCATGGAAGGCAGTGAGTTTTCGTTCGCGATCGGAGAAAATGCGAGATTTTCGTTCTGGCCCTAAGAGCACTTTTTCAATTGAACTTAAGATGTGGAGTTTCGTAATTTTTTTAGATTTTTTACGCACTGACAAAATCGCAGCTTCATTTAACAAGTTTGCCAAATCTGCTCCGGAGAATCCTGGTGTGCGTTCTGCGATTTCTCGCATCTTCACATCTTTATCCATCTTCTTTCCTTTTGCGTGAATGCCCAAAATTTCTTTACGAGCTTTAATGTCTGGCAGACTCAATGTGACACGACGATCGAATCGGCCGGGTCGTAGCAATGCTGGATCAAGCACATCAGGACGATTTGTTGCAGCAACAACAATCACCCCAGAGTTTGGATCAAAACCATCCATCTCAACTAAGATTTGATTTAACGTTTGTTCGCGCTCATCATGTGACCCTCCTAAACCTGCACCACGACGTCGTCCAACTGCATCAATTTCATCTACAAAAATAATTGCTGGAGCGAGTTTTTTTGCACGGCGAAATAAGTCACGAACACGAGAGGCACCAACACCCACAAACATCTCAACAAATTCTGAACCAGAAATATGTAGGAATGGAACATTTGCCTCGCCTGCAACTGCACGCGCCAACAATGTTTTTCCTGTCCCGGGAGCTCCCATCAACAATACGCCGCGAGGAATTTTTGCTCCTGCATCTGCGAACTTTTTGGGATCTTTCAAGAAATCAACAATCTCCTCTAGTTCTTCTTTTGGTTCTTCATTTCCCGCAACATTCTTAAATGTGATTGGATCTTTATCATCTTTTCCAGGCAAAACCTCTCGTGCCATTGATTGCCCAAACCCCATTGCTTTTGAATTTGCGCCTTGTACTGATCGAGAAAAATAGATCAATAATACAACGAGCAAGAAGATTGGGAATAACCATGGGCCGATGTTTACGAGCCAAAATAAAAATCCTCGATCACGCTTCACTTCGATAGCGATTGATGAGATAGATGCCGGATCGATATCATAATGCTCGAGAACCTCTCCAAAAGTTTCCTGGATTTCCTTCTCTACTTTATAGATGAGAGCTGCTTCTTCAGTTGAAGTTGCAATTTCCTCACCTTCTTTTTCCTCTTCGACTAATGTGTATTCGTATGATTCTGGTTTCACATCAATCGTTGCGATTTTCCCTTCCTTAATTTGTGTGATGAATGTTCCGATGTTTACTTCCTCGGGTTTTGTTTCGGGTTTGATAAGATTCGAAAGCACCATGGCTAACAAAAATAGTCCGATTACAACTGTGAGGAAATTTTTTACGAATTGAGACATGACTATGAATTATGAATTATGAATCAGGAATGCTGGATGTTTATTCTTTTTCTTCACCTTCTGGATTTGTCTGCTCTACATCTTCTGCTGGCGTTTCTTCCTTGTCGTCCGTAGCTTTAGCGAGGGGTGATGATTTTTCGCTTTCTTGATTTTTCGTTTTCTCGACTTTCGCTCGTGATTTTACGCCGGGAACTTTCAACGCGAGACGATGAGCTGCTGGATTAATCTCTACGATTTCAAATTCCATTTCATCTCCAACATTTGCTACTGCATTGATATCTGAAACATTGTCATTTGAGAGCATTGAGATATGCGCCAAACCATGCACAGTTTCTGTGATTTCAACTACTAATCCGAATGGTTGGACTTTAATTACCTTTCCTTTCACTTTATCACCCGGTTTCATTTGTGCTTCCAATCCTTTCCATGGATCATCTGAAAGACGTTTCACAGACAAGAAAATCTTTGCACCAGAAATTTCGATGATTTGCGCTTCAACCGCATCGCCAGATTTCACGACATCAGATGGATGATTAATGCGCTTCCATGTGAGTTCTGAAATATGGATCAAACCTTCGACACCTTCGAATTCCACGAATGCACCGAATGATGTGAGGGCTGTGATACTTCCCTTCACAGTTTGTCCTACTTCGAATTTTTCGAGTAATTTCTTTTTTGATTCTTCCCAGACTGCCTTTTCTGAAACAATGACCTTTTCTTCTTTTTTATCTATATCGATGACGCGCGTAGTCAATTCCTTTCCGATAAATCCTTTGAGTTTTTCGAGGATCTTTTGTTTGTCGCCGCCTTGTACGCGCGGATAGTTGTCTGGAGATAATTGTGAGACAGGTAAGAAGCCGCGAGCTGATGCAACCATTGCAATCAATCCACCTTTATTTGCTTCGACGATTGTAGCCTGAACTGGGTCGCCAGATTTCACCAAGTTTTCCAATTCATCCCATGTCTTTTTGTATCCAGCTTCGCGGAATGATAATTCTAATTCTCCGTTTTCGTTTTCTAATTCGAGGACTGTTGCTTCTGCTGTGTCACCAGCTTTTAATTGAGAGTATGTTGGTGACTCATTATATAGCCCTTGTCCACGGACAACACCAACAGCTACGCCGTCGATATCAATACGAACCTCATTTCGTGAGGCTGCGATAACTTGTCCTGCAATAACATCTCCTACTTTAGGAAATTTGTGATATGTCTTGTCAGCGATTAATTCATCGAATTCGCTTTTAACTTCTTGTGCAACTGTCATATATAAAAAAAATTACTTTTATCCGCTATCTTTGGTGATATTACGGCCCCCGACCACGCGCGGAGTATTAATAAATGCGTGGGTTTAGTAAGATTTTTGATTGGGATTATTGTAGATTATTGTTGTTTTTTTGTCAATTTAATTAAAAAAGAGGGGGTCGATCCGAAGATGTCACCCCTCACAGCGGGCATGCCCGACGCTCAATGATTTAACTCTACACATCTTCCTTGTATTTGTCAACCAAAAATCCCCTTGCGGGGATTTTTTTCTCGGATGATCCGAATAGAGTTTTACCAACTTGGTATTAGTATACTACTTATCTTTATGTACTGTCAAGCTATAGCACCATGGACCGACGGGGAATCGAACCCCGGAGACAGAAGTTGGTAAAACTCTGTTCGAAACCATCCCCGGCCCACAGCACTACTATTGTATCGTGTTAAATATTTTGTTGTCAAGCTTAGACAACAAAAATAAAAAAGGTCGATCCGTAGACCGACCCCGAATCCCCTGATTGGCGAATCAGACAATTCTTTTTACCTTTCTCCAAGGTACACATATAATACGTACACGTACTTAAAGAGTCAATCACAACCCATTACTCATAATACATAATTCATAATTCTCGATCATCTATTGCCAAGAACCCCCAAAACTCGTATAATTGTCATCTATATAAAGAAGTAACCTCCGGAGAGCCTATGTACGTGACATTCCACGGCAACACATGCATTCGATTACAAGAAAAAACTCAATCGCGCGACCTCACGGTCGTTGTTGATCCTTATACACCCAAAGGCGTGACTGTGCCGGGAATTGGCGCGGGAAATGTTGTCATGGCGACGCGAGGAGATAAAGACTTGAAAGGAGTTTCGGGCGATCCATTTGAAATTACTGGTCCGGGTGAATATGAGATTAAAGGAGTGATGATTCATGGAACGCCATTTGGAGATGCAACTGTCTATCGATTTGATGTTGGGAATGTACGCTTTGTACACGTTGGATTGTTCAAAGGAAATGTTCCAGATGGATTAATCGAATCGTTTGGAGATGTTGATGTGTTGTTTGTTCCAGTTGGTGGAGAGGATACATTGAAACCTCATCAGGCTGTGAATTTGGTGCAAACGATTCAGCCTCGAGTTGTGATCCCTATGGCGTATAAAGTAAAAGGATTGGATAACACACACGGAACTCTCGATGCATTCCTGAAGGAAATCGGCGCGCAAGATGCTCAAAAGACTGATAAGTTTAAAGCGGTTCGAAAAAATCTGCCGGATGATGAAATGGCGGTTGTTATATTGAAAACACCACAATGATAGCTGGGGTGGCCTATGAAGAAAGCACCTAACACCATCATTATTATTATCGCATTTGTATTGATTATTTGTGCGATCATCTATTTCTGGTTTCAAACAACTGGCAAATATGTATTACAACTTGTTGACGATGCAAAGGATAAAGATAACCCTGTAGTCGATCAGCTCAAGGAGGATCTGGCGGAGTTTGGAAAAAAGTTTGATGAAGAACAAGAGAGATTTGAAAAACAAAAAGCATTTATTTTGAAAAAACAGGAGGAGGAAGCTGCGGCCGCATCATCTACACTTGAGCTCCCTCAGGAACTTATCGATGCAATTCAATTAGAACTTGAAAAAACTACGACATCTACGCACAACTAATATGGCAAAAAAATTAACTAAAGAATTGGAACCCGAAAAACCTTTGATCGGAGAAATTATTCCGCAGCCTTTGGTTGAGGAAATGAAATCTTCTTATCTCGAGTACGCCATGTCGGTTATTGTATCGCGTGCGCTTCCTGATGTTCGAGATGGCTTGAAACCTGTACATCGACGTATCCTTTATACGATGTGGAGTATGGGTTTGAAATCGAATGCGAAATTCAGAAAATCTGCATTTGTTGTTGGTGGCGTGATGGGAAAATATCATCCGCATGGTGATACAGCGATTTACGACACTCTTGTTCGCATGGCGCAGGATTTTAACATGCGTGAAAAACTCATTCGCGGACAAGGAAACTTTGGTTCAATGGATGGAGATCGTGCTGCTGCGATGCGTTATACGGAGGTGAAGTTGGAGAAACTTTCAGAAACTCTTTTGTCAGACATCGACAAAGAAACTGTTGATTGGGGTGATAACTATGACAACACGCATAAAGAGCCAACGGTTCTGCCCGCGTTATTGCCGAATTTGTTATTGAATGGAACGGTTGGAATTGCGGTTGGTATGGCGACAAATATTCCACCGCACAACCTCACTGAATTGTGTAATGGAATTATCGCTTTGATTGAAAATAAGAAAGTTACAGTTGAGGATTTGTTTGAGCATGTGAAAGGGCCAGACTTCCCTACTGGTGCGGTGATTTATAATAAGAAAGATATTTTGCAAGCGTATGCGACTGGTAAGGGTGGGATCGTCATGCGTGCGGTTGCAGAAATTGAGGAGGTGAAGTCTGGATCGTTTCGAATTATCGTGAGTGAGATTCCGTATCAAGTGAACAAAGCAAATTTAATTACGAAGATTGCGGATTTGGTGAAAGATAAAAAAATTGATGGGATTCGTGATTTACGAGATGAGTCTGATCGTGAGGGTGTGCGAGTGGTGATTGAATTGAAGAGAGATTCTTATCCGAAGAAAGTTTTGAATTTGTTGTATAAACATACGCAAATGCAGACGAGTTTTCATGTGAATATGTTGGCGCTGATTGATGGTATTCAGCCACGCGTGTTGAACTTGAAGATGATTTTGAATGAGTATATTAAACATCGAAAAAATGTTGTGCGTCGTCGTGCGGAATTTGAATTGAAACGTGCGAAAGAACGTGCGCATATTTTGATGGGGTTGGTGAAGGCGCAAGCAAAGATTGGTGAGGTTATTAAATTGATTCGTGCGTCAAAAGATCGCGATAATGCTCGTGAGAAATTAATGAAACGATTTAAACTTTCTGATATTCAAGCGAATGCGATTTTGGACATGCGATTATCTCAACTCGCTGCATTGGAAAGAAAGAAATTGGAAGATGAATTAAAGGAAAAGAAAAAGTTGATTGCGGATTTGGAAGGATTATTGAAATCTGAAAAGAAAATCGAAACTGTTGTGAAGAAAGAAGTTGAAGGATTGCGTGATCAATTTGGAAATGAACGTCGAACAAAAATTATCGCAAAGGGTGTGAAGGATTTCTCAATGGAGGATTTGGTTCCAGATGAAGATACGCTTGTGGTGATGACAAAAGATGGATATTTGAAACGGTTACCTCCAGATACATTTAAGAAGCAATCTCGTGGCGGAAAGGGTGTGATTGGATTGACGACGAAGGAAGAGGATATGGTTGATTCAATGTTTGTGACTTCAACACATTCTGACGTACTCTTTTTCACATCTCGCGGACGAGTTTTCCAATTGAAAGCGTACGATATTCCGCAAGGGTCTCGAACTGCGAAGGGTCAGGCGATGGTGAATTTCTTGCAGCTTGGTCCTGGTGAAAAAGTTACGACAACACTGCCAATTTCTGATTATGATGATGCAAAATTTTTGGTGATGGCGACTGAAAAGGGTGTTATTAAAAAAGTTGATTTGCAGGATTTCGCAAATGTGCGACGCTCTGGTTTGATTGCGATTAAATTGAAATCGGAAGATGTTTTGGGATGGGTGAAACCATCAACCGGAAAAGATCACGTGATGTTAACGACTGATGGCGGGCAAGCAATTCGATTTGATGAAAAACAGTTGAGAAAGATGGGGCGTGTTGCAGCTGGAGTTCGAGGATTGAAATTGAAGGGTGAGGACAAGGTTGTGGGAATGGATGTGTTAGATCCGAAACGATCTGGAACAATTCAGTTGCTTACAGTGATGGGAAATGGATATGGAAAACGAACTGCAGTTGATGATTATCGATTGCAGGGTCGTGGTGGTTCTGGAATCTTGACTGCGAAGATTACCGCGAAAACTGGAAGAATTGTTGCGTCATTCTTGGTGAGCGGAAAAGACGATAGAGATATTATTGCGATGTCACACAATGGCCAAGTTATCAGAACTCCCATTCAAAAAATCTCAAAGATTTCTCGCGCAACGCAAGGAGTCCGCATCATGAAATTTAAAAAGGATGGAGATCGTGTTGCAACCGTGACGATGATCTAGTGCTTGCCGTGCACCCAACGTGGTGCATGGTCATCCTGAGCGAAGTTGAAGGATTCCGTGATAAACATTAAAAAAATAAGACCCCGATTCTCGGGGTCTTTGTTATTCTGCGTCTTGTCCGACTGGTTCATCTTCGACAAATGTGATGATCGGGCATACTTTGTCCCGTGCAGCCCGATACCGTCGCCTGACCAACCACCCGAATTCTGAATCGAATAAAGTGATCGCAGCTACTATGAAAACCATCAGACCTATCAATATAGGCACAGCTTGGCCCATCAGTGTCAAAAATGGATGTAAATCTACGTTAACAAAGATCATGAAAAAATCGATGTGCCACCACACAAATAATCCGATAGTGAGCGGAGTCATGAGCCATGCCGGATGCATTCCTGATTTTCCTAGTGGAATCCGTGGTAAATCATGATGGATGTTTGGAGCGGTCGAGTCTTTAATATCTGGATACATGATACTAAAACCGAACATGAGACGTGCGAGTGAAATAACTCCGTAGACAGCTGTTGCGATGAGCATCAACGCAATGAGTACTGCAAACAGAACCACTGTCATAATCGCTCCCAAACCAATGCGCCAGAAGTACGGACACAGCGTTGTTTGCTCTGGTCGATTTGAGGAATTCACCAAGTAGCTCGCCTTCCACAACTGATAATGCCAGGTTTTTGTGTTGATCGGTTCGATTTTCATCGCACTCTCCTTTGAATGATCCGTCATGAAACTATCACAGTTATGTACTACTGTCAATAAAAAATCAGCCGCGTGGGCTGATGTTCAGTGTGATTCTTGTTCTGTGCATTCTTAATTTCTTGCACTTATTCTCTCTTCTCTTTTCTTCGTGCTCGAATTTCCAGCACCGCAAGTACCACAATTATAGTGAGGCAGACAATGAGTGCACTATCTGGATCCATTGCCTGATGACCTCCTATTGCTATAACTGCTCTAGTGATCACGTTGCCCTCTCTTGTTTCTTGTTCGGAGTTCGATCTTTTGGCGTTGAGGCTCTTTTGTGGAGAGCATGAAAGACATACCCACCATTGATGCACATGCAGCAACCACACCCACCATTGGATGAACGAGAGCTAGCGCGCTAACTACAAACAGAATCACGAACAACATTTTCTTATGCCTACTTTTCATGAGTTCTCCTTTTAATGATCGCATTTGTCACTCTATCCCTTTTACCCCACTTTGTCAATCATCAAAAAAGAGCGCCCAAACGCTCTTTGTTTCTTGATTTCTGGTTTTTTAGATTTCTCGACAACCTACCAACCAGCAAGTGCAGACTTCATAAAGAGATCACTAAATAATCCTGTTATGAAACGCTGTACACTAGATCTTCGCTCATCTGGTGGCGGTTCACTAAATTCAGCTGGCGGCGGAGCGATCTCTACCGGTGACGGAGGAGGTGGCGGTGCTGGCTCCTCGCGACGTTCTTCAGGCGCCGGCTCCGGAGCAGGAGGTGCCACCTCTGTTGGTGGAGGTGTAAATACAGGTTCTGGCGGTCGTTCTTCACGATACTCAAACACAGGTTCTGGTGGTCGGAAATCTTCTCGTCTTTCTTCTACACGAGGTTCTTCGCGAACAGGTTGTGGAATGAATACAGGTTCTGATGGTCTTTCTTCATGACGTTCAAACACTGGCGGAGGAACTTCCTCGCGTCGTTCTTCTCGACGCTCTTCGAAATGCTCAAAGACTTCTTCAGGTTTTGGTGGTGGTTCAAATCTTGGTTCGAATCGCTCGAAGACAGGACGCTCTTCTCGTCTTTCCTCGCGACGCTCTTCTTCTTTTCTTTCTTCGCGCTGTTCGTCAAAAGCTGGTGGTTGGAATCGATCTTCCTCAAATGGAGGAGGCACAAAACCTTCTGGTGGACCGAAATCACGACGTTCTTCTCTGCGCTCTTCTTCAAAAGCTGGAGGGAAGAAATCTTCTGGTGGACCGAAATCTTCAAAATGCCGATCCTCACCTTCATCACCATGCTCATCACGAGCAGCCTCTTCAGCTCGACGACGCTCATTATCACGCTCGTGCAAGAATCGTTGTAAATCAGCTTGTCCGCGACGCAATTCTGCGTCATCTTCAAAACCTCTTCTGCTTTCATCAATTCGATTCTTAAATCGATCTCGTTCAGCTTGCTGACAACGTTCGTCACAGAATGGATCTGATCCAATACGCTGCTCAAATAATTCTCGTCGAGATTCTAATTCACGATTATTTAATTCGCTTTCTTTTTCCAATCGCTCTTGCAAAATTGCATGACGCTCTTCATCAGAGCTGGCACTTCGCTCACGTTCATTGAATTCATTGTTTAATCTATCACGATCACCAGACAATTCTTGTCGTGATCGACGCTCATGTTCTTCAAGTTCTCGTGCTTTCGCGAAATCTCGTCGATCGAAAAGCGTTTCTTCAAATGAACCTTGTCGATGCTTGAGTTCCTCGAAAATTCCTTCATCCAAATCTCGGAATCTATTTTCAAATGATTCGAATAATTCCGGATCTTCAATCCCGCGCAGATGATCTGTAATTCGCTCTGATTGATGTTGCTTTGCTTTCTCGAAGAATTGCTCGAATCCGGGAGGTGGACCATCAAAACGACGCCCTTCATCTCCAATTGGCCCCGTGCTAAATCCTTCTCGATCAAAACCGATTGGACCTGTACTGAACCCTTCTCTGTCAGAACCAATTGGCCCTGTACTGAATCCATCAAACTCACCTGGTGGCGGCCCAAAGAAACCATCTGGATTTTCACTAAACTCTCTTCTTAAATCCTCGAAGATCTCTAAATCATGTGGGTTTGATGAGGCGATTCGTTCTAAAAACTCATCACCTTCTTGTGCTGCACGTTGCGCAAATTCTGAACGCGCATGAGATTCCATTTGTTCAATAAACTTCCGCTTTTCCGGATCTTGTTTCACCTCTTCTTCAAGAGCTTGTAATAATCGAAATGTTGTTGGATCTGGATTTTCCGCCATTTGCTTAGAAAGCTGACGGAATCGCGCAACTTGATCTTGTGATTCAGTATCTGAAAATTGTTCTGCGAATTTTTTCACTGACTCTTCTTCAGCAGCCTCAACTTCGAGACGAATTTTTTCATCTTGAAACTCCATGCGTTGTCGCATTTCTTGAACTGCGCGCAGTTGTCCAACATCTGGAGAATCGCCCTTGAATCGCTTGAGTGCGCGCTCTCTAAATCTATCACGATATTCATCACCATACCGATCACCATCTTCTAGTCTTGTCTGAAAACGGCGTGCTGCAATATCTTTTGCAACTTCCATTTTTTCACGAATATCATCTGGTAAATCTTCTTCTTGCTCAAGACGATCGAATAGTTCCATGTGAACAGTTTCATCACCGTGCACATTTCTCACATATCTTTCGAATTTATGCGTTCGATCTTCTGGAGATAATTGACCCATTCGATCTGAAAATCGATCAAAAGCTCGATCTTCTGCTGATCTAAATGCATCTCGCGCACCTTCTGGCGCATGATCTGCAAAATGACGTAATACTTCTACATTTTTAAAATCACGGAACTCTGAACCTTCTTGTTTTTCAAGAGCAGCATGAATATGTTCTGCTAATTTTTCAGCATCTCTTTCAATGTTTCCAATAAACTCACCTGAATGTTCTGCAACACGATCTCGACTTTGTACTAATCGATCTCGAATTTCGTCTCGAACATCTTGCGGTGCGTGTTTGTCGATTTTAGACTCTATTTTCTCTAGAACTTTTCTGTGTTTGATTTGCTTATCAATCACCTTTTCAAGTAATTTTCCAACTTTTTCATCACCCTCTTCTTTTCTTTCGCGAAAATCTTCAACTTTGTCGGAAATCTTTTCAATTCTTTTTTCGTATCGCTCCACAGCTTTTGCCGCTGCTTTTGCTGCTTTTGCTTCTTCTGGACGCTCTTCTAACAATTGTTGCGCTTCAGCAAGTTCTCTATTTGCATGTTCAAGCCTCACTTCGGCTTTTTTTACCGGATTAAACGTAAAAGCTTCTTTGAAAGCTCTTCCAAACCTTTTGAAACCATATAATGGACTGTCTGGCAGTACTGCCGCTTCCTCAACTTCTAGTTCTTCTAATGAAATCTCAATATCTTCTTGCGCTTCTTCTGAAACTTCTTCGATTTCGTCTCTTCTCTCTTCATCTTGCGCGTATGCGCTACTTGGAGCTAGAAAAGCCGCACAGAATGCTGTACATGTGATGAAAATCAAAGCGAGCATCCACTTATGTAGATGGTAAAACGCCTTAAATTGAGGATTTCGACAAGCCATAATCCTGAACATTTAATGGAATGAGTAAAGAGATATAATGAAAACTCATCATATCACATTTACAAACAAAAAGTGGTGCGGTCTTTCGACCTTTGCACCACTACAAACACATAATAGCAGTTTTAGGTGATTTTGTCAAAGATACCATCCAATTAAACTCAATTTAGTTATTTTATTTTTGGACATCTTGCATTTATACACAGGTCTTGATAGTATGTTGAGCGTATAGCTTTTAGCGATTAGCGATTAGACCTCGCTATGCTCGCTAAAAATTTATTAAACGCTATATGCTAACCGCTAAACGCTAGAAAATATGGCACTTCCAGGCCACAGACATACCTCATCTAAGAGAAAACGGCGCGCATCTCATTTTGCACTTAAAACACAGACAACAAGTACGTGTGAAAAGTGTAAAGCGCCGCGTCAACCACATCACGCATGTTCATCTTGTGGTACCTATCGCGGACGAACTGTGTAAACTTAGACAAAAAAATATAAATAAAAATATTTAGTCTAACCTCGTTCTTTATGGCTAATCGCCACCTCGCTCGTTCCATCGCCATGCAAACACTCTATCAATGGGATTTTACCCAGCGATCGATGCCGGAAAAGTTTGAAAACATGGATTTGGAAGAGACTATTTCTTACAATTTAACTGAATTTGGCCCAGGATTGGACGATCATGAGTTTTCTCGTGAGTTAGTTCATGGTGTTTTGGATAATCAAAAGGATATAGATGAGATTATCGTGCAATACGCGCCAGACTGGCCTTTGGAGCAAATTACCAATGTTGATCGTAATATTTTGCGTATTGGTGTGTATGAGATGAAAATGACTGAAAATATTCCATCGCGCGTTGCTATTAACGAGGCGATTGAATTGGCAAAGTCGTTTGGTGGTGAATCAAGTGGAAAATTCGTAAATGGTGTTTTGGGTGCGATTTATAATGATATTAAAGAATCTGGAGAGATGAAGGAAGCTGATTTGAAACCACCGAAGAAAAAAGAGGAAAAAGAAGGAGAGGAAAAAGAAGCTTAATAACTATCAAACCGTATATTGGGCATATGTATATCATGCAATGGTATGTGTATGTTCGATCTCCGGTTTTTGACTTTATATGGGAGCAGAAAATTTAAAAAAATTGCAGGAGACAATCAATATCGAGTTTAAGAATCTTGATTTGCTGAAGCAGGCTGTTGTTCATCGATCTTATTTGAATGAGCATTCTGATTTTCATTTGGATCATAATGAGCGGCTCGAGTTTTTGGGAGATGCGGTTTTGGAGTTAGTTGTTACGGAACATCTCTATGGTGAGTTTGATAATCCTGAGGGAGAACTCACAAACTGGCGTGCGGCTTTGGTGAATTCTAAGATGCTTGCAGAAGTTGGTCGGCAGATTAATTTGGAGGAGAGTTTGTATCTTTCAAAGGGTGAGTCGAAAGATAAGGGATCCAAAGCGCGACAATATATTTTGGCAAATGCTGTTGAAGCATTGATCGGTGCGATTCATTTGGATCGCGGATATGAAATTGCTGGGCAATTTATTCATGAATTCATGATTGCGAAGCTACCACACATTTTAGAAAACAAATTATACCTCGATCCGAAATCTCGTTTTCAAGAGGAATCACAAGCGCGCGTAAACTACACGCCAACCTATCGCGTTCATAAAGAAACTGGCCCGGATCATAAAAAGCATTTTGTTATTGGAGTGTATCTTGGAGATGAGTTGGTCTGCGAAGGAGAAGGAACTTCAAAACAAGAAGCGCAAACTGATGCAGCGGAAAAGGGGCTTGCGACAAAGGGTTGGGTATCATAAATCAAACAACGCGTACAAAAAATCACTCTGCGAGTGATTTTTTGTATATGTCCCCGGGGGAATCTCTACGATATCCCCGAGCGAGGAACGAGTGAGTGGGGTGGAACCCCCATCTTTGTGAGGATCAAAAAACCACTCGAGAAGAGCGGTTCTCTGATTTGTCCCCGGAGGGAATCGAACCCCCATCAATGGGTCCGAAGCCCATCGTTTTATCCGTTAAACTACAGAGACGCATTTGATTATGGATCATATTATTCCTTATTTAGCATCAGCTGTCAATTGGAATATGTTATAATGTAAGACTATGCTATCAGCCTTGCTCTCATCCATCGTCCCAACGTTCGGCATTATTGCGATTGGATGGCTGTGTCGTCATGTAAAAATCTGGAGAAAATCTTCTGTTGAGGTGATGAATAGTTATGCGTATTATATCGCGCTGCCGGCGTTGATTTTTTATGCGTTGATTACGACTGATGTTTCCGGACGAATACTTTCTGAAGATTTGAAATTGTTGGGAGGTGTTTTGTTGGCGCATTTGATTGTTGTTGTGATGCTTCTCCCCTTTCTTGCGATGAAGCGGATTAAAAAATCGACGCGAGCCACTTTGCCGATGTTAGTTACGTTTGGATCAACAGCCTATCTTGGAATTCCGTATGCTCGATTTACCTTTGGGAATGAAGGTGTTGTGTATGCATCTTTATTGAGTGTGGTTTTGGTTGTGGTGATGTTGTTTGTGAGTATTGTGGTTTTGAATCGTTTTTCAAAATCGACAATCAAGAAAGATGTGTTGCATACGATGCTTGAGCTTCCTTTTTTGTGGGCAGTCTTGCTCGGTATACTGTGGCCGGTTTTCTCATTTCCTGTACTCCCTGAATTTGCGATGTCATTTATTCAGATTCTTTCTGATTCTGCTGGGCCGACCGCGCTACTTGGTTTGGGTGCGTTTTTATTTGATATTAAACCAAAACAAATCCCGTGGATTCCGACTATTACGATTTCGCTTTTGAAAGTTGTTTTGCCGACAGTTGCCACGATGATTGTTTTGCAGTTTCTTGGAGTTACTGGCGTTCCATTATTTGTTGGAACTGCGATGGCCGCGACGTCTACAGCTGTTACTGCATTTATTCTTTCAGGACAATATAAGTTGGGACAGAAACTTACAGCGGGCGTTATTTTAGTTTCTGTTTTCACTTCTCTCATAGCTCTCACTATTATCAGCGCTGTTTGGTTGGCATGATAAACCTGTCATCGCTAGACGCTTTTTTTTAATTGTGGTAACTTACGATCTTGATCCTTAAAATGGAGGTTACAGATGGTAGTAGAGCGTCAGCAACTCAACGAAGGCAAAACCAAGATCATTTGGAGTGATCTGACTCAACCGTTCCAAGTAGTAATTGAAAGTAAGAATGATATCACTGCTGGCGATGGCGTGAAGCATGATCAGCTTGAAAACAAACGTGAACTGGCCAATGAAGTTACTTGTAATTGTTTTGAGTTGTTGGAAACGAACGGCATTAAAACACATTACGTAAGTCGTGAGAGTGATCATTCATTCCGTGCGCACAAAGCCGTGATGGTTCCTATTGAATGTGTTGCTCGTCGTGTTGCAACCGGATCGTATCTCAAGCGGAATCCTCATACAGAAGAAGGTGAACGTTTTGACCCCCTTGTTGTTGAGTTTTTCTTTAAGGATGATTCATTACATGACCCACTGATAGTTCATGATTTTGTCCGACGGAAAGTCTTATTCTTCCAGCCAAAAGTTCCCATGAAGAAGGGATTCATGATGGAGTCGCCACTCGATAATCCTTCAAGCACTTTCAAGATGCTCCAACAACTTCGTGAGTTTGTTGTTCGGGTGTTTGAGGTTCTTGAGAAGGCTTGGGCAAAACAGGACGTTCAGCTTGTTGATTTGAAAATCGAGTGTGGTTATATCGGTGGTGTGACAGAACATCTTGTGGTGGCCGATGTTATTGATAATGATTCATGGCGCATCTGGCCACAAGGTGATAAGGCGCAAGAGAAATCCAAGCAAGTGTATCGCGATGCAAAAGACTCATCACCTGAAACCATGGCGAAGCTTGTGAAGAATTATGCGTGGGTTGCAAATGCGACCTCAAACTTTCTGGATTAAACCAAAACCCCGACCAACTGGCCGGGGCTTTTTTTGTTTTCTCGATTTCTCGATTTATGGATTTTTGGATTACTAATTCTTCTCAAGCGACGACTTATAATACTCCTCGTATACATTCATAATCGACATGTAGAGCGCGGCGATAATCGGCCCGATCACAAATCCGGAAATTCCGAAGAAAATGAGTCCGCCTAATGTTGTGAGTAATACAACGAGTGGATGCATTTGAATATCACGACCAACAAGTGGCGGCCGCAAAATATTATCGATAAGTGAAATGACGAATGTTCCCACCACAAGAATGACGATGCCCTGCCACACATTTCCCAAAGCAAGCATTATTAAACCTGCGGGCAACCAAATTAAGAATGCACCGACTAATGGAATGAGTGAGAGCGCTAACATAATTACACCCCACACAAATGCTCCTTGAATGCCGGTGAAATAAAACATCAAACCTCCAATTAGTCCTTGCACACCTCCAACAATTAATGTGCTTTTTAATGTCGCACGAGTTGTTGAGGTGAATCGTTCAAATAATCTCTTCTCGTAATTGTTTCCCAAAGGTGAAAGATGCATGAGTCGAGCGAGCATTTTTTTACCATCGCGTAGGAAATAAAATAATGCGTAAAACATGATGAACAACTGAAACATGAATGTCAGTGTATTTGATGTGATGTTTTTGATGCTTTCAAATAAGTATGCAGAAAGTTCACGTGTTGCTGCTTCTGCGTATGTTTTCCATTCTGTTTTGACTGATTCGATGTATGGCGCAAGAAACGTTCCTTCTAATTTGGATGATACATCGTTTACATCAACGTTTGTGAAAATTCCTGACTGTTGCACTGCTTGATATAATTCGAGGGATTCTTTTACTAAAAGTGTTGCGATAATTGCGAGTGGCAAAATGATCGTGAGCAGGACAAGTAACAGTGCAATCGATAAACTCACTGCTTCTAATTTCGTACTCTTTAAAATTTTTGCGTATGTTGGATAAAACATTACTCCGATTACCGCTGCCCAAAATAGTGGGAAGAAAAACGGTCGTAATAATACCAGCATTGCGATGGTGAGCAATATGATCAGTACAAAAAAGAATACGGAGCGCATTTTTTTGAAACTAACGTGGTGATGGGCTTGAGTTCTCATAGGAAATTATTATATCAAACAGTTCTGTGCACCGCTAGTATTAAAAAATCCCTCAATTAGAGGGATCCTGTTTTAGAATGATAAACTCATGTTTAGTTGTGCACCGTTTGCGAGCGGCGTGACAGATAGCGATGGAATTGTATCCACCGGATCATCCTCATATGCACTCAACACAGCAAGTACGGTGGTTGAAATAGCGAATGCCGATGCAAGCCCAATCATGACATTTGCAGTTGTGGTTTTGGATTCCCCGTCTGCAATGAAATCATCGCGTGCGCTTCCCTGCAACTCTGGACACGGTTGAGTTGCACACAGCTGAATTTTTTCTTCTGCACTTTTTGCCTGCGCACCAATCACGATTGCTGCGATGCTGAAACTTGCAGTCAACACACCCGATCCTACTGCACTCCATGTGTAGTATGGTTTGTTGGATGTAGTTACCGATGGAATCGCGATAGAACCCCAATCAATAGGAGCTCGCTGATGACGCCTTTCTTTGAAATCGATGCGGCGTACGATGCGATGAAATCGCGGTTTATTCAGCTCCTTCACTTCATCCATGATAAGTAGCGCGCACGCATCCATAAATGAACGCACCTCTCTCACATTCACCGTGTAACGCGTTGTCGAAAATACCGACTGTGCGTTTCCGCGCCTGATCACATGCAACTCGAGCTTATGCGTTCCCTTGAAAGGAATGACTCGCACGATGATCGCATAGATTGCTTTCGTCTTGTTTACAGCTTCCTGCAAACATCGCTGCGACATTGATGTGTTCCCTTCTCCGTAAAAACACGCGCCAGGCTTTCGTGGATGTTTGTATTCGATCAGCTGCTCAAACCGTTCCTTCGGAATGACATTCAGCTTGTGCGTTTTGGTGATGCGAAACATCACCGACTCTGTTGTATCATCTAGTAATTCTTGATCGACTTTTCTGTCGTTCGATACAATCAGAATTGCAATTGATTTTGCATGTGCTTGTAATGTAAACAAACACACGAATACCACTGCAAAATATTTCATTTTTTTCTCCTGTGTTTGTGAAATGAACTTTTATGAGACTACCATTTATTCTCATGTTTGTCAACATGAGGGTTCTACGTTCTACGTTGTACGTTGTATTTATTTCTTCACATTGTACCTAGTAATCATACCACTGATCATTCTTCCTATATTTCTCGCTTTTTTTGTTAATTCTGTTGCATTTTCTTCTGATATGTAATTTAGATGAAGACCCAGAATAAAATAATACTTAGCCTCTTCGAGTGATGTATTTGCCATCATTAAAAAGCGTTGCTGATCCTTCGCTGTCATCCTCTTCGTTCCTTCCACAATATTGGCAGCAACAGAAACAGTTGCTCGCTGTAGCTGTGAAGTCAGTCCATAACGTTCTTCATGAGGAAATCTTTTTGTAACTTTGTATACGCACAACACCAAATCATGTGCGTGTTTCCAAACTCTCAACTCTCTCCATGGCTCCATAAAAAATAATTTTAAAACTTTTAATATGAATTTACATCAGAATTATCTTCACGTCCACCCTAGAACGTACAACGTAGAACGTAAGTCGTTTACAAAGTTATCAACATAAAAAAATTTTTTTACTTTTTTTTATTTTTTTTTAAACGTATAATGTATGTGATCGACGAGTGCACGCGTGCACAAGCACAAAAACAAAACTCGAGATCAAAAAAGTTTTCCAAAATTTTTTTCAAAACAAAAACAAACAGAAAAAAGTTTTGAGATGCTCGTGGGTGCGATGTTACTCACGATGTGAAAGGAGGTGCTCAATGTTTTATGCCAGCAAAGAAACGAAAGCCGGCTAAACGCAAACCAGCTAAACGCAAGACTGCGAAACGCAAACCAGCGAAGCGCAAGAAAGTAACAAAGAAAAAAGCTACAAAGCGTAAGCCAGCTAAACGCAAGGCAACGAAGAAACGTAAACCTGCGAAACGAAAGGTTGCGAAAAAACGAAAGCCTGCTAAGAAAAAAGCTGCGAAGAAACGAAAGCCTGCCAAAAGAAAGGCAGCCAAGAAACGAAAACCAGCTAAGCGAAAAGCTACAAAACGTAAACCTGCTAAACGAAAGGCTGCGAAAAAGCGCAAGCCTGCAAAACGAAAAGCAGCGAAACGTAAGCCAGCTAAACGAAAGGCGAAACGTCGTAAAAAACGATAGCCTTACACAAGAACCCCTCCGATGCTTGTCGGGGGGTTTTTGTTTCTCCAAATGAGGTGCTTGCGTGCCCACCGCAGCGCAGCGAAGGAGGGTCGGCAGGATTTTTTGGGTAAAAAAATCTCCTGTCTAGCTATCGCTAGACAGGAGAAATAAAGACTATAAATCTAGGATCCGAGAGTCGAATGTCCGAGTGCCTAGCTCCCTACTCCCAGAGGACAGCGATCGACGTGTAGCGAAAACGGCTGCCGACGTGATCGGCGCTCAGCCTCGCCTCGTCGCCGCGGCGGCCGACGCTCGGCGAGTTCATCCACACATCGCATCTAGGGACGCTGAGCTCGAGTCCACAAGCGAGAACCCATGGAATTTGTTCATCATCAATCTGGCGAATCCATGTTGGATCCTGTGCCGCGGTGAAGATCACAGCGAAATGCGCTGAATCTTTGCCACGGACATCTTTGGCGATGGTTCCGTCTTTCCGATTGAAGTGTGCACCGAGATCAACGACTTCGATGCGAACACAGTTGCGGTACACCGGAACGATAGTATTGCCATCTTCGTCCTGCAGATACCGAACGCGATTCTCGTCGATCCCTTCAGCATACGCAGGATCCCACTGCCAGAACTCGTCGCCGAACGTCTCGCACATGCGATCTCGTGCGTAGATGAGAGTTGAAGGTGCGTCATCCTGATACACCGATACCACGATGTTGAGCAGTGGATTCTCCGGACTTTCTTTCTCGAAGCGTGCGATGCGATCTTTTGCTTCGTCTAGAGCAACTTCGATCTGCTTCTCCGTCACCCCCGGCCACTGACGCACCATCTCGATCTTGTCATCGAGTGGCTTGAAGCGACCATGAATGAGACGGAATATATCATGTTCACGCATCGCTTTGAGCATGTCAGCAAAGACATCCTCATTTCCTTTACTGATGATCTTTTCCAGATCGTCGGGCGTCATGCCTGCTCTGCCGAATCGATCGACGAATTCCATGAGGCGACCGCCTCGAGTTTGTGCGAAAAGACTAGCCATTGACCTGTCCCTCCTGTTTTTCTGTTGACCGGACCATGTTATCACACCATGTGAAACCACAGACTAGTCTATTTGAATTCCAAAGAACGGTTGAACTATAGCATGATTCTGCTGCTTTGTCAACCTTAATACTAATAGATTAGACTAATTTTAGTTGCTTAATTCCTATTGTTTCTCCGGGTTTTGTGACGGATACTGTTCCGTATACTCCGTCGTATCCTGGTGATACAAATACGTTTCCCTCGCGTACGCGTTGCACTGCTTGTGCGATGTGTTTGTCTGTTGCTTGTTCGATTCTCTCTATCGGGATATCTAATAATATTTCAAATTCATTTCCGATCACACCGACGAGTCGATCATAAATTCCAGCAACTTTTTTTGATTTTTTTCCTACGCCAACGACAGCGGAAATTGTTTCTCGGAGTGGGACGATGTGTTTGAATGGGATTTTATTTTCTGGTTCGAATCCATGCGCGCGGTCTGCGATTTCATTTACTCTGTTGCGGACGCCTACTGTTAGAGGTTTTTTACATTTTGGACAAGCGCCTCTTAGTTTCGCGGTTTCTTCTGGTGTGAGTACAACATCACAATCGCGATGTCCATCTGCGTAATATTTTCCTTCTTCCGGATAGAATTCGATCGTGTATAAAAATTTGTTGCGGTCTTTGTTTCTGATTGTCTGCAAAATTTCTTCGTATGTAGGATTTGTTAAATCCATGACGTTTGCTTCGCGACCGAAATTATCCGGGGAATGTGCATCGGAATTTGAAACTAATGTGATATTATCTAAAGCTGATAATTGCCAATTCATAATTGGATCGGATGATAATCCTGTTTCGATTGCGTGAATGTGTGGAGTTAATTCCTCAAAACATTCTTCCAAACTATCAAATCCGGATTTTGAACCGAATACCGCGAACCACGGCGTCCAAGCATGCGCCGGAATCATTTCGAATCGCGGATCAATATCCAATAATATACTCAATAACTCTTTCCCAGAAAGTCCTAGAATGGGGCGGCCGTCGGAATGTAGATTGCGTCCTTGCGCTTCAAGAACTTTTATAAGTTTGTGAACTGCCTGAAATGATGGTGCGAGTAATACTAAATGCAATCGCCGTGTTGCTCCGCCTTGTTTATAGATGCATGCAACTTCAGTCGCGAGCATGAACTTTGTTTTGGATGATCCATCTTTCAAACCAAACAACCCTTCTGAAGTTTCTTTCAAATTCTCTTCGCATTCTTTTATCCATTTGGGATGTGTGAAATCCGACGTTCCAATAATATCAATTCCCTTCAGCTCGCATGCGCGCGAAATATTTGGAATCGTCAAACTCTTAGAACAAGCCCTCGAAAACCTCGAATGCGAATGAAAATCTATTATGTGTCTCATAATGTTGTACGTTATATGTTATACGTTTTACGAAAAAAATGCTTGCCGTGCACCCATCGCTTGCCATGTACCCGACGTGGTACTGTGGCGGCGCACAGTCATCCCGTAGTCGTACGGGATCCATGCTCATAATTTAGCAATCCAACTTTTTACAGCTTCTTTTAATTGTGCAAGTTGCTCAGGCGTACGATAGGTATGACCAGAATTAGTTATTTCAAAATACGTTTTACCCAAATTAGGAATCGCATCATACAACATTCTTACTTGTTCGCGTGGAACTGAACGATCCTTGTCGCTTGCGATCAATAGAATTGGAATGTCTATGCGGTCTGCATCTTTCAAAATATCGTATTGCAATAGGTCTTCCATGAACTCCCACTTTAATCGCTTAACTAAATCAGGTCTACCCTTGCTTTTCCACTCACGAACACCGCCCTCTTTCCACAGTTCAAAATCTATATCGGGATGATCGTATTCATAAAACATCTTACCTGTAACAACTGGCGCCATCGGTAGCAATGCCGAAACTTTTCCTTTATGTTTCAAGTAGTAGCGAATGATACTCAGTCCTCCCAATGAATGTCCAACCAATATAAATGTTTCCTGATACCATATTTGTTGTGATGACCATGCAATCACATCCTCCAAATCCTCATAATAATTCGTCGCCGTCGCATCCTCCATTTTTCCATCACTTTCACCAATAGAATTGGTCGTATCAAAACGTACTACGGTATATTTTGCCTGTCGAAATATTTCTGAGATTACATCAAACCACGGCTGTTCTTTAAACCCCCCCCAAACCATGCATTACAAATACAAGCCCTTTTGCATGCTCAACTTCTTCGACCATAACAGATACATCCTCCCCCTTCCGATTTTGGATGGTGATCTTTTCCATAGATATTTTAGTGTATATTTTTTGATCGATTTTGCCAAATAAAAAACCCGATCTTGTGATCGAGTTATGAATTGGCTTTTTTGCCTAGGATTGAGAATCCCTCCCATCTTTGCGAGAGCATTTTTTCTGTTACATCGAATGCTAACGCCATTTCTCCAAATTTCATTCGTCCAGCTAATTGTGACAACATTCGTCCAGGCATCAATAATCGCGCAGCAAAACTATTTGCCACCAACGATTCACCATTCCCTTCTGTGAAATCTAAGGTGCGATGTTGTCGCGTATTGGGATGCAAAATGAGATGTCCAATTCCCTTCGCAAAACCAAATCTACGCTCAAGTGGAGTACACTCCCTGTCAACAACAATACTTGGTTGTGTGTGACCGTGCTCTCCCATGCTTACCATAATCGCATTCCATCTTGCTTTTAATCCAGCGCGATCGAAGCATGCAATGCCAAGCTCTTGTGCCACCATCACCGGATCAACCGGCGGATATCGAAACCGCCTATCAACTCGACGCATCAAGACATCCAATAAGTCTTGTGCTTCCCACTTTTCTTCGCGTGCTTTCTTCAGTAAAGCCGAGACAGTCATGTCTGCTCCATTAGTATTTTTATTTCTGCCACAATTAAAGCCCTTCTTAATGAACAGTTGTGTCACGTTATTCCTTTATTTCGTATTTGTCAATTCTAGATAAATAAAAAACCTCTCACGATGGAGAGGTTTGGATACTTTCTTTGAGGTGTCGAATTGCTCGTTTGATCGCGCTTCGACTGCGAGGCCAATTGTTCTGGGTAAAGCGGCGCGTTGGAATTGTCTGTGTGATTTCCTCCAACTTTGTGATCATGCGAATTTTCCATGCATATGGAATCCGATCGCTCGCTGCAATTATTACCCCACACATACCTTGCACTTTTCCGAGACCGAGTGTCCATTTTTGTGGACTCTTTCGATAAGCATTGTGATTTGTCACAAACTGCTGATTCGCTTTCTCGATTTGATCGAGCATCACTTCCCATACATCTGCGCCATCCATATGTTCTCCTCTCTATTAATGAACTTCATCTTGTTTTGATCCTAGTTCATTTTGCATACTTCGTCAATATAAAAACACCCGACGTATCGGGTGTATTTTTCAGTATGATGTGCCGTGACTCCCGTTTTCAAAGTGAGAGAGCAACTTATTCATGCCCCACGCAATCAGCATGAATGCGATTGCAGGAAACCAAAAGTTCGAGAAGAATACTTCGTAGTATCTGTTCGGATCTTCATAGGATTTCACAGTTCTTGCTGCTTCATAGAGCGAGCCGATCGTGATCAATCCAAATCCAATACCGAGAATGACTGGAACTCGCAATGAGATATTTTCTCTTGACTTGTTCACCATGAATCCGATTGACACGAATCCACCCATAGCGAGCAGCATCAGACCCATGAAGATGAGCTTGAACTCATCGCTCACTTCGGATCCTCGAGGCATCGCCATCATGGTTGCGAGAAATAGGAATCCGAATAGCATAATTGCTACCACCGAAATCCACGACCAACCAACAAATCCAACCTGCAACAGTCTATTTTTCATGACCTACCTCTTAATTTAAAATGGACTATTCTCAAGCTATCATAAAAATGCTCTCTTGTCAAGACTTTCTCATATTAAAAAAACTCCGAAAGTCGGAGTTAGTTGAAAAATTTCTCTTGCGGGTGCGAAGAGGCACTTTTCTTCTTTGTAGGAGTGCTTCTTAGCTTCTCAACTGTTTCCCTCAATTTATTCTGGATGATCTCCCAGTTACTTGTACTCGAATCCCAATAGCCCTGCATTTCTAGTAGTCGTACGATCATTGTATTTCGATCACGTCGCGAAATCTTGTGGGACATATCAATGAACACATCGCACAGCATAACAATTTGACCGAGAACTCTGTGCACGTCTTTTGTTTTGCGAGTCTTGCAATGGAAGCCATACTCGACGCACATAACTTCTAACCGAGCCAGAAATCTTAGCCAGAGCTTCTGATCGGAATAGGTGTACCCTCGAATTTTTGCTGCGCACTTGTTAGCCAAAGCTTTCGTTTCGTCAGACACATCCTGATGCTCTAGTACATATAGAGCCAACAACGCTTTCGCTTTAGTCTGTCTCTCGGAATGAGCTGGATTCACGCGTATCAGAGCTTCAACCAACTCTTTCGTGTCTTCTGCTTCAAATTCATTGTGCGATGTATAATATCTCCTCCCATCTTCTATATCTAGCGCAGAAAACATGACTCCCATTAGCGCCTGCTCCAATGGCATTGCCTTGAGCTGCATGAGATCCCTTGGCGTGATCAAATTAATCAGCTCTTTTGCCTCCTCTGAAAGAAATGAATCCCGTCTGTCCTGAATCCTGAAGATAATATCAAGCACACTTTTTTCTGTTAACGGCTCGGCTTTGCGTTCTCGCTGAACCCCAAAATCCATTTCTTCAAAGTTAATGTATGTTGTTAGGACCTCCCATATCAATCTCATTCGACGTGCCGCACCACCACCGCCCTTAGGCCCTGCATACACTTTCATTCGCTCAATCAAGAATTCCAATGATTTCTTTTCTGACATAATACCCCCTGAAATGACCTGACTCGAATCTACCATATTTCAAAACATGTGTCAATATAAAAACCCTGTCCTGTGGATGAGGCTATTGGAAAAACAATTTGAGCCCTGAGCAGAATGTGGCGCGAAGTTTTTTGTTACTTTTTTGTGCAAAAAAGTCATGCAGAAAATTTACTTAAACAAAAAAACACCACCGTGCGGTGCTGTTTTCTTTTCAATACTTTGTCTTGGCGTTGGCTTACTCTCCCGGGACGTAAAGTGCAAGT
>CAZHVT010000014.1:0-31280 GCA_964536205.1 uncultured Gammaproteobacteria bacterium
ATTGGATTGTGAGAAATGTGATAAGAAAATGAAGCGTGTGCCCGAGGTGATGGATGTGTGGTTTGATTCTGGATCGATGCCGATCGCGCAGTTTGGATTTCCTCATAAAGAAGGTTCAGAGGATGAATTGAATAATCATTATCCGGCAGATTATATTTCTGAAGGGATTGACCAGACGCGCGGGTGGTTTTATACGTTGCTTTCTGTTGCGACATTATTGGAGAAAGAAGCGCCATATAAAAATGTGATTTGTTTGGGGCATATTTTGGATGGGAAAGGTTTTAAGATGTCCAAGTCGAAGGGGAATGTTGTTGAGCCATGGGAAGTTATCAATACACATGGCGTGGATGCGTTGCGTTGGCATTTCTTTTCCATGAGTGCTGCTGGTGAGCCGAAGCGTTTTGATATGAAGGGTGTTGATCAGGCGAAACGTCGGACGTTGATGATTGTGTGGAATGTGGTGAAGTTTTATGAATTGTACAAAGATAATGCGACAGGAAAGATGGCAGATACTGCTTTGGATCGATGGGTGCTTTCTCGTTTGGCTGAAACTACACAAACAGTTGCTGGGTATTTAGATAATTATGACGTGACACGAGCGACGAGAGCTTTGCATGATTTTATTACTGAAGTTTCAACGTGGTATGTGCGGCGATCTCGGGGACGATTTAAATCTGGTGAAGCGGGTGTTGTTGATGTGTTACGTCATGTGCTTTTAGAGACTGCGAAATTGATGGCACCGTTTACACCATTTATTGCAGAACGGGTGTATGGGGCTGTGGGAGGCCCTGAACCACAAGGGTATCAGGGTAAGGAAAGTGTGCATTTGGAGAGTTGGCCAGAAGTTGGGAATGTTGAAGAAGAATTATTGAAAGCTATGCAGCAAACTCGTGATGTGGTTGAAATGGGAATGCGATTGCGTGCAGAAAATAGCATGAAAGTTCGTCAGCCTTTATCAGCGATTGCAGTTGATGGGGTGAAATTGGATGAGGAGTATGTTGAGATTTTGAAAGAAGAGTTGAATGTGAAAGCTGTTGAGTTTACAAAAAATGATTGGCCATCGCATGAAGATAAAGGCATGACAGTTGGATTGAATATTGCATTAAATGATGAGTTGAAATTAGAGGGTGTTGCGCGAGAGTTAGTTCGTACAATTAATGGTATGCGAAAAGATGCCGGATTAACAATCACAGACCGTATTAGTTTGGTTGTTTCTGAATCTGGAAAAACGGTTTTTGATGCTCACGAAGAATATATATTAACCTCAACAAAGTCTGATTCAGTTGAATTTGGAGATGGCGGTGAAGTTGAGGTAGGGGATATCGCGATTTCTATCAAAAAATAGGGTTTCTAAAAGATTTGAAAAAAGGCCTGAAAAGGTCTTTTTGTTATATATGACTTTACAATAATTTATCACTAATATTACATAAATATAGTATTTTTATGCATATTTAGCAATGTTAATATTGACAAATTGTTATTTTTGTGATATTCTTAGGCGTTCAATGTAGGAGGGATTTCTACTCAATTTAGAGGGATTCACTACGTTGTATAGGGCCCGTCTTGCAAGGCAGGCCCCTGGTCATAGACAATCGAAAAGAGGAGAAGAGAGATGGAGATTCTGAAAGAGCTGTTCAAGGTGATCGTTCTGATCGTTGCTCTGGTTTGTTTCGGCGCGATGTTCCCTGACGTCGTTAAGGCGTTGGTTGTGTCGGCCATGATCCTGGTGTTCGGTGGCTTGCTGTTGCTGTTCGTCGTCGGCATGTTCATGGAGATTTTTCACACCAACGATTGTGTTGGTTGTGGGATCTGCATTAAGGAGGAGAGCATATAAGTCGCGTGATCGCGGTGTTCTGCTTCGAGACTGCTATGTAATCAGTCATGAAGACTGATTGAACAGGGGTGCGGCAATGAGTGTCGCACCCTACTTACTTTTTGAGGGAGGAAGAAATGGATCGGGTTTTGAGTACTGGGTTGTTTCTGGTCGTCGTGACAATCATGTTGCCGCTGATGGCTGTTGGTGTGGTTCTGGTTTGCCTGTGGGCGGCCTGCGCTGCTTTGGATCATCCGCGCGACTGTGATGGTTGCGAGGATTGTCTCGGAAGCATGGCGTTCCGCAGTACGACCGTCGCATTTCCAGCGTCCCAGGCAGTTGTCGAGCATCCAACCAGTTTGGCTGCATAAGGATGGGCGCTGTGCATTTGTACGCAAAATCGACACCCAGGCAGTTGGTCACATCTGTTGTGTGGTGTCTTGGAAGTTTTGTTTTTTGCACGCTACTTCGCGTGCTGAAGGTGATCTGAAGGAGGTGTGATGAGTGAAGTTCATTTCGTGAGTGATTGGATTCCGATTGGCGCTGGTTCTCGTGATGAACTTAATCACGCAGCTACCAAGATTTGTGAGAAATGGCCGGGTCGGTACGAGTTTGATATCGCGGATTCGCAAGAGGCTGAAAAGCCGTGTCGGCTCCGGGTTCGTCATCGGCCGTGTCCGAGTGTCGCAGAGCTCGCTGAGGTTGATTAGGGAGACTTGATGAACTGGAAGAAGAAGTTCATTTTCCTGCTTCTCATCTATCCCTACAGTTTGACTGCCGCGCTGATTGCCGGTCTCATGTCACTGTAGTGGAGATGAAGCGTAAGGAGTGGATGTGGGTAACGTGCTAAGGCACGACCTGCATCCTTCTTTTTTTTGCTTTTTCTGGGACATGTGTGACCTTCTTTTTTTCTCGTTCGTTGTAATTTGGCACATTATAGTAATCGAAAAGTATGTTTCGCTATCGCTTTACATACGTTTTCCTCATCCTTCTTTTTTATACTTAATTCTGTTTTTTTATTGATATGACCCACTTAGTACCCTATTAAAGCGTTTCCTTTTAGAGAAAATATTTGCATAACTTTTTTTAAAAAAAGTAACAAAAAACCTCGGGAGGAAAAAATTTGGGGTTCGAAAACCAGATTTACGGACAAATTTTTAAACTCGCTACAACGCTCAAACAGTAAAAATTTGTAGCCTCAATCTGGCCTTCTCACTGATCCCAAATTTTTGACGCCCTCGCCCGGCTATCGCCGATTTATATGCCGCTATCGCGGATCTTATTTGGCTGCTATCGCAGATTTTTATTGTTTCTTGCTTCAGAGATGCGGTTTTGGTAAGTTGAAATCTTATTAAATCTGAGCTGGAGTGTCACGAGATCCTTCGACTTCATTCGCTCGTGCCTCGCTCATTACGCTCAGGATGACACTGGAATTATGTTTAGTATTGATGTTTCTAAGGAGGAATTAGGTGAGGTGAAGGGGGACGTGTTGGTCGCGTTCTTTTTTGAGGGGGAATTGGAGGGGAAACGATTTGAAGAGGTTGATGCATTGGTTGGGGGGGCTTTTTTGGCGACAGTGAAGAATAAAGATTTTGAGGGAAAGGTAAATCAGATTGTGGTTTTGCCAGCCTTGAAACCAGCTAAAATTAAGAGGGTTTGTTTTGTGGGGCTTGGTGAGCGCAAGAAGATTGATTCTTCTGTTTATTTTGGAGCAGCTTCTCGCGCGTTTATTGTATGTCAGAAAAGTAAGGCTGTTTCGTTTATTGTTTTTGGTGATTCAAAATTGGAGAAGAAATTGAAATCACATCATTTTGCTGGATTAACAACAAAAGCGTTGGCATTGTCGACATATCATTTTGGAAATTATATTACGAAGAAAGATGCGAGATTGGTTGATCCTGCGTCTCTTACGTTTTTGCATGTTTTAGATACAAAATCTGTAAAAAGTGGTGCTGCGCGAGCACAGACGATTGCGATATCTGCGAATTGGTCTCGGGATTTAGGAAATCATCCTGCGGGTGATATGACGCCGAAAAGTTTGGCTGAGGATGTGAGGCGAATGTGTAAGGGGACATCAGTGAAAGTTCGTGTTTTGGATGAAGAGAAAATGAAATCCATGGGGATGGGTGCGATTTTGGGTGTGAGTAAGGGTTCTGTTGAGGAGGCTCAAATGGTGATTATGGAATATAAGGGAGGAAAGAAGGATGATGCACCAATTGTATTTTGTGGAAAAGGAATTACGTTTGATTCTGGTGGGATTTCAATTAAGCCATCCTCAAAAATGGATGAGATGAAGTTTGATATGTTGGGTGCTGCTGCTGTGGCTGGCGGTGTGCATGCGATTGCTCAATTGGGATTGAAAGTGAATGTGGTGGGGATTTTGGCATGTGCTGAGAATATGCCTGGGGCATCAGCTTTGCGTCCAGGGGATATTTTGCGTGCGCGAAATAAGAAAACAATTGAGGTTCTGAATACTGATGCAGAGGGGCGATTGGTTTTGGCGGATGCATTGAGCTATGCGGCGAAATATAAACCACAATATGTTGTTGATTTTGCGACCTTAACTGGGGCATGTATAGCTGCGCTTGGCATGCATTATTCTGGATTTTTCACGATGGATAAGGATGTTCGCGCAACAATGATGAAAGCAACAAAAGCTTCGGGTGATCCGGTGTGGGAATTGCCGCTTGGTCCTCAATATACCGAGCATATTAAAAGTAAGGTTGCAGATGTGAAGAATATTGGACGACGTGGGCAAGCAGGCGCTTCGTCTGCAGCAGCATTTTTGCAAGAATTTACGGATTATCCATGGGGTCATATTGATATGGCGAATGCATGGAATAGTGCGGATGGTCCAACATTACATTGTGGAGCGTCTGGATTTGGTGTACACTTGATTGTGTCACTCGCAAGTTTGGCGAAGTAATGTAATTTTTATGCCTGGAAAATTTGAAACATTGGAAGATGATTCTCAAGAGACTGGATTAGATGGAATGAGTCAGGATCAATTGTTGGATGAAGAGGATGCTGCGATTGAAGCAAAGGTTGCTGCGCGACGTGCTGGTGATGAAGCTGGGTTGAAGGCTGCGGATGCTCGGTTGCAAGCGGTTTCGCAGGCTATGGAGAATCTTTCAAATGCCCCTGAACAAAAATCATCCGACCTGTTGGCAGAGCCATCGAGTCGTATTGATGTTCCGTCTCCTGATGAAATGAAGGTTGCTGATTTGGAAGCGGACATAGCTTCGTTACATCAAACAATTGTTGCGCATGAGAATTTGTTAGGCAAACCTGGTTTTGGTGAGCGTGCACAGGCTGCGATAGATCGCGCAAAAATTATGATTGCTGGGAAGGAATCCAGCATTAAACATTTACTACGAGAATCGATTGGTGAAAATGAGAGTCGTGCGGATGTGATTGCAGCTCGACAAGAAGAATTGGCTGAAATAAATAATATGTTGGCGGCAAAAGTTGAGTTGTCGCAAATAGGTCAAAATGTAGATCGATGGAGTGATGATGATTTTGATCGATTTGATGAATTGACTGGGTCTAGTGATTTGGGAGTTCAAGATGTGAAAAATTTGATGGCACAGATCGAGGGTGATATAGATGATTTGGCTGCGCAAAAGAGAAGTTTGAAAGTATTTGAGGAGATTTCTCAAGAGCGTGGAGAGTCTGATCAAATGTATGAATATCGTCAGGATGAGCGTGACGCAAAAATTGATTTGTTTAATTTAAATGATGAGTTGGAGCACACAGAAGACGAGCAGCAAAGACGTCGTTTGGAAAATGATATTAAGTTAGCGAAGAAGCGATTAGTTGATGCACAGGATGATATGGGAGGTTTGCAGGCGTGGGAGCGAGCTTCTTGAAATGTATGATAGGACATGTGCGAGGGGTGGTATCTCGCTGCACGGAAACTGGAGTAGTGGTTGATGTTTCCGGTGTGGGATATGTGATTAGTACCATTGGAGGACATCGTTATTCTGTTGATGACGAGGTCTTTTTTTATACGCATTCGCATATTTCTGAACAAGCGTTTGATTTGTATGGATTTGAGACGACGGATCATTTGTGGTTGTTTCGATTGTTACTATCGATTTCTGGGGTTGGGCCGAAAATGGCTTTGAATATTTTGAATTTGGGTTCAGCAAAGGAGATTGCAGATGCGATTGCTGCTGGTGATGTTGCGTATTTGACGGCGGTTTCTGGGGTTGGGAAGCGAACAGCCGAGCGGGTTGTGGTTGAGTTGCGGGAGAAGGTTGGAGGGTTGGACGTAAATACATCTTCGCCAGTTGGACAGAAGTTATCGGATGTTATTGACGCATTGATCGCAATGGGCTATTCTTCTTCACAAGCAAGGGAGGTGGTGCGTCATTTAGACCACGCTGAAAAGAATGTAGAGGATCTCATCCGTGAGGCTCTCACAGCTGTAACTGGTCAGTAAACTGAAAAGGAGTATGGGGTGTGATAATGAATGGAATAATTTTTTTCTCAACCAGCAATCTCAAGCTGGCATTTTTTTGCAATCAGATGAATGGGCGAATTTTTTAGAAGGCGCAGGCCAGCAGGTGCTGCGTTTTTCGTTTGATGAGTTTCGGGTTTTGGTTGTTCAGAAATCTCTGCCGTTTGGATTGTTGTATTGGTATGTTCCGCGGGCTTCGTATGATCAGCGTGTGATTGATGGTTTAATAAAAAAAGCTCGTGCAGCTGGAGTCGTTTTTTTGCGATTAGAGCCGCATGGAAAAGTGGATTTTGAGAAGGGTCAGCGTGTGAAATCTGTGCAGCCGCATCAAACGCGTATGATTGATGTGACATTATCTGATGATGATTTATTGGCACAGATGCATTCTAAAACGCGATATAATATTCGTCTTTCGAGAAAGAAGGGTGTGGAAGTTGAGTTTGATAGAGATGGAACATATTCTGATGATTTTATTCGATTGGTTCAGGTGACGAGCTCACGAAATGATTTTGGGATTCACCATGAGGCATATTATCGAAAACAGATTGAGCAAGATCCAGCTTTTTTAGTGGTCGCGAAATTTGAAAATAATATTATTGCGACGCATTTGTATTGGGTGTTTGGAGATACGGTAACATATTTGCATGGAGCTTCTGGAAATGAACATCGTAATGTTATGGCACCGCATGCGATTCATTTTGCTCTCATGCAGTGGGCGCGTGAGCAAGGATTGCGATGGTACGATTTGTGGGGGATTGATGAAAAAAAATGGGAAGCTTTAACTCGATTTAAACGAGGTTTTGGTGGGGAGGATGTTTCGTATGTGGGGTGTTATGATATTCCGTTGCGAAAGGCTTTGTATCATTCATATCGATTAGCGCAGCGAATGCGTTCTTGACGATTTGTTTCATGAGATGTAGTTTGATTGTAGAAACAAGGGAGGGGTTTGATGAAAAAAAACTAGCAGCGGTTGGTCAGACGGATCTTTTTATTCTTGTGGTGTGGTTTGTTGCTTGGTGTCGGGTGGTTTATGATTCCAGTATTTTGTTCTTTGGTATATTGCCAGATGACACTGCTGAATTGAACAATTTTTATGGCTCATATGCCGTTTGGATTTTTATCGCTTGTTTTTTTTCTGCGATGATATATCCTGCTGTGAAAGATTTCACAGCTTCATTTGAGCCAGATGGTAGTGCTCCGGATGATGCGACAGATGAAGAGAAGATTGATGATTCTCTATCAAGCGATGAACTTGACGATTCTGAATCTGATGACAATGTTCGAGACATTTCATCATTTCGTCGGTAACATAAAATCTCCCATGAGGAGATTTTTTTAATTGCTGTATTAACGCTTATTGATCGCGCCCAATTTTATTTTGAATGGAACATCTGAAATCGCATCTATGGCGGTGAGTTGAATGCTTTCTATTACTTCATTTTTTTCTACATCTCCGATTGGCGTAATGGTATCGATGCGAATGACATAGGTAAGTTCTGGAACGGAAAGCGGTAGTTTGTTTAATGTCCATCGAACTGTTTTTTTGCCTGGGATGAATTGAAGTTCTCCGGCCGGTACATTAAGCGCTTGTTCAAATACCACATCGTCTGCGAGTAAAGCGAGAATTTCCAAATCGATAATTTCATGCAAAGAATTGTTTGTGGTGATTGCTAAATCGTATTGTCGAACGCTCACTTCTGTTAATCCGTCTGGGCCGATTCCAACTATTGGGTCTCCAGCTGCGGTTATGTTTGCGGTGATGTTTGTATCAGATCGTAAGGTGATTTCAAATGGCGCGGTTTGTGATTGAGGTCCGCCTGAAGCTGATGTTTTTGCTTGTACGATGATAGTGCTTCCAGGCAGTGTATCTCCGAATTTTTCTGGTGTGAGTACGGGAATTTCAAGTGATTGTGAGTTGCTTGCGTTTTGATCTAGTGATGTAAGTTCTTTTGTATTTTTACTGTTCCATGTGATAGTCGCACGCTGGCGATTATCTGATACATCTTCAGTTTCGAGATTCAGCCTTTTTGATTTTTTGAGTTTATCCCAATCAATGATTGCTTCCCCGTCCTCTGCTGGTGCTTCGATTTCAAGTACTAATTCAACATTTTCCATTGCTGCATTTCCATTATTTTTTACTTGTAGTTGTGTGGTGAATGAAGCTCCTGGCGCAACACTACCTTTCTTTTCAAAGTCATTTACTTTGAGTGTTGTTTCAAGTTGTGGCGCTGTGACATTTGTGAAATGTTTGATTTCGTTTTGTAGAAATTCTTTATCATCTCTGATAATGAAGTTTTCAAGATTGAGCGTTTGCTCTCCTTGCGTGCTGTTTTTGAATGATCCCACAAAGCTTCCTTCCCATGTTTCGTTTTTTTCTAATGCATCGACGAGGAAGATAAATTCGTTTTCTTGTTCTGGTTCCATTGATGATAGTACAAATTGATCGGGAGCAGTCACAAGAATTTTCATTCCTTCAATCGTATTTTTCGATACATTTTTTAATTCAAGATTGTATGATGCTTGTGCGCCGGCAGCTACGTCATCAGGGCCTTGCACTGCAAATGTAAGTGGAGATTTTGAAACATTCAGAACTTCATTTTTTGTTTTTTCAAAATCGGAGTTGAAATTTTCTGGACGATAGGTGAAGAATGCGGTGATTTCGTGATTACCATCTTTTGCGCCGATGAACGTCCCTTTGATAATAATTTTCCCGTTACTGTTTTTCTTTAGTGTTCCGAGATCGAAATGATAATTATTTGTTCCGTTTGCTTTTGGTTCGGTTTTATCGAGGATGAATCCTGTTGGAGGTTTGATACGGAGATCTGCATTATTGAGATCTACTTTTTGATTGTTTCGATAGTGGATGGTGAAATCGATCTCATCTCCGGATGTGATATTTCTTGGTGTGTCGATTGATAATGAAATGTTTCTGTCGTTGAACGTGCTTCCTCCTGAAAAGAAGTAAAATCCAACCCATGAGAGGGCAGCGAAAAATGCAACTATAATAAGTGTGACAATGACAAATGATGAGCGTCGTTTTTGACGACTGCGAGCCATTCTTAGTTGTGAAGCCGCTTTTTTCTTTCGTGGAGCTTCTCCGTAGACTGAAGATAGAGAGTTATCGATTTTCCGTCGTTTTGTTATTTTGCTGGGTCTTCGTTTTTTCGGTGATGGTTTTTTTGCTGGTCCGGTGGTTTTTGCCATATTGTGTGGTTAGTGTTCAATAAAATCGCCTTCGAAAGGGCGATTCTGTTCCTTTTCAAAATTGTTCGAGGCGGTGTTATTCCTTTCGTTTCATCACTATACCAGAAACCAAATCTCCATCAAGTGGAGAGGTTTCTAAGAGGTCTCCGTCATTATCTGTGCTGGCAATAATATCCCAATCTTCAGGTACGGCGATAGAATGCGTCATGGTGGTGTTATCTGCGCCGGGTTGTTTTTGGGTGAGTAATTTGTATGAGATTGATTCGTCAGCGAGTGATTCTAAGATGCTGTTTGGTGTTTTTTCTTGTATGACGATAGGGAGGCGATAGGTTAGTTTCACGACAGTCGTGTCTTGTGGGTCCGTCATTGTCCAATTTCCATATGTAGTTTTTCCGGATTCAGTTGTGATACGTGTTCCGGAAGCTGCGTGGAATTTTCCATTTGCTTCGATTGCTTCGAGTGTTTTGTGAGACTCAAATGTGTCGGGCACTTTAAAGTAGGATTCATCTGGATAGGTGAATCCTTCTGCATGAATTAATTCTGACCCTTCAGGAACAAGTACGCGCATGTAATTTACATTTCTCACGCCAGAAAATAAATCTCCTTTTGTTCCTGTGTGCGTTCGTCTGATTGTGACAGTTGATGTTATCGTTCCGTTATCATGTATTTCAGTTTTTTTGATGATGTCTTGTACTATTTTTTCGTCTGTTTTTTGTCCAGCGATATTGTGGTTTACGACCATCAAGAAATCATCATTCCATTCTTGATTAACATTTCCAGCCCATCCAGCATCTCGTAATGTTGTTTGTAAATCCTCGTCTTTGTGATATGCGATGATATCTTTTGTATTGAGAGAATCATGAACGATGGAGAGAAGTCCCACTTTTTTTGCTGCAGATAAGTTTTTTGTTCGTTCCATTAGAATTGCTGCGAGATCTCCGACGATTGCTTTTGGTTTGTTTTCTTCCTTGTCATATTCCAATTCAACAGCGATTTGTAATTCTTGCGTGATGTTGTTTTCATCAAGTGTTTTTCCGTATTCCGGTAGATCGACTGGCCCGGTAAGTTCTACGATTTTTTCCAGAACATTTGGTGTGATAGCTATGACACCATCAGGTGTTCCATAATTTGAATGTTCCAAAAACCAGATCGCTGTTTCGGCTGATGTAGGGAAATCTGGAAACCAGTTTGCGTCTTGGAATTGCCATTTTTTGCGAACGAGTTGCATGGGGGCAGGTGGGCGAATGTGGCGATCGAGTTGTCCTTGTAGGTCGTATGTTCCGCCTCCAGGGATATCGAATGATTCCACTTTTCCATTTTTTACGGTGACGATTGCAAAGCTTCCCCAAAATCCTCCGGTCGCCCGAATTTCATGATTGTTTTGGAAGAGAACAAGGAATGTTTGTCGTGGATGTGTGGTGAGTAGGCTTGCAAGCGTTGCGGTTGTTTTTTCTCCGACTTGTAATGCTGGTAAGAGTGAATCAAATTCATCTTTAAGTGATGTGAAGAGTGGGCGAATATCTGCAGGAAGTGCTTCGATTTTTACGCGGTTGATTTCTCGATTTGCGAATTCAAGTTCGGCGCGAGCTGATGAAAGTGTTGCAGCGAGCTGTGAAAATTCATTGGTATCAGGATTTTCCGCAAGATCTGTTTTGATCGATTGTATTGCTTGTGAGATGTGTAGTCCTGCTGCGGAAAGTGCTTGTGCTGTTTTAACTTTGCTGCGAACTGGTGGAATAGTTGATGCGATAAGTGATGTATCTCGTTCAAATGATTCAAGAAGATGTACGGCGTGGGCAAATTCAGCATGTACGTTATCAAATTCATTTTGAGCTTGAGATTCATTTCCAGCGATAATACTCCCTCCAACTTTTTTGATAGAAGAGACAACATTTTGCGAAATACTTTTTAGTGCTTCGCGTGTGTATTGCGCGTGAGCGACAAAGCGCGCGGTGTAGAGTGGGGCGGTGATGAGAAGGGCGGCGAGTGCAAAAATGATTGTTGTTCTCACAACGTGGCGATGTGCATTGTGAGGTTGTACAGATACTGAAGTGATTGATTTTCGCGTTGCGTTTTTTCGCAAGTTTACTTTTTGAGGATGATATTGAGCAAAAGCGTTTTCGATATGATCGTCAATTTTGATGTGGTCATCTCCGATTGGTCGATTTCTATTTACTAAATCGATAGTAATATTTTGATCTACTTTTCTCGATGCAATTGGTTGGAATTTTGTGAATTGATGATCTGTTGTTATCGATACATTTTCAAGATCATGCATCATTGCTTTTTCAACATCAGATTTTTTGAGCTCGCGACCATCAGACAACATAAATACCCCATCCTTTTTTTCCAATGCCAAAAGATGAGGGGACTGTCTGTGAGATTTCCCTTGTATGATTTTTACTTTCTTCAGTTGTTTTTTCCTCCTGGGCATGGGGGTATCAATAACATCTGTCGCATTGCGCCAGTACAGATATTATAGCAATTTTCCCCGATTTTTGTAACTCTCAAGTGTGGATGAAGCACATGAGCGCCATGAGTATTTTTTTAGCTGCTCGTGTCCTCTGGAAGTGAGGGTATATTTGTATGTTGGATTTGTGGCGATGAGGTGAATTGCGTCGATCCATTCGTGTTGTGATGTGGGATCTGCGAGGTGCGCAGCATCTCCTAATATTTCTGGCATGCATGATGCATTGCTTGCAATTACAGGGGTGCTTGCTTGCATAGCTTCAAGTGGAGGTAGGCCAAACCCTTCATATAAACTTGGAAATAGAAAAATCTGAGCATTTTTATATAGCGCTGCTAGCTGATCGTCAGTTTGATCGAATTTACATAGAATGTCTCCTTTTGATTTCTGATTTATTTTCTGTGCTTGTTTTTTAAGATCATCTGAAAATGGACCTTTTGGGCCAGCTATGATGAGATCCCAATCCTTCTGAATTTTTGAGAACACATCCATGAGAAATAAGAGATTTTTGTGGGGATACTGAACTCCTACAGCGAGCATGTATGGCTTGTCATGTGGTTTTTCTGATTCGTTTTGTTTTGTGTGGCTGATGCCTAGGTGAGTTGTTGTGATTTTTTCTGATGGAATATGTAATGTGTTCACTATGTCCTGTTTGCTGAAATCTGAAACAGTGAGAATGTGTTGCGAAGCATGTGCAGCATGATTGAGTATTTTTTTGAATGCTGCATATTTAAGTTTGTAGAGTGGGAGTGGTAATGTGCTCGCTTTTCTGTTTGGGTGGTGCATGAGAATGAGGTCGTGGATAGTTACGATGAAGGGTTTGTTATATAAAAGTGGCACATTCCAGTGAGGAAAATGCATGAGGTCCACGGGATTTTTTTTGAGTAATGAAAGAAAGGTTGTTTGTTCTGCGAGGCTGTACCATTTGATAGGTGTTTCGACTAAAGTAATACGTTGTGAGTGGTGAGGAATGATTTGATTTGGTTGAACAAAAAATGTGTACGTATGTGTACGATCAATTTCTAGTAGGTTTGTGATGAGTTGTTCGATGTATCGGCCGATTCCTCCGTGTTGTGGGCCGTACATGCGAGCGTCAAAACCGATGTGCATATTTAGAGGTGAGGATTGAGGGGTGAGGATTGAGTTTTATTCGCAGTGTCCTTGAGTATCTGCGCGGTTTGGTTGGCGCAGCGACTCCAAGTGAAGGTTTGGGCGTGGTTGTGGGCTGATTCTGCGAGTTTGTTTCTTAATATAGTATCTGTGAGTAATGAGTTGATTGCTAGGGCCAATTCATCATGGTTGTAGGGATTGGTCAATAGGGTATGTGAGCCGAGGATTTCTTTGAGAGAGGTTGTCCATGATGCCACAACCGGAGTTTTCATCATCATGGCTTCTAAGGCTGGAAATCCGAAACCTTCAAATAGTGATGGATATGCAAATACTTTTGCATGTGTGAGAAGGTTTTGTTTTGTTTTGTGAGTTACGTATCCAAGATATATGACATCGTCGTGTGATATTTTTTTAATGATTTCTTTTCCTCTAAATCCTAGTGGCCCTACGATTACTAGTTGTAGATTGGTGTGTTTCTTTTTCAGATTTTTAAATGCTCGAAAAAGAACTTCGAGGTTTTTTCTTGGTTCAATTGCTCCGATTGAGAGAATGTATGGTTTTTTTACTAATGCTGGTTCTGTCGATGGTGTTTGTTTTTTTATTCCTGGGTAGATTGTAGAGATTTTGTTTTCAGTAATGCCAAATGTTTTAATGCAATCATTTTTTGTCGCGTTTGACACAGCTATGACATGAGAGGCTTCGCAGATGAGTTTTTTTGGATCGAGTGCTGTGTGCCACATTCTCACTTTTTTGGAATACCATTCTTTGTGATGATGAAATGAGAGGTCGTGTATTGTCAAAATGTATGGGGTATCTGGTTGTGTTGCGACAAAGTTGAGGTTTGGAATGAAAATCGCTTTTGGTTTTGTGTGTGAGAGTTGCTCTAGTGTTGGTGAATCAGCGAGAAGAATTCCAAGATTGATTGCTTTGTTTGGTATTCGTGCGGTCGTTTCTTTTTTAATGCCAGTTGTGAGGAATGAGAGTTTTTGTGCTATATCAGTTTGTTGCAAAGCTTTTGCAATATGTTTTGTGTAGTGTCCTACTCCAGTTGGTTGTGATCCTTGTAATGCACGTGCGTCAAATAAATACATATTAGGTTGTAGGTTGCAGGTTGCAGGTTGTAGAATTCTTTTTTGTTTTGAATTTTTGCCATTCGTTTTCTACAAGATCGCGCATATTTTTTTTGAATTCGTATCGAGAGAATGTGTGGGCGTGGTTGGCGATTGTTTGTGGATCAAAATTGCTATCATCAAAATTGAGAAGTATGTGTGCTAAGGCTTCCCATGATTGATCTTCGAAAAATAATCCCGTTACACCATCAATAACCGTTTCTGTTGCGCCTCCTTTTTTGTATGCAAGAATCGGAACTCCTGCAGCCATAGCTTCGATTGGTGTGATGCCAAAATCTTCATTTTGTGGATGAATGAATGCTTTTGCGTGCTGTAGTAATTTAATTTTTGTTGATTCGCTTACGCGTCCTACGAATTTTATTGTTGGTCCTGCGATTTTTTCTAATTCTTTTTTTGCGGGTCCATCTCCAAATACAACGAGTGGTAATCCGAGCCGAGTGCATGCGCGAATTGCAATATCAAATCGTTTATAGGGAACTACGCGACCTCCAATAATAAAATATTCGCCAGGCTCTGTTTTTAATGTATATCGATCTGTATCTGCTGGAGGGAATACCGTGTGTGAATCCCGGTTGTAATATGTTTTGATACGTTTTTTTACGGTGTCTGAATTTGCGACAAAAACATCAACGCGTTCGGATGCGAGTTTGTCCCATGTGCGTAATCGGGAGAGATACCAAGGGAGGATTTTTTTTACGAACCACGGGTAGCGTAATTCTTCGATGTAGTTTTGTGTGTCGCTCCAGAGATATCTTGTTGGGGTGTGACAGTAGCAGATGTGTAGTGTGGAGGGTGATGTAATGATTCCTTTTGCAAATGCACTTGTTGATGAAATTACAACATCGTAATCTGATAGATCGTATGATTCGGTTGCGAGCGGCATTAATGGGAGAAACCATTGGTAGTGTTTGCGTCTGAATCGTGAGTTGTTGAGAAAGCTTGTGTGAACCAGTTTATCTTTGAATCGAGGGTGTGCGGTTTCTTTATCGTGGAATAACGTAAAAAGCGGGGCATCTGGCCACATGTCTTGTAGGGCGTAGAGGACGCGTTCTGCGCCGCCGTCTTGTGCGAGGTAGTCGTGGATGAGTGCTATTTTCATAAAATAGGGTGTAGGGGAGAGGGTGTAGGGTGTAGGTTAGCAAAATGTGCTTTTTGGGCAACCTTGAGTTATCCTCTGTGATGGGAATTTGTTACATATTGTTAACTATTTGTTTACAAATATAGTATACTAAATTTAGTTAAATATGTGTATTTTGTTAAAATATAGTAATGTTTGGGTTGACAAGATGGTGCATATGTGATATTATGCATCGTGATCATCTGAGATGGTCGGCCGATAGTTGAGGATTTGAAAAATCAATAACTATCGGCGTGCGGTGGCGGGTCATGTGCCTGCCTCTGCATCCGAACCTTACAACTTGAAGCTCGAATGATGAGGAGGAGCATCTATGCTGCTTGCAGCATATCATCTCAAATACTCCTGTATTGAGCACTTTAGTCTAACTAAAGAATTGAAATATCGTTTACGCGTGTTTCATCGCTCTGGCGCAGGATATCTGGGAATTTCAAAGACATAAGTCACATCACCTCACCCGGCGATTTCATACGCCACCCGAGGAAAAGCATGCGACTGTTACGATCATAGATCGTGTGTCTCACCCTCATCATTCGGGTTTTATACCCAACTTTGTTTAGAAGGGATGCTCGGCCGAAACAAGCTGAGATTCGACCGGAGATAAACACCGGGTTCAATTTAACGAGGGGTCACAGAGATGGCCGACCGAGAAGATCTCGGGTCTCTTTCGAAGGGATGTTCGCCCAAAACTGGGGTTCATCGACCGGGGAGTGCCTGGGTTACATGGGTTCTGCTCAATGAGTTAGAACGACCGACAACGGTTCGGGTTATGAGGGGCTGGTTTACTTTACTAGCCGACTGGCGGTGGCCAGGTGCACAGAGGTTGAGGCGAGTTGCTCAATCGACCGTGTGAAAGCGGGTTATAAGGGATTCTGGTCTACACAACTGGAATCGACCGATAACAGATCGGGTTAAAAGGGGTCATCGCCGCCGACTCGCTATATGCGGGGTTCACAGGGAACTGCGGCAAAGCAGTTTGACCGAGGTTAGCAACTCGGGTCCGTAATTTTTCACTTGCTCGATGATCTGTTTAAGTCAGAGTCGAGATGCTGTGTCCAAGAGGACGCTAGGGGTGTATAGGACACTGACCGGCATAATTTGTCGGGTTCGGGGCGGCTATGAGTCGCCCTTTTCTTTTACATATCTTATTGATACTCTAGAGACGTAAGGAGTTTGTATGTCGTCTTCTAAAAAAAGACAAAAAAAGAAATATGTCCTCAAGATGCCTAGCACGCTTGAGGTCATGAAATCGGTGCGTGGTGCACCTATTCCTCCAGGTCGCAAGCATAAGGCGGTGAAGGGCAAGAAGGTTAAGTACAACCGGACAGCCACGAAACGCCGCTTGAAACGCGAGGAAGATAATAACTAGCAGCCCGAGGAGGCAACATGAGTTATGACTCAACGAAAGCCTCGTCCTGCGAGGTTTTTCTTTTTGAAGTGACTTTCAGTTCGGTTTGAAGTATAATGTCTTTACATTTTGATATGAATGCATTTCAATTATTTTTCTTGTTTATTCGATTGCCACTCGATTACATCGCGCTTCTTTTGGCTGCGGTTACGGCGTACAGTATTCGTTTGTCCGAGCCTGTAAAGGAATTGCGTGATGTAAATATTGGATTAAATTTTGAACAGTATATGCAAGCCGCGGTAGTTATCGCGGTTTTGTGGTTAATAATTTTTGCTTTTGCGGGATTGTACAGCACAGATCCGAATCGGAAATTTTCAAATGAATTGAATCGAATTTTTATTGCATGTTCTGCTGGTTTTGCGGCTGTGGCTGTGGTGATTTTTTTGAGAGGTGAATTATTTAATTCTCGCTTTATTGTTTTGGCTGCGTGGGGTATTTCGATTGTGTATCTTTTTGTGGCGCGATTGTTTGTTCGTTTACTTCAGCAATGGCTTCATGCGATTGGAGTTGGAAATTTGCGTGTGGTTGTAATTGGGGATGATTCAGCGGCTTTATTGCTTGCCGACGTGTTTGCAGCAAATAAGCGATTGGGAAGTCGTGTTATGAAAACGTTTAAATCTTTTAATGCTAAAGTCGCAGATAGTTTGATGAAAATGAAACAAAAAGAAGGTCTTGATGAGATTGTATTTACGAATGCTGATGACGAAAAAGAAACTTTGAAGCTTTTGGCATTTTGTGAGGAGCAGCATATTACATTTAAATATGCGGCGGATTTATTTGCGACATATGCGCCAGCGCGAGCTATCAATGTTGTTTCTAGTGTGCCTTTAATTGAGATTCGTCGCACTCGATTGTTTGGGTGGGGAAGAATATTAAAGCGTTTGTCAGATTTTGTCATTTCGTTGTTGCTTATTATTTTGTTATCACCGATTTTGATTTTGATTGCTATTTTTGTGATGTTCGAAACTGGTTTTCCGCTTATCTTTAAAAATAAGAGAGTTGGTGCACGTGGGACATTTTTTAATACGTTGAAGTTTCGTACGATGCATCAGAAGTATTCTATTGGTTCTCAATTTAAGGGGACGGCTGCGGCTTTGAAATATGAAAAGGAATTGATTGCAAAGAAAAGTAAGAAGCAGGGGCCGGTGTATAAAGTTATTGATGATCCGCGTGTGACGAGAGTTGGGAAGTTTTTGCGACGATGGAGTTTGGATGAATTACCGCAATTGTTTAATGTGTTGTTTGGATCGATGAGTTTGGTGGGGCCTCGACCACACCAACCTCGTGAGGTTGAGAAATATGAGTCACATCATAAAAAGGTGTTGGCGATTAAGCCGGGTATTACGGGTTTGTCGCAGATTTCTGGTCGTTCTGATTTGTCATTTGAGGAGGAGGTTCAGTTGGATACGTTGTATATAGAACAATGGTCGCCGTGGACAGATTTGTTTATTTTGTTGAAAACGCCGTTTGCAGTTATCAAGCGGGATGGAGCGTACTAATTTACTTGACACAGATGCTCGATTTATATATAATACCGCCGTCATTACATATATTAGATGGTTGCTCTAAGCTTTGGCTTAGAGAGGAAAGTCCGAACACCCTAAGTTTTGGCAGAATCTACGTTTAGTCGTAGGTTGTGTCGAAATCGACAATGGTGCTGGATAACGTCCAGGCAATGCACGAATAATACATAAAGCGTGCTGACGGAAAGTGCCACAGAGACTATACTATCGCTTCGGCGAGAAACGTGAAAAGTGAGTGAGTGTCGCTTGCGGCTATCACTCTCACTCTCGAGTAATCGAGAAGTGTGGTAAACCCCACTTGGTGCAAGGTGAAAACCGCATCGAGGTGTTGAGTAATCAACATCCCAGAGAGATGACCATCGCTCCTTCGGGAGTAACAGAATTCGGCTTATCGATATGTGTTGTGACCAAAAAACTCCTCGTTCTGAGGAGTTTTTTGTTTGCTTTGAATGAGGTTTTACACCTCGATGAGAACGGGAAGCACCATCGGACGGCGGTGGGTTTTTGCGTAGAGGAATTGTCCGACTTCATCGCGTATTTTGCGTTTGAGATAATCTTCGAATGCAGGGGATTTTGGATCTGAATTTTGTACGACATCCTTTACTTTTTTTCGTGTTTTTTCTACGAGGTCTCTTGATTCTTTCATGTAGACGAATCCGCGGGAAATTAAATCTGGGTTTCCGACGAGCTGTCCTGTTTTTTTGCGGACGGTACAAATGACAACAAACATTCCGTCATCAGCAAGTGCCTGGCGTTCGCGCAAAATTACATTTGAAACATCTCCAACTCCTAATCCATCAACCATCACATATTCTGTTTCAACTCTGTGTTCTGTTAATCGACATCCTTTCTCATCACATTCAATAATTTGTCCATTGTCTGCGATCATGGTGTTTTCGCGTAGCACGTTCATTTCAACTGCCAAATCTGTGTGAGCGTGAAGCATATATCTATTTCCGTGAATTGGCATGAAGAATTTTGGTTGTGTGAGGCGAAGCATCAATTTCAAGTCCTCTTGTTTTGCATGTCCACCAGCATGCACATCCATCATTTTGTAATGAATGATTTTTGCACCTTTGCGGACAAGTGTGTCTTTCAGGCTTTGTACGGTTCGTTCATTTCCCGGAATAACTGAAGATGAGAAGATGATCGTATCGTTTTTCTTGAGTGAAATTTGTCGATGTTCACCTGTGGCGATTCTCATGAGTGCTGCATTTTTTTCACCTTGCGCGCCCGTACAAATAATCATCACTTGATTATCCGGAAGATTTCGTAATTCTCGATCAGATTTAATGAAGATTCCTTTTTTATATTTGAGATATCCTAATTCATGTGCGAGATCGACAGCATTTTGCATAGATCTTCCGAGGGTCATGACTCGTCTGTTGTTTTTTTCTGCTGCCCATAAGAGTTGCTGGATTCGAGTCAACAATGATGAGAAGGTTCCAACAATAATTCGATGTTTTGATCCTGCGACAGCGCGATCTAATTCTTCACCCACAATTTTTTCCGAGATTTGATATCCAGGAGATGATGAGTCAGTCGAATCAGAGCACAATAAGAGTGGTTTTTCTGCGCCGAACATTGCGATGCGTTGAAGGTCTGCGGGTTCTTCGTTGACAGGGGAGTAATCGAATTTGAAATCTCCTGTGATGAGAACTTTTCCGTAGGGTGTGTCGATTGCTGCACCAAATGCATCTGAAATATTGTGATTGATGTGGAATGGTTGGAATGCAAAACTTTTTCCGAGTTTGAATTTTTCGGTGTCGCGTTTCACAATCACGATGTTTGGTTTTGGTGCTTGTCGATGTTCTTCCATTCGTTTGCGGATCATGCCGGCTGTGAGAGGGGCTGTGTAGATATTTGGATTTCCGAGTGGTCCGAGAACGTGTGGGAATGCACCGATGTGATCCATGTGTCCGTGTGTGACAATTATGCCGCGGATATTTTTTTCTTTACCTTTGAGTGAAGTGATGTTTGGTACGATGTAATCGATTCCGTGCATGTCTTCATCTGGGAACATCAATCCTGCGTCAACGATTAAAATATCGTCTCCACATTCTAAAACTGTACAATTGCGACCAATTTCTTCCAATCCACCCAATGCATAAATTTTAAGTTTTTTGTTGATTGGTGCTGGTTTGCGATCTGGATTTGGTTGTTGTCGTGGTTTTCGATTTTGTCCACGACCTGAATTTCGATTCGAAGAACCACGCGACGTTTTTTGATTCGCGGTTCTTCCTGTTGGGCGTCTTTTGAATACGCCTCTTTTTTGTGTTGTTTTTTCTGCCATATTTGTTTAGGGGTTAGGGGGTAGTGTCGCTTTGCGACTATAGATTTTTTGTTTTTTCGTTTTGTAGTTTTCTCGAAATTACCATTGCCATTGTTTTTTTGATTTGATGAACCAATTTTCGATATCAGCAAATCGATCGACTGGTGTGACGATTCGACCTTGTGTCACGCCCAGCACGCGGCTGTGAACCGCATATTGATATGTTGGATTGTATAATACAATCGCTGGTTTTTTATTTAGAATGAATTCTTGAAATTGTTCGTATAATTTTTCTCGTTTTGATTTATCTTTGGTGTTTCGCGCGGCTTCTAGTAAATCATCTAAGTTACGATCGATAAATCTCGCAAGTGTTGTGCGATTTTCATTTCCTGCGTCATACCATAATGGATATGGATCTGGATTGCTTCCTAAAACAACTCCCACTAACAATGCTTCATATGCATGACTTTTGAGGGTTTCTCGTTCTAGTAGCTGTGCTGGAATTGGTGAAAGTGTGACATGAACGCCGAGCGATCTCCACGCCGCTTTTAATTCCTCGGCAATTGCCTGTGCATCATCTGTAGCAACATGCGACAAATTGATTTCTAAATAATTATTATTTCGTTTTCGAAAGTATGGTTGTAATGTATCGAGTGTTGCTCCGATTTGTGTAGTGATTTCACCGCGAGCTGCTTCCGTCTCTTCTTCTGTTGGGTCTGCACTTTCACGTTCTTCATTTTCGGCATTTTCCGTTTTGAAATCTTCGACCCATCGTTCTAGTTCTAAATCAACTTGTGCATTTAAAAATTCTTCTGACGAAATGCGCTCCCAATTATCCTCATCAAGTTCTGTGATAGCTTGTTCGATATTTGTTGTATGTTCCCCTTTAATATATCCAGCCATTCCTTCAATAAAAGGTGTGTGAGCTACTTGCGCGCGACCTGTCAAAATATCATCAATAATGTGTTGCTTGTTGATTGCGAGTGATAGTGCATTACGAACTGATTGACGTTTAAGTGAAACGTTCAGTAGTTGATTAAAAAATATTCCGGTATATTCTGGAGCCGCAAAAATGTATTGATTTGCTCGTTTGTCGCCGAGTCGTTTGATTTCTTCGCCGGTGAGTGCTCCTAATCCATCAATTTCTTGTTTTAAAAATAAATCGAGAATCTGCGCTTTTGTTGAAGCTGATTTGATTTCAATTGTTTCAATGTGAGCTGGTTGACGATGATAGTTTTCATTGCGAACTAATCTTACGGTACTGATTCCTTCTGATTCGTTAGTAGATAGTTCTGAAAATACGTATGGTCCTGAACCGATTGGTGTGATGTTGAGTGTGGATTGGTTGATCTGTGTTGGTTCTGTTTCAGCCCAAATGTGTTTTGCCAGAATTCCAAATATGAGGGTGTGTTGAAAATGTTCAAATGGTTCTTGCAGTGTCAGGGTCATGTTGTGGTCATCTATCACTTCTGTTTTCACATTAAAGAACTGTCCTTTTGATGGACTTTTAACTTCTTCGTTTTGAATGAGCGAGATGGTGAATGCAACGTCATGGGCGGTAAGTGGTGTGTTGTCATGAAATGTGACGTTGTTTTTAAGTTTGATGGTATATGTTGTTTTGTTTTCATTTATCTCAACGGATTCTGCGATATCATTTATCAGTTGTCCGTTGTTGTCATAGCGCATGATTCCTGAAAACACCAATTTTGAAACAGCGGCATCTACTGCAGAAAGTGATGCGTATAATGGATTAAAATGTTGTGGTGATCCGATGATTCCTTCTCGATATGTTCCACCGGTTGCAGGGGTGTCGATGCGATGTGATCCAGCGAATTGTGAGGACCACCAAGAAAATCCAATAATAAATAAAGCGATTCCTATGCCTAACCAAATTTTTTCTGAAAGTGACAAAAAAAGTCGCGCATACTTCATTTGACGCATGCGTGGAAAGAATTTTTTATGAACATTAAAAACAAGTTTTTGATCAAGCGTTTCGATCGCATCAGTGCGTCGCGATGGCTTGATCGCAGACCATAGATTTTTGAGGAACACACTGGTGGTGTAAAGAGTATTTGTAGAGTCTATTAGCTTAGCAGAGGAGTGAATGTTTGGCTAGTTGACGTTGTGACGTAAAGCGTAATTCGTAAAGCGGTCGCCAAAGGCGACAAAGAGCCGCAGGCTCTCCCTCGTTACGCTTTACTCATTACGCATTACGAGCTGTTTACAGCTGCAAGTAAATGTCCAGAAATGCTGCAAGAAAAAAGAGAAGTGCGATAACAATAGTTGTATTGTGAATTTTTTTCTCTACGCCGCGTTTGGTTGTGTGAACTTGTCCTTCGCCACCAAATCCTGCTCCTAATCCTGTTCCGCGAGCTTGTAGTAAGATAATAGTAATCAATAGAATAGGGAGTGCGATTTGTGCGATAGTCAGAATTTTTTGCATATAAGGTTTCTTCAATAGATTCAGTATCCTAGCATGTGATGGTTTTGAGGTCAAGTGATGTTTTCGTGTTCTCGTGTTCTTGTGAATATGTTATAATTATCCATATGCAACCTGAATTAGGGGGACAACCCGTTGTGAAAAAATCATCTCACCATGTATTGAAATATGCACTTTTGTTTTTATTGAGTGTTGTGGTGATTTTTACTTTTTTTGTGATTTTGGGAGTTTCAGGGTCATCTGCAGAAGGTGGGGTTTTTGGTGATGCAGATCGTCCGACAATCGGCCCGGATACTGCGGCGGTGAAAATTGTAGAGTATTCAGATTTTCAGTGTCCGTTTTGTCAGCGAGCTATTGAGCCTTTGCGACAAGCGCTCGCACCGTATGGGGATCGCGTTCAATTAGAATTTCGACATTATCCATTATATTCAATTCATTCTCGTGCGGTTGCTGCTGGTGTTGCGAGTGAGTGTGCTCATGATCAAGAAAAGTTTTGGGAATTTCATGATGTGTTGTTTGAGAATCAGCAGCTCATGACAGATAAGGATTTTTTGAAACATGCGCGTAAGGCCGGTTTAGATGTCGGTGTGTTTTGGGATTGTTATGCGTCTCAAAAGCATCTGTCGCGTATCAATCGTGATTTTCAGGCTGGATCAGAACAGGGCGTTCGATCTACTCCAACATTTTTTGTGAATGGAAAACGTGTTGAGGGGGCGTTGAGTGTGACACAGTGGAGTGCAATTATGAAACAAGTTGCAAACTAACATGAAGAAATTTTTTATTGTTTTTTTTCTGAGTTTTTTCCTCGTGACGCCTGTCGCGGTTTTTGCGCAGGATGGCGGAATTGATGGGCGATGTTTTACTGATAAGCAGTGTGAAAGGGCAAAGGGTGATTTTGAATCTAACGATTATTGTCCTGGGAAAATGGGTTTTTGTTTTGCGAAACCGATTGATGTTGATTTGAATGTTCCGATTGGGAGTGTTGGCACAATTTCAGGTTTAGCTCATTATGCGCAGGTTGGGTATCAGTATGCGGTTGGTGTGGGAATTATTATTGCGGTTTTGATGGGAAGTATTGCAGGTGTTCGCTGGATGACTGCTGCTGGGGTTGCGGCTCGCGTATCATCTGCAAAAACATTATTAACAAACGCAGTGCTTGGCTTGGTATTACTGCTTGGTTCGTATTTTATTTTATTTACGATTAACCCTGATATTTTAGATTTTAAGGTGTTGCGTGTTGCTATGAATCGGCGAGAGATTTTTAATTCTAATTCGACCTGTCAGACGTTTGGTGAAGACATGAAATTTTTCTTGAAAGGATCAAAAAAGTATGATGATTTAAATCCAAAAGATTTCAAGGAGGCTGGTAAGGTAAGTAGTTTTGGTGGGCCGGAGTGTGGTAAGGAATATTTTATAGAAGATGGAGGGGGGGTGACGTGTAAGGGTTATACATGTCAGGCTGTGCATTCGTGTTATCAGAATAAGTGTGTGAAGGCTGCTATTGCTGGTGTGATTACTGGGGATGTTGAAACGCCGATGGTGGATAATGATTTGCTGATTCGAGAGTTGTGTCAGGATGGATCAATTGAAACGATAAAGCAGGTTGATATTTCTGAACTTGAGATTACAGAAGGAAGTCATCAGACAGAGAAGATTGATTTTATTTTTAAAACTGTGGAGTCAGGAGATATTTCTAATGGTGAGTGTGGAGATAAGAAATCTCGTGGGTTTTTTATTCAGGCTGAAGTAAATGAGACAACAGTGCAGGCTGGTAAGAGTGTGCTTTTGGGGGCTATTGATGATGATCATGGTTTTGGACGTAATATTGCTAAGGCGAGTGAGAAGCCAGCTAAATGTGTGTTGGATGTTAATTTGTGTACGGTTACGCCGCATGCTGGAAGTGATACGTGTAGTACGGCTAGTCAAACATTTGAGGATGCGGATGATGCGCCGCGAGCAAGTTTTTATGATGGAAAGAAATTGAATTGTGATAAGAGTGATTGTGGTGGAAATTTCACGGATGAACAATATGCAAATGAAAGTTTGAATCCAAATAAATGTGCGACGAGTTTGTGTATGTATTTGATTCCGCCGCAGTGGTTTTTTTCAGGAAAGAGTTGTGATATACAAATTTATCGAAGTAGAGCGAAGCCACATAAATTTCCAGGAATATAGAGTGTCGGTGTGACCTAGTTTATCCACCCTTGACCTCGCCCAATTAAGATGATAGACTGATTTTTCTAGTGTATCATTCTTTTTTTACTCAAATTTTTATCCACAGGCACGTATGCCCGCTACAAAAACCGCAACGAAAAAAGTCACCAAAAAAGCGAAAGTTTCTGCTTTAGCGAAAAACTCTCAAGTGCACAGTGCTGATGTTATTTCCATCAAAGGATCGCGTGTTCATAATCTGAAAGATGTTTCAATTGATATTCCGAAAAATTCTTTGGTGGTTGTGACGGGTTTGTCTGGTTCAGGAAAATCCTCGATTGCGTTTGATACGGTGTATGCAGAAGGGCAGCGACGTTATGCGGAAAGTTTGTCTGCGTATGCGCGTCAGTTTTTGGAGATGCAGGATAAGCCGGACGTTGATGAGATTCATGGTTTGTCTCCAACGATTGCGATTGATCAGAAATCAAATACAAAAAATCCTCGTTCAACTGTTGGTACGACAACGGAAATTTATGATCATTTGCGATTGTTGTTTGCACGCGTTGGTTTGCCACACTGTACTCTTTGTGGGAGTGATATTCGACAGTTGAAAGTTGGACAAATTATTGAGGGGATTCGTGGAATTTTGCGACGTGGTGATCGTATCCGTGTTTTGGCTCCATTATTTCGAAATGAATATGTGAAAAATGAAGCGGTGCATAATATGATCGGACAGATTCCGTCAGATATGTATCGTGTTGATGGAAGTTATGTGCGACGTAATGATTTGCAGTCCATGCCGATCGATGAAACGTATCCACACACTTTGGAGGTTTTTATGGGGGAATTATCTAAGGGTAAGGATGCTGGTTTGGTGGATATTGTTGAGAAGGGATTGGATTGGGGGAATGGGATGATAGTCGTCCATATTGTTGATTCAGATACGAATACCATATTTTCTACAGATTTGTTGTGTGGTTCTTGTGGGACTCGTTCCACTGCGCTTGAGCCACGCTCTTTTAGTTTTAATTCGCCGCACGGTGCGTGTCCGCGCTGTACTGGTTTGGGGATTACGATGGAAGTTGATGCAGATTTAGTTATCCCAAATAAAAAATTAACTCTTGCGGAAGGTGCGGTTGAGCCGTGGGTGCGAATTACCGGGAATCAGACATGGCATTTGAAATTGTTGGCCGAGGTTGCGAAAGCTCATAAGTTTAGTGTTGATACACCGGTGAAGGATTTGTCACGCAAGGCGTATGACATTGTGTTGTATGGAACGGGTGATCAGGAATATGAGGTGGGAAAGAAAACTGCGATGTATGAAGGGGTGATTCCGAGTTTGGAAAAACGACATCAAGAAACAAATTCAGATTATATTCGAAAGGAGATTGAGAATTACATGCATGAGAGTGTGTGTCCGTCGTGTCAGGGTAAGCGATTGAAGCCAGAGGCATTGGCTGTGACGGTTGATGATTTGGGAGTTGCTGATGTTGTGCAATTATCTGTTGATGAGGCGGTTGACTGGTTTTCTGGATTGATTGAGAAAAAGGGTGGTGTGTTGGAGGGTGATAATGAAAAGATTGCGCGGCCGGTTGTAAAAGAAATTGTTGAGCGATTATCAAAAATTTCTTCTGTTGGTTTGGATTATTTGACGTTAGATCGTTCAATGACAACATTGTCTGGTGGTGAGGCGCAGCGTATTCGTTTAGCTTCGCAACTTTCAACCGGATTGACTGGAGTGATTTATGTGTTGGACGAGCCTTCTGTGGGAATGCATCCGCAAGATATTGGAAAATTAATTGAGACATTGACGTTGTTGAGAAATTTGGGGAATACCGTGATTGTTGTTGAGCATGATGCGGAAATTATGGCAGCTGCAGATTTTGTGATTGATGTAGGGCCGGGGGCTGGTGTATATGGTGGAGAAATTATTGCATCTGGAACGTTGGATGAATTGAAGAAAGATAAAAATTCTACGACAGGACAATATCTTTCTGGAAAACAATCAATTGAAGTTCCTAAGAAATTACATAAGGGCTCTGGCAAGCATTTGGAGGTTGTTGGGGCGACACAGCATAATTTGGATAATGTTGATTTGAAAATTCCTTTGGGGAAATTTGTAGCGGTTTCTGGGGTTTCTGGTTCTGGTAAATCTACTCTTGTGTTGGATATTTTGGGAACGTTTTTGTCGAAGCATTTTTATCGTGCGAAAAAAGATCCAGGAGAGCATAAGGCTGTGAAGGGTTTGAAACATATCGATAAAGTGATTTCGATTGATCAATCTCCTATTGGAAGAACGCCGCGTTCTAATCCTGCGACCTACACTGGATTGTTTACTATCATTCGTGATTTGTTTACTGAAGTTCCTGAGGCAAAAGCTCGTGGATATGATGCCGGAAAGTTTTCATTTAATGTTCGTGGTGGTGGGCGTTGTGAGGCATGTGCTGGTGAAGGATACGTTCGTATTCCGATGCAATTTTTGACAGATGTGTTTGTTGAGTGTGATGAGTGTCATGGAAAGCGATATAATCGTGAAGCTTTGGAAATTCATTATCGTGATAAAGATATTTCTGATGTATTAAAGATGACAGTTGAGGAAGCGAAATTGTTTTTCTCTGATGTGCAGAATGTGTCTGATAAGTTGAAAATTTTGTCAGATGTTGGATTGGGGTATGTTCAGTTGGGGCAGCCCGCGACAACGTTATCTGGTGGTGAGGCGCAGCGTGTGAAATTGGCGACTGAATTGTCGCGACGTTCAACTGGGAAAACACTGTATATTTTGGATGAACCAACAACCGGTCTGCATTTTGATGATATTAAAAAATTGTTGGGTGTGTTGATGATGTTGGTTGAAAAAGGAAATACAGTGTTGGTGATTGAGCATAATACCGATGTGATTAAATCTGCGGATTGGGTGATTGATATGGGGCCGGGTGGTGGAAAATATGGGGGTAAGATTGTCGCGGAAGGAACTCCAAAAGAACTTAAAAAAGCAAAGGCTTCGGTGACTGGAAAATTTTTGAAGTAGGATTGATTGAAAAACGGCGACTGTCGTTTTTTGTATTGACATTTTAAAGGATAAATGATACTGTTTTTGCAGTTCATTTTTTATAGAGGGGTGAGTGATGCACGTGTTACTTGAGTATCTTGAGATTGCGATTCCGATCATGAGGCGTATTGAAGAGCAATTGATTGGTCCGCTTGCAGATGTGTGGCCTGTTACAACCGAGATTGATCAATTCGGAAATTCACAAACCATTGTTACTCACACGATGAAGGGTAAACAAGCGACTTTGAGTTGGGATCTTGATTTTAGTTATTTTGAGCCTCATCTCCGTGAGCCGGCCAAGGTGACTATAGGGATGTATTTGAGTATTCATGTTCCGTCTGGAAATAAGATTGAAATCTATACAATATGTCCCATTTCGGCAGATCCTCTTAACTTTATGTGTACTGTAGAATCAACTCTTGATGAGAGTGATTCGCTTGTGTTGCGTACATTAGTAACTATGATTCCTCAGGCGTACAAAGAGCCACAGCCTTTGGATCGTTGGCATGCACAATTAATGTTTATGCTTTGTAATTTCTTGATGGTTGAAAATCCACTTCGTGATTTTGAAGCGGAAGCAGTAGTACATGAACAACAAGAATCTGAACAATCTGAATCTTCTGAATAAATTTGAATCCCGCATATGCGGGGTTTTTTAATCTTGACAAAATGGAAAAAATGTGGTATTGTTGTTTTAGTTCAATTGTAGGAGGTCGTATGTACGTATACGGTCGCGGTAGCTTGAAGCATTTTACTTCAACTACTGCGAGGGAACATGGGAAAGAAATACAGCGCGTTCAACAGCGCGTCGAATCTGTACAAAATGGCGCCGTACGGTGCCGAAAGCCGACGGCCATTCAACCGTTGCGAATGCTGTAGCGGATGGTGGTGCGGACGCGTCCAGTACGGTCGTAACAAGCGGAAACGCTTGTGGGATAAGAACGCATCGCGTTCGTTCAAGCGCCGTGCGCGCGCCAAAGGCAAGAAAGAGATCAACGAGCAGCTGCGCGACATGTAGCGCTCATCATCAAGCCCCGGCATTGTCGGGGCTTTCGTTTTGTATTAAAAAATCCCGGAGGCCGGGATTTTTTTACTTTGTTTCTTCATTCTTTTTCGTTTTTGTTTCAGCTGTTTTTTGTTTACTATTGACATATTGTTAATTTTTGTGTATGTTTGAGCCAGTTTATTATAAGGGTAGAGACATGAAGACAATTAGAGATCTGAAGGTTGCGTTTGCGTGGCTTGAGCGTGTAGAGCATACTTTGCGTGCTGAAGGTTTGGATATTTCTCGTGCTCAAGAAATCCGTTTGATTGATGCCTCTGATTCTGAGTTGGATGAGATGTTAGTGTATCAGTCTTTTGGGGTGGAAGATTTCAGTAGCGTTTGTGCTTTTGATATGAGTTTGAGCTGGGGATTTTGCTTAAAAGTAGATTTTTTAAGTGACATGTGTCCTGTGCGAGCCTTTGTTCATCTTGAGGATGCTTATGTTGCACACTTTGTCGATTACGCGGCTGGAGATGATCGTTTTGTAGTTCGTCATGGTGCTGTGGATGCGCTGGATAAGTCGCTTTGTTGTGTTGATTGTGTTGAGAAGTTTGGTGTGCCGATTGAGACACAGGTGCAGAGTATGGAATTGGTTCGTTTGATTGCGCGTGCATTCAAAAATGAGGTGCAGGCTGAAATTGAGGGGCGTCATCCGTCGTGTTGACGTTAAAAGTTTGCATTCTTATGTAACTCGTCTGTAATCAAAAAATCCCGGAGGCCGGGATTTTTTTTATTTTGTTTCTTCTGTTTTTTCTGCTTTTGTTTCAGCTGGTTTTGCTTCTGTTTTTGCTTCTGGTTCTGGGGCTGCTTCAACTTTTGGAGTCTCTTTTTTAACTTCTGATTTCTTCTCTTCTCTTGTGATGAAGGCGTCAGTCATCTCCTTGAGTTTCTTTTTGAATTTTGGATTGCGGAGGAAGGTCATTTGCGCGCGGCGTTTTTTGAATTCTTTTACCAATTCAACTTTTTCAATAGTTGGAAGTTGGATGGGGTAGATTTTTTCTACGAATACATTTCCGGTTGCTTTCTTGCGAATGGTGAATGACGCATCTGGGCCATTTCCACCGCGTCGTTTGATGACAGTTCCTTCAAATACTTGCGTTCGCGTTTTAGAACCTTCTTTAATTTTTTGATGGACGCGCAAAAGTTGTCCTGATGCGATATCCTTAGCTTCGATCGTTTTCATACAATGGTTTATTACGAGCGGTAGTATACAAATTTCATCTGTTTCTGTCAAGCGCCTATTTTTGATCCTTAATTAAGGCGTGATTCATGATTTCATCGGCTACTTCTTCAGCAGTTTTATCTGTGGTGTTGATGACTATATCGTAATTGCTTTTGTCGTAGCAACTTAAATTGTAATATTTTTTATAACGTACATTGTCAGATTCTTGTCTCTCAATGAGTGATTGCTTGAGTTCATTTTGGGATGATACATTATCTTCATTTCGTTTGTCGGGGTTTTGTTGCATGTCTTGCCAGATACGACGCGCTCCCTCGTCTAAATCAACATCTAAAAAAACTTTGATTGAATGAGGAATGAAGTGATAGGAGACACGACCTTGGATGACAAAGTCATCTTTTGTTTTTCCGAGTTCAGCTTGATAGTCATCTGCTTCCTTGTCTGTTTCCGGATGTGTTTCGCCGTACTCATTGTATTGCGCTAAAGTCATCCCGCGTTTGCGTGCCATTTCACGTCGAATGCCACCAATATAAAAACTTTCAAAACCCATTTTTTTAGCGAGGAGTTTTGCGACGGTTGATTTGCCTGAGCCGGCTGTTCCGGAAATACTTATGATCATATTGATGTAGTGTGATGTGACTAGCTGTCATCCCGCAGTCGTGCGGGATCCGTGCTGTTTTGTGCTTCACTCTTGGTGGATCCCGGCCTACGCCGGGATGACAATGATTAGTTTTTAATTTTTAATGTTTCAAGAAATTGTTTCAGTTGTGGTGGTAGTGTTGATGTGTATGTTTTTGTTTCGCCCTTCAAGTTTTGAAAGGTAATCGTGTGTGCATGCAAGAAAATTCTTCCAAGTTGTTCGTCGAGTTTGGTGATGTATTTTTTAGATGT
>CAZHVT010000015.1:0-27003 GCA_964536205.1 uncultured Gammaproteobacteria bacterium
GTTGGTGCAGCAGATGATGTAGCGTGTGAGGAGGATGCCGGCGAGGAGTTCTGTTGCGACAGTTACCCATGCGGCGCCGAGTGTTCCGTATTGTGGAATAACATAGAGATATCCTGTTAAGCCTGCTATTGCGACGGTTGCGTATATCCAAATGACATTTTTTTGCTTGTTGATTGCGACGATGACATGTCCAAAAAGCGCACCGAGGAATCCTCCGATGAGTGCGAGGAATAGGACTTGTGCGATCATTCCCGAATCTGCGAATGCGTTTCCTGCGATGAGTGTCATGATTGGTTTTGCGAGGATCATGCCGCCGATGATGATTGGGATTCCAATCATCATGAAAACGTGAAAACTTTTTTCAAGCATTTTTTTGAATTGGTTTTGTTTTTTGTTGATCCAGAGTTGTGTGAGGATGGGGAGCATGAGTCCCATGAACATGATGGGTGCTTGTGTGACGACGTCGAGGATTTTGTATGCTGCGCCGTATAATCCGACTTCTGTTTGTGTGCGTTGTAATGAAAGGATGAGAATATCAGCGCGGAGATAAATCATGTTGAAGAAGATTGCGCATGCGATGGGGTATGATTTTTGTATGATTTCTTTCCAAATGGTTTTGTCGTATGCGAGTTTGAGTTGGATGATGTTCATGCCGGCGCGCGCGAGAATTATGAGTTGAGTGATATTTGCGATGGTGATTGCGAGCATTGCCCAGAGAAATCCTGCGTTGATGTATGCGACGAATCCAACTCCAGCGATCAATAAAAGTCGTGAGATAATTTCAGCCCACACAACCGATTTCATGTTGAGTCGTTTTTGAAACAATCCGGTGAATATTTGCTGCATCGCGATTGAGAAGAACATCGCGGACATCAAAAGTACTGCGTGTTTTACGGCCGAAGGATAAGGAAAGAATAATACGATGATTGGTGCGACGCCGATGATGAGAAATGCTGTGAGAAGTCGGAATGTGAAAAGATTTTGGATGATGGGGTTTTGTTTGTTTGGATTGGCAGCGAGCATTTGAGATGTGACGAGTACTAAGCCGAAATCTGCGAGAATGCCGAAAAATTGGAGGAATGCGATTGAGGTTGTGTACCATCCAAATTGTTCGGTTCCGAGGTATCGTGTCAAAATAGCGATCGCCGCGATTGCGACGATAACTGATAGGATTTTTCCGATGATTTGGATGAATGTATTGTGGGCAACTTTTTTTGCAAGAGACATAAAATTTCAGTAAAATCTACATTGACTTACTATGTTTCGCATTATACAATTATATCATATTAACCTCTTAGGTCATGTCAGAAGATATCATAGAACGCCCGCTAGGAGTGTACAAGGAATTGTATGCAGAACCAGAGGATATTGGTGCTCGATTAGCTCGAGCTGTGTCTGATGAACTTCGTGTACTTGGGTCAATCGTGTTGGCATTTGTTTTGGTGATAGGTTCGGCGATGGTGTTGCGTACATTTGCTACAGTTTTAAATCCGGATGTTGCTCATGCCGGTGATATTTATGATGTTGAAGAGCGATCGCAAGGTTTGCCTTTGACGATTTTGCATTCTGTTTTGGGGATTGAAACGGCTCATGCTGCATCAAACCATGCTGCTGAATTGGTGGGAGAAATTCCGTCGATTGAGATGATGCCGTATAGTGAAAAAACAATTGATTTGAAATTCACAAATGTTGGCACTGGCGCGTGGGTGAATTCTGGGAAAAATTATTCGAGTTTGTATACCGACCCTTCCACGCGGAAGAGTCTTTTTAGTTATCATGGATGGTATGGGATGGGCCAGCCAACTTTGATGGTTGAGGATCGTGTTGAGCCGGGAGAAGTTGGGACATTTCGATTGCCGATTATGGCACCGGGGGATTTGGGAGATTATGAAGAGAAATTTAAGGTAGCAGTTGAGGATATTGCGTGGGTGTCTGGTTCGCATGTGACGATTCCGATTAAGGTTACGAAAACGCCGAAGATTGAAAATGCTGGTGAGGGATTATCCGGATTGATTTTGATGAGATCTCATACAGAGATTGAGGCTGCTGGAGGTTCTGTGGTTAATTTGAGATTTGGTATTAAAAATGTTGGGCCTAAAACTTGGAAGCAAGTTAAGGTGATTGAGCCGGGAGTTGCGGTTGCTGCTGAAGTCGCTTCAATTTTTCATGAGTCTGGCTGGCCCGAGGGGCGCGTGGCACTTGCGATGGGAGAGCGAGAGTTTTTGCCGGGGCGTTTGGCGATTGTGAATATTCCTGTGCGGATGCCAAGAGACATTGGTTCGTATGATCTGGCATTACAACTTACAAGTGAAAATGAAAATGTTGGTGGTGGATTGATTGAACTTCCTGTCACGGTTACGACTCCTGCTCCAGAGGAAATTGCTGGGAAAGAATTGCCTATTATTGAGAATTGGCGTGGAGTTGCTGAACCTCGATTTCGAGTTGGAATTGCAAATGTAGATGACGCGGCGCAGGTGAGTGTGCATGGAATATATCGTGTGATGGATGGTGAGGGTGTGAATTATGGATTGTTTGATGAGGGGATTGTTGCGGAGTGGTATTATGATGTTGATTCTGACACGCAGCTTATTCGAATCGGAGATGATTTATTTACTACAACTTCGTATTTTAGATTAGAGCCCGTTGAGCCGCTTTCAAGTTATGTGACAATCGATTCGTTGGATCGTCGTGCGAAATGGAATCCTGCGATTAATTATAATGATTATCGAGATACACTTGAGATGCGAGTAAATAAATATGGTTATACATGGCTTGTAAATGAATTACCTATTGAATCATATGTAAAAGGTTTGGCGGAAGTTTCAAATTCGTGGCCTATTGAGGTTCATAAAGCACAGGTTGTGGCAGCACGATCGTTTGCGATGTTTTATTTTGAGCGTGGCGGAAAACATCATTCTTCCGGATCACAATATATTTTGAATTCGAGTTCTGTGGATCAAGTGTATAAAGGGTATACGGCAGAGCAAATAAATAAAAATGTTGGCGCGGCTGCAGATGCGACGCGTGGGCAGGTTGTGCAGTATGAGGGTAATGTTGCGATGACAACATATTTTGCGCGATCATCTGGACAAACTCGGTCGTTTAGCGATGCGTGGGGAGGAAGAGGAAAGCCATATTTGGTTTCGCGTCCAGCGCCATATGATAAGGCAAAAGGAAATCGACGTTGGGGGCATGGTGTTGGAATGTCGCAAACTGATGCAGCTATGCGTGCAGATGATGGAGCGAATTACAAAGAAATTTTACATTCATATTATACTGACGTGACAATAGATCGCGTTTACGAATAAGTTATATGGGAAAAGAAGAATTCAACATGGGGGAGCTTGCAGGGCAAGCACAAGAAGATTTAGATAAAACTAAATTGGAGATCGAATATGATCATACCAATCCTGATGAAAAGCCTCATATGAGTGAAGTTGAGGCAGATGTATCTGGTTTGCCGGATTTGGATGAAAGATATGATACACGAAGTAATGCTCGTATTGAGACCGAATTACATGATTCGGATATTGAAGATCCTGAAGCTTAAGGCGTATGTCAGATGATAAAGAAACACCGCCAGGAGGAGGTCCTGAGCGAGAACCAATTACGTGCAGGGTTGATGATCCTGAAGGGACATTGCGTGCATTGCATGTTATGGCCGCACACACATGTCCGGAAGCTGAAGCAGAAGGTCCCGAGATTATCGATGTTATACAGGATGTTGTGACACAAATTTTTCAGGAAGGACGAGAGCAATCATATGTGATTGCTGGGGATTTTTTGGATGAAGATGGGAATCCACGAGATCGATATATTATGCGTTTGAATGAGATGGTTGCAACCGCAGAGCATCCTGTTTTGAGTGATCTTGCGTTGAAAGTGATTCCAAAAAAACATAATGTTTCTGTGGAGATGGGTGTTCATCGGGAGATTCAAGAACGATCAGCTGAACAAGATGGATTACGTGTGCCGCATGTTTTAGGGACGGTTGATTTGGCAGGATCGGATTACAAAGGTGTATTAATGGAGCGATTGCCGAAAAATTCTGCTAATAAATCATTGCAAGGGATGTTGTCTTCAGCAAAAATTGAAGGTATGCGACTCGTGATTTCTGATGATGTATTTGGTGAAGTGTTGAATGCGTATGAAGGTTTGCATAATGCTGGGTTTATTCATAAAGACATTAATGAGGGGAATTTGTATTTACTTAATGCTGTAGTTCGTGATGTTTCTGTGAGAGGTAGGAAGGTTCGATTTGTTGGTAGTGGAAGTGTTGTATTATTAGATTTTGAGCAGACAATTGAGGGGGCTGAAGAGGGTTCATCCGCACGTAAGCACCAGGAGGAAACAGAGGTTGCAGCAGTTGATGCATTATTATCACAATATGCAGTTGATGTTGATGGAGAGGCGACTGATGCTGAAATCATTGCTGAATTGTAGGTTTTATTAGCCATATACTTGACAAAAGACTATTTTATTGATAGTCTTTTTTGTTGGAGGTAGTATATGAATTGGAGGTAAATCATGAGTGTAGTTCCTTTCAGAGATCCAACGCTAGAAAAGATCAAGCGTGTGTTGCCTCGAGTTCACGAGTTGTGCCATGATTCTGATAGCATGACCTACTATCTGGGTAATGGTAAGGATGGTTGGGTGTTTCGGATGTTCAATCCGGATGACACATCTGATCGTTCTCTTGAACAATACGCGGTGAAGTTTTGGAATGAATCCTTTCGTCATCGTGTGCATGAGATTGATGTGCATCGACATGCTTCTGATTCTGCACCATCTCGATTCTCTGTGCCGTCGGTTGTGCATGTTGATTACGATTTGGGCTGTTTTGTTATGGATCGTGTTCCCGGTGAAACGGCGTTTCGTACTCTTGTGCGACGCAAGTTGTGCATGAATGCTTCGATGCATAAGGATGTCATGTCTGCATTTGCTGAACTCAACAAATGTGGTGTGCATCACAACGATCCGCACCTTGGTAATTTCATGTTTACAGATTTGGTCTTTGTGCGAGCTGGTTCTGATGTGATCGAAGATGCTCACATCTGGATAATCGACTTTGGTCGAAGTAAATTGGCTGCGCATGCCGACGATCGGCCGACAGTGCTTCAATTTTTGCGTGAAGATCGATACGTTGCTGCGACCCCTTAAGTGGGGTCGTTTTTTATTTGTTTTATTGGTTTCAGGTTGACAAATATCCGATTTCGTGGTAGATTTAGTTGTTCATTTATATTGTTTTTTGGAGGAATTCATGAGAGTTTTTCTGTTTTTGACCTTTATAGTTTTGTTCTATGCTGCTGTTCGGCAGGGTACATTTGACTGCAGTTCAGATAAGAGTATGCTCGAGCAGCATTGGGATACGAAGCTTGAAGGTTGCAAGGCCGCGTGTGGGATTGTTGATGAGTGCAATATGTACTTTGAGGATGAGTCTGGTGAGAAACTGGATCATACGAGTTGTACAGATCTGTGCATGCGACAGCCTGATGCGAAGTGGGCGAAGTGTACGATCAAAGTGAAGATTGAGGATGGATGTAGTCAGAAAACTGCGCTTCGGTCATGTTCTGAAATTCTACCCAGTCCTCCTGAAAAGGATCAGACATGAGATTTGTTGCTGCGGTAATTATTGCACTATCGTTGTTTGCTCTGTATGGTGATGAGGATTCACCAGAGACACAAGCGAAGCGTCAGGAGTGTGTGCAAGCATGTACAACATTTGATGAGTGCGGATTTGAGCTGAAAGGTTTGAGTACGCCCGCATGCATTGATCAATGTATGACGCAATCCAACATGGAATGGTCGGATTGCGTTTTAAAACACAAACATGAGTATGGTTGTTGTGCGCAAGCGCTCGACTATTGCTCTCAACATCTTGAATAGGAGTCCTGGTAACTATATAGGAGTAAATAGGTGATGACTGATGATGTAGCTAATACCAAGCAAGGAAGAACTCGTGTAGCAGTGCTTAGCGATGCGATGACTGCTGCGATTTGGCTAACCAAGAAGTCTTGGGCGAAAGCAGGCATGGGAGCTGTGATGGAGAATCAACACGGTGACAATGCAAAGATTGCTGTAGGTGAGTTGGCATCAAATCTGTTTAGTATTTATTCAGTTGATGAACTCGCCTCGATGTGCCCTGATGACAAGCGCCATAGGGAGTGACGCATGAATAATAAATAAGTCCCGAGTACGCTCGGGACTTTTTAATTTTGTGATATTTATACGCCGGCGGCCATGGCTTCTGCGGCGTGTTTTTTGCGATCGACTTGTACGAGTTGTATGATTTTTTTGCGTACAAGGTGTGGGTAAGGAACTTGTTCAAATAAAAATTTTGAATGTTCTCCGGCTGATTGAATGTGTACGTAGCCGTATGAAAATGTGGTTGGGATGAATCCTTTTATGTCTGATTCTACATCTTGGATTTTGTATAAATCAGTTTCTGCGACCGTGCGCCCGAATAATCCGTGCTGTTCTACGTTGATGATGCGTGTGTCTGTGACGACCCAAATGTCTAAATAATAATCGATGAACTGTCCGTAGAATTGAATCCATGTTGAAAGTAGGAGGGTTGAGAGAAGTATGATTGTTGTTGCTCTTCCTGTGTCTGTGATGAGCATGTTTGGATAATATTTTGCTACGAAAAAATATGCGCCAATCGCAAATGCATTTATGAGGAGAAAAAGGAGAAGTGCTGGGACGAGCGCAAATGGGTGTCGACGAAGCATCATGATGACGTGTTCTCCTTTTTTTTGTTTGATTATTTTTGAGATGTGCATATTCGCTTGCAGCTTGTGGCTAGTAGCTTGTAGGAAATAACTTTACCGTTATTTGAAGAGCTGTTGTTCGCCTGAAATTGAGGGGAGGGCGTTGGTGAGTGGTGTGCTCCAGTTTATGTCAGCGAGTAATACCCATGTGCCTCCGATGATTGTGATGAATCCGATTAAAAAAAATACGGTCATGAGGTATCCTGCTCGATCTGTGACGGTGAGATAAATGAGATGTAGGATATGAATGATTGCAAACGTAATAAATACTGCGACGAGCAATATGTATGCGTAGAGTAGGATTGCGAGTGTGAGTTGCATAGCTGTATACAGAATTTTCAATTATCAATTTCCAATTTTCAATGAATGTGTCGCGAAGCGACGATTTATAATATGTCGCTTGTGACTCCGACATTGAAAATTGTGATTTGAAAATTGATAATTTTGTTCTAGAGTATTCTTTTTTGAGATGTTTCGATATGTAGGTGATCGTAAGCGTGGGATGTGGCGCAGCGTCCGCGCGGAGTTCTTTCAATTAATCCCATTTGCAATAAAAATGGTTCGTAGATTGATTCGAGTGTTTCGGTATCTTCTGCGATGGCTGCAGCCAGCGTTGAAAGTCCGACTGGTCCGCCTTTGTATTTTTCGATAATTGTTGTGAGAATAAGACGATCAACATTGTCTAATCCTTTTGTGTCAACGCGTAATTTATCGAGCGCAGAATCACATATTGTGTTTGTAATTATACCATTTCCTTGGACTTGCGCGAAATCGCGGACGCGTTTGAGTAATCTGTTTGCAACACGAGGTGTGTGTCGAGATCTACCTGCAATCATTTTTTGTGCGTCATTTTCGATTTTGATTTCTAAAATGTTTGCACTTCGTCCGACGATATCTGCGATGTTATCTGGTGTGTAATAATCTAAATGGAATTGCGCGCCGAATCTATCGCGTAGTGGTGATGAAATTAAATTCATTTTTGTGGTTGCGCCGACGAGTGTGAAGGGGTTTAATTGCATACGGAGTGTTCGTGCGGCTGGGCCTTTACCGACTATAAGATCGAGTGCTTGATCTTCCATCGCTGGGTATAAAACTTCTTCTATGGTGCGATTCATGCGATGAATTTCATCTATGAATAATAAATCGTTTGGTTGTAGATTTGTGAGGATTGCCGCCAGATCTCCGACTTTGTCTAATGCTGGTCCAGATGTAACTTTTACATGCACTCCCATTTCCTGTGCGATGATATGTGCGAGTGTTGTTTTTCCTAATCCAGGTGCTCCGTAAAATAATGTATGATCCAGTGGTTCTTTTCTTTGTTTTGCAGCTTGAATAAATACACTCAATGTTTCTTTGAGCTGCTCTTGCCCCACAAACTCATCGAGATTTTGTGGTCGTAACGTAATATCTAGTTGAATTTCTTGTGGTTTAACTGCTGGGTCGATTGTACGTGTTTCTTCTTGTTCCATATGTCATTAGTATATCTCACACCTCATGTCTTCACAAATAATTGATATCATGATATTATCAGTTTCACATTGATATGCCGAGGTAGCTCAGGGGTAGAGCAAAGGACTGAAAATCCTTGTGTCGGGAGTTCAAATCTCCCCCTCGGCACCACGAGATAACATCTTATTGGATGTTATCTCGTGGTTTAAGATAAATTGATCATTTCAAGGGAGTAGTTGTGTCCATTCCGAAAAGTACAGTTACCTCCAAGGAAGTTGTGGGGGATGTTGTTGAGAGTGAAGTGCAGGAGTCAAATCCTCCGGTTCAGCTGTATAGCGTTGATACTGATGATGTCATGAAGCGTTCTTTCGGGGCGTTCATGTTTGTGAATGTATTGACGTTCTTGCGTGCAGCGCTTGTAATCCCTGTGATTATTTTGCTGCATAGTGTTTATACAGTAGATCATCTCACGGCATTTGTTGTGGCGATTATTGCAGGCAATCTTGATTGGATGGATGGATACTTTGCACGTAAGCTCAAGGTTGCAAGTCGATTCGGTCAGTTCGCAGATCCGATGGCGGACAAGATTTATTTTCTTGCTGCGTTGATTGCATTGTATGAACATGTGAAGATTCCGCTGATTGTGCTGATCGTCGCTATTGAGGGGTTTCTCATTGTGCATCGCATTTGGGTGTTGGCTCGCAAGCGCACTGCTGATGTTTCGGCGAATAATTTTGGGAAATACAAAGCGATTCTCCAGAATGTTGTGATTTGTGCGTTGATTCTCGGCGAAGTGTTGAGTGCGTATGACGGAGCTATGTCGCGGCTGATTATTGATTGGCTTGGTCTGTTTCTGCTTTACATCAGTCTTGGTTATTCGTTCTTGTCTGTTGCTGGACATATTCGCAAGCATGGCATGATTCGGATGCGTTGGTAAAAAAAGCCTCCCTATGTGGGAGGTTATTTATTTGCGATGAAAATTTAAGGTGTTGATCGTGCGCTGATGCGATCAATGATTGTAACGGAGAGTAATGCTATGCAGTAGATTCCAATTGCTACGCCGATGGGGATGATCATGTTTGTGCCAAACATGATACATCCGGTTACAAATGCGATGCATGCAGTTGCTATTGCGAGAATTGCTCCTGCGCCGAGCTGACGTCCGGTAGTCTCTATTTCAGTTCGCGTTTCTTCCAGCTCATATTCATCTGCGTCGCATGATCCGAGAATCGCGAAAAGTCCGAATGTTGCGTATATTGCGCCGCAAAGCATGACCGCCGCAATACATGTTACGATGATTGTCCACAATCCTATATATGCCAACATGTTGCCTCCTAATGACCTATAGATATGTTATGGTGTGAAAGCTGATTCGTCAAGCCTTGCGTGATGAGTTGGAATATTATATACTCTTTTTCGTTCGTGTTTCTGAAAGTCAACATGAACGATCAAAGAAGTTTATAGAAAAGAGCTCCACAAAGTATAGAGAAAAGTAGCTCATCTGCCCGCGCGAAGCGCGATAAATTATAAATCGCCGCTCGCCACAGATGTGAGATTTGGTAATGTGTTGCATTCACAATATAATGCCCATTCTGGGCCTCTAGCTCATCTGGTAGAGTGCCGCTTTTGCAAGGCGGAGGTGAGGAGTTCGAGTCTCCTGAGGTCCACCACGAGAACCGATCGTAAGGTCGGTTTTTGTGTTGACGGTGAACTTTTTTTGTGTTAGTTTTGTTTTAGTTTCTCACCAAGGAGGTTGTGATGAAATACTATGTCGTTGTTCTTTTTTTGATGGCGTGTGCGTCAGATGTGCAAGGATTTAATTCCGATGTCACGCCGACGCGTCGTGCATCTCAATACTTGATCGATACATGTACGGACCGTGTTGCGTTAGCTGATTCGTTGCACCGTAAGCATTTGCTTGCTGCTCGTTCGATTTATGATATTGATTTAGCGAAAGCAGAAAAAGAATTGGGTGAATATTTTCGAGATATCGCTCGAGACACTGCTTTTCGCAAGTTTGAAGATGCCGTTCAAAAAGCGAGTCATCGTCGTCTGCATTTCAGAATGAAGATCGATGAGGATTGTATGGGTGTTATCGACATCCATGATTGAGCCCTTCGGGGCTTTTTTTGTTTGTTGTATTTTGATATTCTGTGTTTGTATGAAACGAATATTTGGATTTGCATTATTTATTATTCTTGTTGGTTTTGGTTGTGGGGGTGATGATTGGGTGAGATATGAGAGTCCGCATGGCTGGACGATTGAACATCCTCCTGATTATATTTTGGATGATTTTGCGCAGGCTGAAACGAATACAATGTTTTTGGTTCCTGGTGGTACTTCTGAAAATCCAAATAATTTGATTATTGTTGTTCAGCAGATGTATGGTCGGCGCATGGAATTTTCTGATTTGGAGAAGACGATGCGTGAGGGATTAGAATCGCAATCTTCTATTTCTCAAGTTGAGGTTGTGTTGGGTGAGCATTCGAGTGGTGATCAGTTGTTTATTTCTTTTTTGAATGTGACGCCTCAATCTGATCTGTTTGTATTGCAGGCTTTTGTGCGGAATGAAGAAGGGGATCATGTATTTTTAAGTATGACTGCGCATCCTGATGATGTTGTAACGTTGCGTCAGGAGTTTGATGAAATCCTTAAGCGTTTTGAACCGTAAAAAAATCCCCACACCGCGTGGGGTGTGGGGGTTGCTATGCTGTTTTTGGTTTGAGGTATTCAGCGTGTTCGCGTCGTCCGATGTGGTGTTCGATAATATCATTTATTTCGGGGAATTCTACTTCCATGAGTTGTTGTTTTAATTGTTTTGCATCTCTGGGAAGTGTTGTTTCATCGAGTTGCATCAGAAATATTGCATTAATCAATTTGTAACTGGAAAGTGTTCCGAAAGCATTTCGCACATTGAAACCACATGAGATGCGTACACACATTGGATTTGAAAGCGCGTTGAGTAATGCATGTGTTCCTTTTGATCGAGGAGCTTGTGTATGTTTGTAAGCGTCGATTAAATATCCTCGACCGATTTTTTTTAAGAATACATGCGTCTCTTCAAGGCGTTTTTTTGTTGCGCGGTGACCTTCTGGGAAAATGACAAATACCGGCTGTTCATGATGCGTCTTTGCTCTCTGTCGAATTATTTCTACAGCTTTTTCCGGATTTTCTCGGTCGATAATGATGCCATCGATAGCCTCAACTGCGCGCGCAACCAAACCAAACAGATTTTTCATGCGTGGTTTTCCTGCGATCACGATGATGGGGCGATGTGGGAATGTTGTACGGAGTGTATGGTAATAACAGAATATCGCCATTGTATCCATGTGTTTTCCATACGTTAAGATTGGTCTGTCCGGAATTTCTGTCAGTCGATCATCAATTTGTAGTTGTAGGTTCATTCGTCTGTAACAATTCTTGAAAATTGAATCTCGAAATTTATCAAGCCTGACCATGGGGTCACGACCTTTTCGTTTATCCCAAATCATCAGAATTGTATATTTGATGAAGATGAACAATCCAATTATGGTGCCGGAAAATCCGAGCCATACATTTTTTATTGCACTTTTTTTCATCTCGTCTCCTGTAAAGAACCTGCTGGAATGTATCATTTTTTTTGTTTTGTGTCAATAAAAAAATCCCCGGCGTACCGGGGAGTAAGTTGTTATTCACACACGATTTGAGATGGTGGGCCTCTGATGTTTTGCTTCGTAATCATCCCAAACATCTTTCCATTGCTCGCGGAATAGTCCTACAATAATTTCATCTCGATATGTGCCATTTTTGTAGTACTGTTTGATCCGCCGACCTTCTTCTTGGAATCCGCATTTTCTTAGGGATGCAAGGCTTCGGGGATTGTGGTCGTAGACTGCAGCGATCACTTTTCTGATGTTGAGGACGTTGAATGCTACGTCCAGCATTGTCATGGCTGCATCTGTTCCTAATCCCTTACCTTGAAACTTTTTTTCTCCGATAAGGAATCCAAATGACGCGGTTCGGTGAATGTGATCGATTCTGTGTAGCCCGATAGATCCGATGCAGGTGTCTTCGGCTACAATTGCAAGAGTGAGGTCCGCACCGGTGTTTTCTGAAATTTCTTTAAACCACGCTTCTTGTTGCGCTTCAGTTCCAGGTAGAGATCTGCCGAGAAACTGCAGGATATCTGGATCGTTGATCCAACGGATTGTTTTTTTAATGTCCGCGTGAAGAACTGGGCGAAGTGTGATCTTTTTGCCTTTTCTGAATACAATCGGATTGTTTTGATCTGTCATATTTTCCTCTTTTGTTGCACTAAACAAAAATCGGCTTTTGCTCAGCCGATTGAGGAAGAATAGATTTTAGTTCTATCTAAAGCGGTTGAGCAGAAGTTTTAAGTGCGTAAATAAGGGCACGCAATTGTACGTGTGTATCTGATGTTCGGTTGTGTGTGTAATTTTTCATACTTATGTAGTATGCCATATTTTTTTGTGTTTGTCAATATTAGCTCACGAACACCGGGTTTATTGGTTTTTTGCCTTTTAGTACTGCGGCGATGTTTTTTGCAGCCATGAGTGACATTGATCCGCGTGCTTCCAGTGATGCGCTGGCGGTGTGAGGGGTCATGATGACGTTATTCATTTTGCGGAAATATGTGTGATCTTTGGGATTGCAGTGAGTGAGTGGTTCGCATTCATAGACGTCTAATCCTGCGCCTGCGATCCAACCTTTTTCAAGTGCGTCGAGTAATGCTGATTCTTTGATGATGGGTCCGCGGGCTGTATTGATGATGAACGCAGTTTTTTTCATCATTTTTAATTGTTTTGCTTTGATGAGATATTTTGTTGAGGGGAGGAGGGGGACGTGGATGGTGATGAAATCTGACTTTTTGAGAAGGGTATTAAGAGGTACTTTTTTTGCGTTGCATGCTTTTTCAACTTTTTTGGGCGCGCGTCGTGGTGAACTATACAACACTTTAATATCAAATCCAGCTGCGCGTTTTGCTACTGCTTGGCCGATGCGTCCCATCCCGATGATGCCGATGGTTTTTTTGTGGAGATCGGTTCCCATTAATAATGTTGGTCCCCAGCCTTTGTATTTTCCGTGGCGAGTGAATTGATCTGCTTCGACAATGCGATGGGCGAGCGCGAGCATGAGTGCGATAGCGTGATCTGCTACTGCGTCGGATAATTCCGGGGCGGGTGTATTTGTTAAAATAACGTTTCGTTTTTTTGCTGCTTTTATGTCGAGGTTATTAAAACCTACTGCGTAATTAGCTACGACTTTTAATTGATCACCCGCCGCGTCTAAAACTTCGCCATCTATTTTATCTGTAAGTATAGAAAGGATCGCGTCCATTCCTTTTACAGATTTCAATAATTCGCGACGTGAGATGACGGAATCTTTTTTGCGGACTATTACTTCGAAGTTTTTTTGCTTTTTTAGATACTCGATTCCACTATCGGGAATTGGGCGAGTTATAAATATTTTTTTCATAGATTATAGTATACCATGTTGACATATTGCTGGATATGTGCTAGAATTTTTTTAGTCCATTTCTTTCAAAGGAGGCCTGAAATGACTCAAGATGTTGCTGCTTTGTGGCAGGAATATATTGGTTGTGATTCAGTTACTGCGACTGATGTTTCATATTTTGCATTTGCGCCAGAGCCGCTTGGGCAGTTGGCGTGGGATTATTTTTTTTCGTGCGATCCCAATGAGGAAGCACTCGAGTCCTTGGTTACTGAAACTCCGGATGACGTTACTCAGCAGGAGCGTGTGATCGATGCGATTTTGAGTCACACGTCCTTGTCTTTTCGTGTGTGTGTCAAGATCATGGTATGTTTTGAGGCGCATCGAGAGCAGGTTTGGGAACTCATGAAATCAATGAACTATTCATATGATGATGTCGTCCATATGATTCGTGAGACTAGGGGTGTGTGGGCGCCTGCTGTTGACTTGTTTCTTTCACTTGATCCAAAACCAGAACATCTGCACATATTGTTGAGAGCAACGAATTTGTATGATTTGCCTGTGTGGAAACAGATGATTGCACATTCCGATATGAGTGCTTTGCATGCGCGCAGCGTTTTGGATACAGTTGATTCATTGCGCCGCGTTGCAGCCGATTGGATTATGGAGCATGTGAATGGTCGTGTGCTTTGTGAGCATGATGTGGCTGCTCTGTTTGGTGTGATGGTTTGTTTTGCTGATCATGCAGATGAGGCGTGGCACAAGATTGCTGCGTGCGATTATTCACTGATTGATGCTCAGGCTAGTGTTGTGTTTATTGCGTTGTCGGAAGATCGTCAGTTAATCGTCTGGAATCATCTGCATTCATCTGAACCATCGGAAGAATTTTGCATGAAGGTAGTTCATCATGCGGTTTCTGACGTGTTGAAGGAGTCAGCTGTAAAGTTGATTGCTCCTCGACTTATGAATCGTGTAAACATGATGCATGTTATTCAAGCATATCCTGATGTAGCGATGTCTGTTGCATCAAGGCTGTTTGTACTTTTTGATGGAAAGTTGGCAGATCGTCACTTGGCGCGGCTGCGCAATCATGTTCCAGATCTTGTTCGCGCGTATGAGAAACGTCGGCGTCTATTAGAAGATCCGCGAAATATTGACGCTGTTTGGAGTGATTTGGAAGCGTGGGTTGATGCCCAGGGGGAGTAGATAGATTAAGATTTTAATAAGAAAGAAGACTATGGGTCTTCTTTTTTAATTTATGAATGTATAGAAAAGTCATTGCGAGGAGGGGCGACAAAGCAATCTTTGTGTAGTGATAGATTGCCGTGCTAAAATGCTCACAATGACGGTTAGTGAGATTTAGACTTTGTTGGCGCTGCCGAGAGTTTTGATGGCGTCTTTGACGGTTTGTGTCATGAGGTCGCGAGCTGGGCCGATGATTTTTCGTGGGTCAAATACGTTGTGATCGTTGAGTAGTGTTTCGCGGACGGCAACAGTAAAGGCAATACGTAAATCTGTATCAACATTTATTTTTGTGATTCCGTTTGCAATTGCTTTCTTTTTTTGTGAGTTTGGTACGCCGATTGCTTCATCAAGACGTCCGCAATCTTTTAATCGTTTGCATTGTTTGTGCAGGCGAGTCAGCATTTTTTTGGAAACTTCTGATGCGCCATGAAGCACTAAAGGAACTTTTACTTTTTTCTTAATTTCAGCCAAGCGCTTAATATCTAATTTTGGTTCCCCTTTAAACTTGTTTGCACCATGTGCTGTTCCGATTGAAACGGCAAGTGCGTCACATCCTGTTTCTTTCACAAATTGAACTGCTTCTTTTGGATCTGTAAACGCAACTTCTTTTTCTTTTACGCTTACATTATCTTCTTTGCCAAAAATACGTCCTAATTCTGCTTCAACTGACATTCCTTTTTTGTGTGCAGCTTTTACGATCTTTTTTGTGAGTTTAATATTTTCTTTTAATGGATGATGTGAGCCATCGTACATAACCGAAGAATACAATCCAGAATCAATGGCAGCCATAACCAGATCGAAATTTTTTCCATGATCTAAATGAAACACAACTGGAATGTTTGAAGATTCTGCGGCGATGTGCGCGATCATTGCAAGATAATCCATTCCTGCATAATTCAGTGCGCCCTCCGACGTTTGCAAAATCACCGGCGATTTCATTGCGACAGCAGCATCAATAACCGCTTGTGCAATTTCAAGATTATTTATATTAAACGCCCCGACCGCGTATTTCCCTCTTTTTGCTTTGGGTAAAATTTCGTTCAAAGTGACTAACATATTATTCGCAAATTTCTTTACAGTATTGTGATTTTTTTAAGCGTTTTTCCATCTCGGCTTTTTTGAGTAGTCCAGCTTGAGGGCCGATTTTTCCAATTACTGCGGTTGAGTTGTGTGAACCCCAGCACATTGCTTCAGGAATTGATTTTCCGTAATGAAGTGCGGCGATGAATGCAGCTGCAAAGGAATCTCCAGCTCCGGTTCTTTCAATAACAGGGCCATCCAAAATTCCCATTTTGTAATGCATTTTTCCGTCGTATACGTTTACTCCTTTTGGTCCGTCTGTGATTACGACTATGTTTGGTCCGAGTTTGTGTAATGCTTTTTGATATTCTTTGACGTTTTTCTTTTTTCCGACGATGCGTTCGGATTCTTCCATGTTTACAAATACTGCTTCGCACACTTTTAAAACCGGTTTCATGTTTTTAAATCCAGATTTTAATTGATGTGATCCGGGGTTGTAGCCAAGCTTGACTCCGAATTTTTTTACGTGCTTGATAACTTGTTTGTTGTATTTGAGATGATTTTCTCCTACTGATGTGTAATACATCCATTTTGATTTTGGAAGTTTTGGAAGGTCGTATTTTCGTGGGGCGTGATAGACGAGAATGGTGCGCTCTCCCTGAAAGTTGATAACAGTTGATGCGTTTGTTTCTCCTTGCCGCGTTGCGTATTTTGTCGAAATTTTATCTTTTTTGATGTTGTTCAAAATCCAATCCCCATTTTCATCATCTCCTACAATTGTGCAAAAAGCTGTTTTCATGCCAAGTCGAGCTGATCCAATTGCATTGTTTGCTGCATTCCCAGCGGTAGATCGATTCATTTTGTGTACCACGATTTTATCTGCGTAGTCGATGCACAGTTGGCATGGTTTTTTTGTGAGGCGACACTGAACAGATGCATCGTCGATTGCCATGAACGTGTCGATAGTCGCGTCGCCGACAGAAATCATGTCGTAAGAAGTTCGTAACATATTAAGCGTTTGAAATTGCATTAAGTATCCACGGCGCTGTCATGCCGTATTTTTCTAATAGTTCCATTGGTTTGCCGGATTCCCCATATGAGTCTGGCATGCCGATAGGAATAATTTTTGTTGGATAGTTGAGTGAAAGTGATTCTGCAACTGCAGCACGTAGTCCGCCGTGAATTTGATGTTCTTCGACTGTCATAACTAATCTAGTTTTTTTTGCAGATCGTTTCAGTGTTATGTGATCCAGAGGTTTGATAGTGTGGACGTTTATCACTTCGATATCGAGTTTTCCTATTCCATCAATTATTTTTTTGATTTTCGTTGGAGTCCATTGTGTGGTTTCTTTTGCTCGTTCCATGGAGTGTCCGTGGAGTTTTGATTTCTTTACGTTTTGTGCGATGTCCGGATATCGTTCTAAAAGTTTTGTAAGTGCTTTTTTATTTCCTGCTAGAATTTCAGCTGTCATGAGTGCTTCATAGACAAGTGGTCCGGTTGCTACGATAGTGAGGTCTGTTCCTTCTCGCATGATTTGAGCTTTTCCAATTTTGAATGGCGTTTTTGGTGTTGTCATGACTGGTGTTTTTTCTCGAGTGAATCTTAAATACACTGGACCATTCATTTTTGCTGCGGCGAGTGTTGCTGCATGTGCTTGATGTGCATCGCATGGCGCGATGACTGTCATGTTTGGAAGAACACGCATTAATGAAATATCTTCTAATGCTTGATGCGTTGCGCCATCTGGTCCGACAGAAATTCCTGCATGAGCGCCGACAATTTTTACATTGTTTTCGCCGTATGCCACGCTGACTCTGCATTGATCCCAACTTCTTCCGGGAGAAAATGTTGCGTAGCTCGCGCAGAAAGGAATTTTTCCGTATGCCGCCATGCCAGCTGCAAGTCCTACAAGATTTTGTTCTGCTACACCAACTTCTACAAATCGATCTGGAAATGCTTTGCGAAAATGATGGATGCGAGTTGACTCAGTGAGATCTGCACAGAGTGCAACAACTCGCTCATCTCGTTTTCCCGCGATAGCAAGAGCCTCTCCAAATCCATTTCTGGTGGGGATGTGTTCTTCTTTTGCGGTGAATAATTTTTTATTGAGTTGCATATTATATGATGTGTTGGTTGGGATCAGTGCTGATTGATCCGCGCTTTTCCTCCGCTGCGCTCCGGGCGGATGCGCCGCTTCGGGCGGATTTTTATGGCTCCGCTCAGCTTTGCTGAGCTTCGGCACTTATAGTAACGGAAAAGTATTCTCCGTTTCACTGCGAATACGTTTTCCTATCCGCCTATTAACTTCGTGGTTATTCGTGTTCGGAGCAGAGTGCGCCGCCGAGGGTGCGCAGGTCGCATAAGGCTAAGTCTTGTTCCATTCCAGGTTTCGGTGGTTTGCCGTGCCATGTGTAGTCGAATTCCATATAGCCGACTCCTTTTCCGGGGATGGTGTGTGCGAGAATACAAACTGGTTTTTCGTAAATTGCACGCGCTTGGTTGCATGCATCTGAAATATCTCGCATGTTATGTCCATCAATATCTATCACATGAAATTTGAATGCTTCGAATTTTTCGCGTAGAGAATCGAGTGGCATAACATCTTCTGTGTCGCCGTCAATTTGAATATTATTTCGATCTATAATCACCGTAAGGTTGTGCAGTCGATTATTTCCGGCAAACATGAATGCTTCCCAAACTTGGCCTTCGTCTAATTCTCCGTCTCCCATCACACAGTATGTTTCAAATTTTTTGCCATCCATTTGTGCTGCAAGTGCATATCCAACGGCTTGTGAGATTCCTTGTCCGAGTGGGCCGGCTGGATTTTCGATAGGGGGTAGTCCTTTTTTGTGAGGATGTCCTTGTAGTCGAGTTCCGAGTTTTCGTAAGGTTGTGAGCATTTCTTTTTTTGGAAGATATCCTGCATGTGCAAGTGTGGTGTACCAGACTGGTGCGATGTGTCCGTTTGATAAAAATAGTCGATCGCGATGTGGATCATTTGGTTTTTTTGGATCGTGTCTCAAGATGTGAAAATAGAGTGCGGTGAATACATCTGCCATTCCTAAAGGCCCTGCAGAATGCCCAGATCCAGCCTCAACAAGCATGTTGATGAGGTCTTGTCTGATAGCTTGCGCTTTCTTTTCAAGCGATTGAACTTTTGTATCTGAAATGGTTTTCATACGTGGATATTATAGCATAAAATTTCGGGTTTGACTGATGCGTAAATTTTTGAGAATGTCTGTGTGGCTCATTAAAAAAAGAGGGGGGTTAACATGTGTGGAATCGTTGGATATATTGGCCCGAAAAATGCGGTCGATGTAGTTCTGCAGGGTATTTCAGACTTGGAATATCGTGGATATCAAGCTGCGGGAATTGCATATCTTCAGGGAGATGAATTTTCTGTTTTGAAGAGATTGCGTGAGGGTGTTGGTTCTGAAGCTGTTGATTCCAGTGCGTTGATGTTTGCCTGGCAAAAAGAGCATCAGGCAGTAAGCAGCTTGTGTGTTGGTCATACTCGTTGGCCGACACATGGTAAGAACACATTGGAGAATGCACATCCTCATCAGAGTTTCTCGCGACGAGTTGCTGTTGTTCATAATGGTACGATTAACAATTTCGATACATTGCGCAGGCATTTGACTGATCGCGTCACTTTATTGTCCCAAACTGATACTGAACTTGTAGCTCATATGGTTGAGTTTGAGTTGGACGCTGGTCATACATTTGTTGATGCGGTGAAACGCACACTTGCGCAGCTTCAGGGTTCATATGCATTTTTGTTTGTGGATCGTAAAAATCCTGACGTGATGATTGCTGCTGTTTTGGGTAGTGCGCTGCTTGTCGGTATTGTTGATGGCGGTGGTGTGATTGTTGCGTCAGATGAATCCGCCATTACTCGACTGACTAAGCGCGTGATCGATGTTGAGGATAACGATGTTCTGGTGATTCGTCGTACAGGGATTGAAGATTCCAAGCACATTGATCGTCCGGTGATGGTGAGTCCTGATGAGATTGATTGTCAGGGATTTGATCACATCATGATGAAGGAAATTATGGAGCAGCCACGCGTTGTTCGAGTAGCGATGAACATGGGTGGTCGATTGCATCTCAAGCGTGGGATTCCGCGATTGGGTGGTTTTAAAGATCATCTTCACACGCTTTCTAAGCTCGATCATGTTGTGCTAGTTGCGTGTGGTACGGCGTATCATGCTGCCATGATTGGTGCGCGGTATCTGCGGGAGATTGGGAAGATTCGTAATGTTGAAGTTATGATAGCCAGTGAGGCTGATTTGTCTCATGTTCGTTCTCATCACACAGCAGTGATTGCGATTTCTCAATCGGGGGAGACGTATGATACGAAATGCGTGGTTGAGGAAGCGAAGCTGAAAGGCATATTTACGATTGGTGTGGTGAATCGACCTGGTTCGTGGATTGCGCGTGCAACAGACTGTGGTGTGTTTTGTGGGGCTGGTTCGGAGTTTGCTGTTGCGAGCACGAAGGTGTTTGTCTCGCAACTTTCGATTCTATATCTCATCGCGGTGTATCTTGGTCGACAGCGTGGTTTGTCCGTTCCGGTTGGCCGGCGTCTGCTGAAAGATTTGGTGGCGCTTCCGGATGCTTTGGAAGAAGTTTTGGAGGATGAGATTTTTGAGCAGTGCAAGTGGACTGCAGAGAACATGCTTTCGACTGCTGATTTCATCGCGTTTATTGGTCGCGGAATTCATTATCCGATCGCTCTTGAAGGGGCTTTGAAATTGAAAGAGATTTCATATATTCCTTGTGAGGGTTATCCGGCTGGTGAATTGAAGCATGGATCACTTGCGTTGCTGTCGCCATCACGACCTACTGTTGCAGTAGTTCCTTCTGGGGAATTGACTGATTTGGTTGTGACTGGGGTTACTGAGGCTGCGCTGACCGGATCGCCTATTGTGGTGATTTGTGAGGAGGAGATGGAGAATCGAATGAATGATATTTTGTCTGATTCTCAGCACTCAATCATTGGTGTACCGGCTGTTCCTCATTATCTCTCGCCGATTGTTGCTGCATTGCCGATGCAATTGCTTGCTTATTTCACAGCGCTGAAGTTGGATCGAGAAATCGATAGGCCGAGACAGCTTGCGAAGTCTGTGACGGTTGGATAGAAAGAGAGGTCCTATGGGACCTCTTATTTTTTTGTTATGTTGTTGTGCGAGGTGGCCTTGCATTGTAGATCCGTGCGCCTTCGCGTAGGATAAAATCGCTTAGGAAATGCGATTTTATTTTTTTATATGGCGGTGTTGGCCAGTGTGTATCTGATACCATTCTATACAACTTGTGAGGAAGAAGGCTGCCATGGCTATTGTAAAGATGAGATTAGGGAGTGAGATTGCGTAGAGTAATAATCCGAACGAACCAAGCGCAAAAATTGCATCTTGGTTTTTTTCTTTTTCCAGTAGAATTCCGTAGAGCATGAGGATTGCTCCGAGTGCACCAAGGATTATGACGATAATATGTGCGATTGAATCTGGTGGGGTGAGCCACAATTGAATGATATCCATATGATTGTAGTGTATCTGAAATGTGCAAATAAAAAAAGTCATCCGTGGACGACTTGTTACTCTGCAGGTTCTTGGGGTTGATGTTTGTTGGCGAAATAATTGCGAGTCATGCGGAAGATGAGAGTAAGAACTGCAATATCAAGAACGATTGTTGAGGTGATGAGGATTTCACGTTTGTAATTAATGAGCCAATCGATCATCCATTCCTCCTTTTTGTATCAGGGGTGGCACGAGAATATACCCGGCAGGAAATATTGTCAAATAAAAACCCCGGTTGTTCCGGGGGTGTGTTACTCTTCTTCGAGTTGTGCGAGAATTCGTTCTCTTACGATTTCTCTTCGTTCTGACGTGTCTGATTGATTCAACATTGTATCAATGAGATGTTCGAGGATAGTAAGTTCGATTTCTGCCTGCTCTTGTTCGAGTTTCAGCAACTCTTTTTTTAGTTGCGCGATTCGACGTCCATTGGCTTCGCGTTGTAGCTTAAGCTCGGTTGTCGATCGCGTAATTTTTGGCAGAGAATCGTCGGCGGTTTCATGACGACCAGTTTTCCTGTCTTCAGTAATATAATATCTTTCGATTTTGTGTGAGATGTTTCGTACGTCCGCTATTCTTTTACCGCGAATTGAACCGCACGTATTTTTGGATTTTGCTTTTTTCTGATCGTTCCATTTTTTTTTCAGTTTTTTTCGCCATGTTCGCGATCTTCCAAAATGTACAACAAGTGATGCAAATGTAACCGGGTTGTACTTAATGAGATTGATGCGACTGATAGGTGTTCTATCAGTAATGAGTCGGGCGAATTTTAGAACTAATTCATTTTGTGAATCCAGGCTAAAACATTCTTGTTTGTCAGTAATTTGATTATGAACTACTGCAACAAGCTGGGTTGTTCCATTGCAATGTGAACTTCGGCATCCCCATCCTTCTGCGTCGAGTTCGTTGAGCAATTGGATGATTGCTTTTTCGTATGCATCAGCGAATACTAAAATCGAATTTGATTCAGCAAGACCCGCGACAGTTCTCAAGTTCAGTACGCGTGTGTCTCTATAGCATTTTTTGCACATGATATGTATGAGGCAGATATTTTCCGGAGCTTTCTGTTTTGGTGTATCTTCTTGCACCAGATGTAATTGCATGGCATCACCTTCGGTAGCAATATGTAGAGTAGGAAATGGTCGAATTCCGCACCATTTATCAGAAATTTGTATGTATTGAGTTGTTAATGTCCTAACATAATTTAATCAGTATATGCAGTGTATGTCAACCCTGCTGTGTGGTTCAAAAAAACGCTCAAGGCGTTTTTTATTCTTTCCATTTATTTATGTACTCTATGGCGGCGAGAGCTGCTGTGGCGCCTTGCCCGGATGCTATGGCGATTTGCTGGAAGGGGATGTTGGTGACATCTCCGGCAGCGAAAATTCCCGGTACGTTTGTTGAACACAATTGATTAACGATGAATTTTCCGGATGGATCGTGATCGAGGTGAGTTGCGAATTGTGATTGTGGTGTCATGCCGATGTGAACGAAAATTCCCTGGAGATCGAGATGTTGTGTGTCGCCATTTTTATCTGTGTAATCTAATCCGTTTACCATTTTTTCTCCGGTGATTTTTGTTGTCATGGCTTGAGGGAGGATTTCTACATTTTCTTTTGTTTTTAGTTTGTCTGCCATGATTGTTTCACCTTTGAAATCTTCATATTTCAAGAGTACATAATGTTTCGCCGAAATTTCTGCCATCATCAAAGCGGATTCAATTGCAGAGTTTCCTGTTCCGATGGTTGCTGTTGTTTTGTTTCTGAAAAGTGGTCCGTCGCAGACGGTGCAGTAGGTGACTCCTTTTTGATAAAACTCCTCCTCGCCTGGGATATTGAGGTGTCGTGGTTTCACTCCTGATGTGATGATGACGGTTTTTGCTTGATATGTTTTTTCTTCATCTCCTTTTTTTGCTGTCACTTCTACGATGTTTCCTTTTTTTTGTACATCAGTTACCCAGGTATCTAATTCTCGTTCTACTTCGTAGTGGTCGAGTTGGGATGTGTAGCGTTGTGTCATGTCGACACCGTTTGTTTTTAAAATTCCTGGGTAGTTTTCGATTTCTCCGGATAATAATACTTCACCACCGATATCTCCGGATACAATTAAAAAATCGAGTTTGCGGCGGGCTGCGTAGATTGCTGCTGCAACGCCGGCTGCTGCGCCTCCGATGATGATTAAATCTCGTACTTTTTGCATATTTTTATTAGTCTGTCATCCTGAGCGTTTTAGTCGAAGGATCTCGTGGTTGATTGTGCGAGATCCTTCGACTTCACTTCGCTATCGCTCCGTTTCGCTCAGGATGACGTGGAGTTCCTCAAGTGCTTCCTGTGGAGTTTTTTCACCATTGAAAATTGTTGAACCGACAGCAAAACGTGTAGCTCCTGCGTTTTGGATATCTACGATCGTATCATGATTTACGCTGCCGTCAACTGCTATTTCCATTTTGGGATTTTTTTCGTGAAATGTTTTTATTTTTTCTAGAATTTCTGGATGAAATGGTCTGCCTGAAGCTCCGGGATTTACTCCCATAAATAATACCGAATCGATTTCATAGAGATGATCGTTTAGTACGGAAGTTGGTGTTTCAGGATTGATTGCGATTCCAATTTCAAATCCATGAATTTTTGCTTCTTCGATTGCTGCATTAAGTTCGTCTTTTGATTCTGCATGTACATACACTCGTTTTATGTTTGGTGTTGTGGTGTATGATCTGATTATTTCGATGGGATGATCTACCATCAGATGTAATTCATAATTGATTGAAGTTTTGATGTGGGCGAGTTCGTGTGCGCGGCCAAACGTTGTTTCTGGAACAAGAGTGTTGTCCATTACATCGATTTGTGCGATTTCAACGAGCTCCTCGATCGATCGAAGTTTTTTTAAGAATTCATCTTTGTCTTTCGAAAGCAATGCAGGAATAATTAACATACAATTTACATTGTTTTATGAGTCATCGAGTTCTTTGTGCAAAGCCCAAATGTCATCTCGAAGATTTTCAAAAAGGTTTGCGGCTTCTTGTGTGTGACTATCTTTTTCTGTGTAGGATAGGATCGAGGAAATTGCCGTATAACAATCATCGGCTGTACGAAATGGATTTTGCTCTGCCTTTGTGATGAATGCGTCTATGCATTTTTTTATGTCCTCTTTGGTTCTATTTTCGATTTCCGCATCTTTAATTATACTCGCCCAAAGTTCAGCTCTTTGTGCGATAATGTCTCGCGCTACATCATCTATTGTATCGAATGTTTTTGGTTTTTCCATATTATTTCATTGTTTCATCTTCGATTTTTGTGATTTTATTGACGCGGCGTTCGTGGCGTTTCGTGCCACCGAATCCTGTGTCGAGCCATGCGAGAATTAATTTTTTTGCTTTGTCTGGAGTTTGTTTCCATCCGGATAAACACAGCACATTTGAATTGTTGTGCTCGCGGGTTTTGATAGTTTCTGAAACAGTTGTGGGGGTGACTGCTCGGACATTGCGAAATTTGTTGGCTACAATACAAACCCCTTCTGATGATCCACAAAATAATAATCCTTTATCTTGTTGTAACCACGTTCCTTTATGATTTCCTTTTGAAACTGCAGAGCTTACTTTTTTTCCGAAATCTGGGTAGTCATCTGTCATCACCATTTTTTTGTTTCCTTTATCAACAACAGGAAACCCTTCTTTCTCAAGCCATTTTTTTATTTTTTCCTTGAGAGTAAATCCTGCATGATCTGCTCCGATATAGATTTTTCCTATTTTTTCCTTCTTCATATTTCTGGACATTATAGTTTACTTCAAAAATACTGCTATCCATCTGCAGCACTCATTTCCCACCAAAGCATTTCAGAGCTCTTCAATGATACACCCATATCACTTCATCGCTCGTTCAATGTTTTATTGAAAAATGAGCACCACATATGAATAACATTATTTTTGACGTAAACTCTCGTTCACGTTAGGATAGATTACAATAAAGAGCGTTTAGCGTCTAGCGATTAGCGTTTAGTATTATGTCTACAAACAATTTTGCTGAGGAGGAAGAGAGGGTTTTAGAAATGTGGAAGAAAAAGGGTATTTTTGATTTGGTGCAAAAAAAGGAATCTCCGGAAGGGGATTTTGTGTTTTATGAGGGGCCGCCTACGGCAAATGCCAAGCCTGCGTTACATCATGTTTTGGCTCGCGTGTTTAAGGATGTGATTCCGCGGTATAAGGCAATGCAAGGATTTCATATTGATCGAAAGGCTGGATGGGATACGCATGGATTGCCGGTTGAGTTACAAGTTGAGAAAAAGTTGGGGATTTCTGGGAAACCTCAAATTGAAAATATTGTCCCTGGGGATGCAGTTGAAAGTATCAAAAAGTTTAATGCGGAATGTAAGGATATGGTGTGGGGGTTTTTGGATGAGTGGACTCGTTTGACTGAACGCATTGGATTTTGGTTGGATTTGAAAGATCCGTATGTGACGTATGAAAATCAATATATTGAAAGTTTGTGGTGGGTGTTTAAGCAGATGTGGGATAAAGGTTTGGTGTATCAATCTCATAAAGTTGTGCCGTATTGTAATCGATGTGGAACAGCGCTTTCGTCGCATGAGGTTGCGCAGGGTTATCAGACGGTGAAGGATCGTAGTGTGTTTGTGAAATTCCCTGTACCACGTGGGGTGCAGGGTAAGCCTACATACATTCTTTCTTGGACGACGACACCGTGGACGTTGCCGGGGAATGTTGCGTTGGCTGTGGGTGAAAATGTTGATTATGTGTATGTTGATACAGGAGATGAGACATTAATTCTTGCGAAAAATCGATTGGAGATTTTGGAGGGTGAGTATAAAGTTGTGAAGGAAGTGAAGGGGTCGAAATTGGTTGGATTTTCCTATGAGCCATTATTTGATGTGAACAGTTTGAAAAGTGATACATCGTATAAAGTTTATGTGGCGGATTTTGTGACAGATGTTGATGGAACCGGTGTGGTGCATACGGCGGTGATGTACGGTGAGGATGATTATGTATTAGGTGAATCATTAGGATTGCCGAAATTTCATACGGTAGATGGGGAGGGGAATTTTGTTGATGAGGTTTCGGGGTTGGCTGGGAAGTATGTGAAGGATAAGGAAACTGAACAGGGTGTGATTGATCATCTGACACAAAATAATTTGTTGTTTGGTGAGGAGATGTATGAACATGAATATCCATTTTGTTGGCGATGTAAGACTCCGCTTTTGTATTATGCAAGAGATTCGTGGTTTGTTCGTGTTACTGATGTGAAGGATCGTTTGGTGGCGAATAATCAGACGATTAATTGGGAGCCGTCTCATATAAAGGATGGTCGTTTTGGGGAATGGTTGAATAATATTCGTGATTGGGCGATTTCTCGTGAGCGATATTGGGGGACTCCATTGCCGATTTGGGTGTGTGAGTGTGGGGAGATTCGATGTGTTGGATCTGCTTCCGAATTGGGAGTTGAAGTTGAATTACATCGTCCATATGTTGATGATGTTGAATTGG
>CAZHVT010000016.1:0-19860 GCA_964536205.1 uncultured Gammaproteobacteria bacterium
CTTCTGAATCTTCTTGGAATTGAAATCTGTCTGCTGTTCGTGGGCCGTATACAACAGACGAAGATGCAATTACTACTTTTGATTTGTGTTTTACTGCGAGATCTAAAATATTTTTTGCACCATCACTGTTTGCCCGTAGCGTATCTATTTTGTATTGATCGAAATTTTTTGCACTTGTCGGACATGCGAGATGATAAATTTCTTGAATCCCTTGGAATTTAATTTTGAATCGTTCGAGTTCTTGGAATGAATCTAAATCGAAATTATCATTTACATCAACATTTAGAAACGCGAAATCTTGATTTGTGAGAATGTGTTCGATGTTTGCTGGTGTTGAATTCAAAAAGTTATCCAAACAAATGACATGCGCATTTTCGTGAACAAGTCGCTCGCATAAATGTGAGCCAATGAAACCTGCGCCACCCGTGACGAGAATGTTCTTTTTTTCAAATGCTTTTGAGAGGGCCATATGAATTCATTATTTAGTAAAGCCGGCGATCACTCCTCCGTGAAATGAGTTATCGAAGACAAACCATTCGTCTTTTAGATTTCCTTGAATGTCTACCATTTTAACATGAGGACCGCCGCCAGCGCCAGCCGATACAATGATTTCATCTTGGCCGTCAGCTTCGAGATCTCCGCTTGTGAGATATACACCTCCTGTAAATGTTTCATCAAAGGCTAAAAACTCGCCTGCAAGTGCTCCAAAATATGTGAAGCTTCGAACCATTGAGTTTCCTGCTTGCGTTCCTGCTACTACTTCGAATATTCCGTCACTGTCGAGATCTGCCATGGTGAGTGAGACTCCTTCGCTGTGAATCATTTTATCTTCTGGAGTGAATGCTTGAAACGCGGTGTATAAATTTCCGTCGAATAAATGTACCCACACGTCTGCATTTTTTGATTTTCCTGTTGTGCCGACGATGATTTCTGCTGCTCCATCCCCTGTGACATCTGCTACTGCGATTCGCAATCCATCCATATCTTCATCTGCTCCTTGAAATTGTCCGATGTCATAACCTTCTTTTGAGTAGAGCCACACGAGCTGTGTTCCACTTTCATGTGTTACCATTATTTCTTTATCTCCGTTTCCCTGAATGTCTCCTACTGCGAAATTTATTTTGCTGTCGAGATCTGATCGTAGTGGAATGCGCCTCAATTTTTCGCCTTGCATGTTGTAGATGAATAATGCTTTGTCGCGTCCAATAATAATTTCTGGATTTCCATCTCCTTCCAAATCATCCACAACAAAATTGAGCCCTGTGTCGACTGCGCCAAATGGCTGGAATGAATCTATGTATCCGTCGTTAACGTCGTATAATCGAATTTCGCCAAACCCGTCGGTTGCTGGTGCGACAACCAAAATTCCTTCCGGCACTGACGGTCGGCGCTCTGGCATGAGTTCTATCTCTTCAAATTCCACTCGAGATGCTTTTGCGGCGTTAAGTCGACCCCGCCCAAGCTTTCCGGTGAATTCTGGATTTTTAAAATCAACTGGATCTGCCGTGAGATATATTGCGGCGATAATATCTTCTTGTGTCCATTCTGGATGTTGAGCTTTTAAGAGTGCTGCTGTCCCCGAGACTAGCGGTGCAGCGAGAGATGTACCGGAATAATATCCCCCAAAGGTTTCTTTGAACCGATCTGTTCCAGATTCGTGATTTAGAGTTGATAGCATTTGTACTCCAGGAGCCACAAGATCCAAACAGCTGCCATAATTTGAAAAATCTGCCAGTACGTCGTCGCTATCAACCGCACCTACTCCGACCACTGCGTCAATGTCGCTATTCTTGTCTGTGCATACAGGGAACTTGGGAAAAAAATCTAGGTTTCCGGAATCTGCATCGTCATTATCATTTCCTGCAGCTACTACAACAATGATTCCCGCTTTGTACGCCTTTCTCATTGATTCTTTAAGAGCTTGTGAGGATTCTGGTCCTGAAAATGATAAGTTAATGACATCAGCTTTCATGGCGATTGCGTAGTCGATTGCATTGATTACGCTGGCGACTTCTCCTTTTCCATGATTGTCCATTACTTTGAGTGACATGATCTTTACTTTCATGTTCACTCCGGTAGAATCTGTTCCATTGTTTCCGACCGCACCAATTAGACCAGCGACAACTGTGCCGTGATGTATTCCGGCGGAAGAAAACTTTTTTGATGTGTCTGGGCCCACACCATTATCGTTTGATACAAAATCCCACCCATCGAAATCATCTATGAATCCGTTTCCGTCGTCATCAATTCCGTTTGGACGTTCCAGTGTGTTATGCCAAATATTTTGACGCAAATCCTGATGATCTATATCTACTCCGGAATCTAAAACCGCTACCACAACATCGCGTGATCCTGTTGTTTTATCCCATACCTTTGGTACACCAATCTGATTTAAATATGGAGCTGACAACGAATAATGCGGGTCATTTGGCGTAAGTGCCGCTTCGACAGCAAATGCGTTCTTAGTTGGTATAATCAACCACAACAAAAATATCGTTAGAAACGTAATAAAAAAAAGCGGTCTTTGTGATATTTTGTGTGAAAAATGTCTGTATTTCATAACAATATGAGGCCGTTATAAAATTCCGGCATGAACTACAGTCTAGATAATTTTTTCTCGGGTGCGTGAAAAATGACAAGGAAATATGGGTTTATTGCCGCGGAGTTTTGAGCGTATCTGAGGAAAAATGATCAGATTGTAGTCGTGTCGGAGTTTTATAACAACCTCAGTAACACTATTGCATTGTACCCGATTTTAGGCTATGGTACAAGCAATTGCAGTATCTTACTGCCCTCAATATGCACATCCAGCGAAGTCATCTCAAGCAGTGGTTTCTACTTATCGGCGATGCGCTCGTCATGTACGCGAGTTTATATCTTGCGCTCTTTTTCAGACGGCTTTCTTTGCCGGACATGGAAGTGTTTATTTCGCATGCGCGGCCTTTCTCGTTTATTTTCTTTTTGTGGATTGTCATCCTGTTTATTAATGGGATGTATGATTTGACGAAGACGCGCAATTCTTTGAAGTTTATTCGTACTTTTTTTGAAGGTTTGATTTTCTGTCTTTTGATTGCGATGGGGTTCTTTTACTTTATTCCTTTTTATCTCATTGAACCTCGAACAATCTTGATTTTGACGGTTGTGTTGTTTGGTGTGATGTTTTTACTGTGGCGTGGATTGATGCATTCTTTAATTACTTCACGCGCAATGCGTCGGCGTGTTTTGTTTATTGGAGCACGTTCTGAAGCGTATGAGCTGGTTCAAGCGATCGCGAAAAGCCCTTCTTTTGGATATGAGGTGACGGCTATTTTGGATTTGGATAAAGCTCCGCCGCAAGTTGACGCTGATGGATTGCATTGGCTTTCGTCTCTAGAGGAATTGAAACCATATTTAAAGCGTGAAAATATTTCGACAATTGTTGTTTCACCCAAACCGATGTATGCAGAAACTGTTGCGCGTGAATTATTTGAAACAATCTTTTGGTATATTGAGATTACTGATTTGGTGAGTTTTTATGAAAGTATTTTGGGGCGTATCCCGGTTACTGCTTTGAACGAAACATGGTTTTTGGAAAACTTGCAGGAGTCACAGAAAAAGCATTACGACACTATTAAGCATTTGATAGATATTGTACTTGCTCTTATTTTGGGAATCATTTCGCTTGTTATCATGCCGTTTGTTGCGCTTGCGATTTATGCGGAAGATCGTGGTCCATTATTTTATAAACAAAAGCGTCTTGGAAAACATGGTAGAGAGTTTACGATGTTTAAATTTCGTACCATGACCATTGAAGCGGAAAAGGATGGTGCGCAGTTTGCAAAGCATGAGGATCCTCGCGTAACGAGAGTTGGAAAGGTGTTACGAAAAACTCGTATCGATGAATTGCCACAGCTTGTGAATATTTTGCGCGGAGATATGACATTGATTGGACCTCGTCCAGAGCGTCCGGAGTTTGTTGAGCATTTTTCTGAAGTGATTCCTTTTTATACCATTCGCCATTTAGTGAAGCCTGGATTGACGGGATGGGCGCAGATTAATAATCCATATTATGCAACTGTTGGAGAGAATATGTTGAAGTTACAATATGATTTGTTTTATATTAAAAATAGATCCGCGTTGTTGGATGCGCGCATCTTGTTGAAGACTATTAATACTGTTTTGCGATGGATGGGAATATAGGAGGGTGTAGGGTTGAGGCTAGAGGGTGTAGCAAAAAGCGGCTTGCGCCGTTTTTTCGATTTCTGGCTTTTTCGTTTTCTCGCCTACATTATCAGAATGAAAATTACGAAGTTGATGATGTTTGCGACCATGCACCAGAAACAGTATTTTTTGAGGACTGCGAACTGAATGAAGGTGAGCATGAGTGACATCACTGCAGCTGGAATTATTGCGAGAATTATGATGAGTTGGAAAAAATAGGATGCATCGCCTGTGGTAACTTCTGCTAAAATTGATGCGAAGAAAATGGTAAGATAAACCGCAATCCCCCACACCTCATTTCGAACAAAAAATAATTTTCCGTATTTGCTTTCAACTACTTTCATGCAGTCATGTCCTAACGGGCACAACATTTTTTTGTGAACGCGGGTGGTTTCGTACATGTAGTACGTAACTGCAAAACCAAGAAGTGAGAGAAATGCAATGATGACAAAATAAGTCATAGTATTTGTTTTTGTTTGTGAGTGATATTATAGCACAGTGTCTGGGATTTCGATAATTTTGTGTCTGCTTTTGTGCCCACTTTTTATGGTGATGAGTGTTTTTGCAATTCCCGTGTGTTTGGCGAGAAGTTCAATTACTTTTGTATTTGCTTCTCCTGCTTGTGCTTTTGCGTGGGTGTATATCATGTACCCATCTTCTGATTCGAGCACTTTTTCCGCGCTTGAGTTCGGGGAGACTTTGATTGTAACTAACACATTATTTGTCTAGATGAATGGTTCGTGTTGGATATGCGAAGCTGATTCCTTCCTTTTCACATCGTTTGAAGATTGCGAGATTTACTTTTTCTATTACTTTCATGTATCTATCGAAGTCACCAGATTTTACAAAGAATATAACTTCATAATTTAAACTTGAATCGCCGTAGTTTTTGAAGTAGCAGTTGTACCATTGTGTGTCTGCAACTGCTTTTACTTCCTCTTTTACAATGCGTGGAAATGCTTTAAGTAGTTTGTGGGGTGTTTCGTATGTGACGCCCAACATAAATGCGACGCGGCGTTTTTGCATGCGCTTGTAATTTTGGATGCGTGCTGCGGTTAATTCTTTATTTGAAATAACTAATTCTTCACCAGAGAGTGCTCGAAGTCGTGTTGATTTTAATCCTATTTTTTCGACTGTTCCCGCATCTTTCCCTAATACAACAAAGTCTCCAACCTCAAATGGTTTGTCCAAATATATCGAGAATGAGGAGAAAATATCAGAGAGAATATTTTGCACTGCAAGCGCAACCGCTAATCCACCGATTCCAAGACTTGCAACGATTGAGGTTATGTCAATGCCGAGATAAGACAGAATTACGGTTAACCCAATCAGCCATAAAAATACTTTTGCAACAATACGAAGGATATTAACTAATGCGTCATTTTGTTTGTTGCCATCTCCCCCACCCTCTTCGCTATCGAGATATTTTTTTGCGAAAAAGTTAATGATTGTTGTGATTGCCTTTATCACCTCAAACACCAACATTACGATAAAAACTAAATCTGCCGATTTGCCAATTCCATCAGAAACCGAAAGAAAGTTTACCGCAACGTATAATGATGTGATGGTATAAAACCCTTTTCCTATCCCGTCGACGATCTCAACTGCTATATCGTCGATATCTGTGACTGTTTTTGCGGCTAACTTTTTCAGCCGTGCAATGATCACGATTTTGAACAACTTTATAAGAAGTGTTGTTCCAATAAGAAGTGCTAATGCGACACTCCACTGCCAACCGGTATTTCCTAAAAAAGAAAATCCCTCCAATTGTGTTATGAGTTGTTCCATAGAGGATTATTATACTATGTTTTCTAAAATAAAAAAACCACCCGATGAGAGGGTGGTTAGATTTACCTAGCTCCATGAATTGAGAATTGCGCCAATGACCATTATTCCGACCAAATAGTATGATTGATTTATATAAAAGATTGTTTTTGGCATGCCGTTGAATGCGACACTGTTTAAGCCTATTGAACCGGTGAATCCCAGCCACATCCAAAATCCGAGTTGTGCGCCACCTTGCCATCCTTCCATTCCAAGCATTGACAGAAGATATGACATTACATATCCAACCAAGAGCCACCCAAGAAATGACATCCCAAACGAAGCTTTCATGTTGGATTCTTTTTGTATCTTCTTGAGATCTCTTCCATCTCTTTCCATTGCCTTTTGCCATGCTTTTCCAAAAACTTGAGGCGCCCACCACACCATACCCAAGAGGAATGCTGCTGCGGCCGCTACAAAAATTGCTGTATAGTTTACGGTGAATTCGAGCATAATTAAGGAGTTAGCATATAGTGATGTACTATAGCATTTTTTGTGTGTAAAAAGAAAACCGCCATCGCGTAATGCGAGGCGGTTCGAGCCGTAGCTCAACGGACCTTACAGGCCCAGGGTCACGACGATTTCGCCATCAGCGATCTCGACGTTTTTAATTTCGACCAGCGGAGGTAACTCCTCCTTCTGCTCGTCAGTGAGTGTGTAGACGGTCATGCCGTCGAAGAACCGTTCGATGATGCCGTTCCCGATGTAGCTCTTGAACTTGTTTGCGAGCCTCTGCGAGATCCCGTCGATGCGGAGCGTCTCTGCAGACGGTTCCGCGAGCTTGATCTGGTCCTTGTCGAACCCGAGCTTGCTGGAGACCGTGAACTCACCGGAGAACGGGTAGCCGACTCCGAAGACACGCGCCTCACCCTTGAACTGCACGGTCGCGTAGGCAGTGTCGCCCTCGAGCTCGATCTTGGGCTCGTCGACCTGCAGATCTCCGTACTTGAAGCCGATGTCGTAGTCGTCAGTCTTTTGCCCGACAAACTCCTTCATCTCCTTCTCAGAGATTCTGACCTCTACGTCCGGTGCGCTGAACAATGCGAATCCCGCGATTCCGACGCAGAGCGTGAGCCCCAGAACATTCGCGACGATTGCAGATGTTTTCATGAAATTCTCCCTTTCGAATGTTGTGAAGCCCCTTCATCAGGACTCCGAAAATAACTGAATCTTGTCACAAAACTGTATGTACTCTATCACAAAAAACCGCTTTTGTCAATGCTATTATAGGCTTATTCTTTCTCATTAGCTGATTTGCTCTCAAATTAGCCTTTCGTTTGTTGTATGCTATTTGCAACATTTCTACATCATTTTCTTGGTTACTAATCTATCAAAAAACGCGCTCTTATAGCGCGTTACATATCAGCTTAGCTTATAGTCAGCAAAGAGTTCACGCATGATTCGCCGATTCGAGTTCAAGTCCACAATTCCGCTGTCCCATGGCTCAATTGACTTTGCAAATGGAATATACCATTTTTGCAATCGTGCTTGATTCACATCATAGAGCAAAGAAAAGTCAGACGTTGTTGAGTCTAGGAGATACCAGTGATTTTCTATGTACACTTCTATGAATGCGTGTCCTCTGATCCCAGAATCATCGTCTTTCGGATTCTGCAGCGCCCTCACCCATCTATCGAGAGCGGCGTGAACGAACACAGCAGGGACACCACACGACCGAGCAAAGGAAGTCACCACCAACCCAGCATCAGAGCACCCCGTCGAAACCCGAGATGTTACAACCTCATGCGCGGACCGTTGAAATTGCATCCGAATAAGTTTCGCGTAGTGCGCGTCTGTTTCTTCCTTTGACGCCTTTGGGCTCAATTTCAGTGGGGTCAGATTCTCTCGCATCCATACATAGAAATTTCGCAGTGTATCGAGGTAGTGATCTGCCCGCAGGCTCAATGCAATTTTGCGCACCTCATCAGTAATCTCTGTCTGCGGACCACAGATAAGAAATATACTTGGATCGTCGTAGCAAGGGTTTACAAAGAACCCCTGAAACTGATAACGATTACCTGTAGTTTTTTGCATCTTTTTCTCCATTGAAAGGCTGTTAAAAAATTAACACGATTTTTCATACATGTCAACCACCGAGTCGCAGCCAAAAAACACTCAATATCGAGTGTTTTTTGAAGCTCGGCGGCCTTTACGAGCACCACATTTTTAATGTCACAAGTCTAATCTTGTAATTAACAAAAAACCACTCAATCATGAGTAGTTTGATGCAAACTCGGGGACAGGGATTCGAACCCCGATCGCTTGGACCAAAACCAAGTGTCCTGCCATTAGACGATCCCCGAATATCTTTGAATCAAAAACGAATTCGAGCAAAAGTATAACTTCTGCAGCTGAATTCGTCAAACCTTTAAATATTTACGCATTGCGATGTAGGCTGCGATTATTGTCATTGCGAAAACAGCGGCAAATTCGAAAATCAGAATACCGCCCATCTTTTGTTTTATATCAACTAAAATTGAGAAGTTTGTGGTGACGAAAGCTTGTACGATATGAGGGTCGATTATCTCAACTGCAAAGTATGTGATGGACATTGAGATGATGAGTGCGACAACAACATACATGAGACACTCTGTGTAAAATGGCGCGCGAATGAACCATTTTGATGCACCCACTAATCGCATAATTCCGATTTCCTCACGTTTGGAATATAGTGCGACTCGGATTGTGTTGAAAATAATGAAGATTGAGAATAGTCCGAATATCACAGCAAAGAATGTTGCAGCTTGCGAAACGTTGTTTGTAATGTTTTTTATTTTTGTTATTACGAACGTGTGTTCGTCTCGGCTTTTTTTGTAGATGACTGCGTCGTATGCGTCTGTATCAACAAGCGATAGGATTTTTTCATAATCTTCTGCTGAATGTGCTTGAATTGAGAGCGATGCACCAAATGGGTTTTTATCAAGTGCGTTGAGCGCGCTGATGATGTTATCGTTATCTGCATGTCTTGTTTTGAATTGCTCGCGCACTTCGTCTGATGTGTAGAATATTGTGGATTTTACCTCTGACATGCTGTCGACTGTGTTTTTTATTTCAGTCACTTTTTCCGGTTCTGCGTTTGGTTGAAAATCTATACTTACATCAACTTCTTGTTCAAATGCTTCGAGCGATGCCGTTGTGATGGCATCCAGTACTATAATGGTGTTGATCGATAATAATGCGAGAACTAAAATTGTGATTGTCATGATGGACAACCCAATATTGCGTATGAAATTTTTTGACGCATACGAAGCGATGCGAAAGAGACTGTACTTCATAGTGTGTAGCGACCGACTTCCCTGTCAGCTTGGACGTGACCTTTACGGAGTGTTACCACGCGGCGTTTGAGATGATTAACAATATCTTTGTCATGCGTGACGAGCAGTACCGTTGTTCCGAAGTCATTTACACGTTTCAGAATTTCTACAATATCTTTTGAGTTGTGAGCATCGAGGTTTCCTGTTGGTTCATCTGCGACGATAATTTTTGGTTTGTGGACAAGTGCGCGCGCGATAACCGCCCTCTGCTGCTCTCCGCCAGATACATGTGATGGGTAGCGATGCATTTTATCTTCAAGTCCTACAATCTCCAAAACCTGTGGAACAACTTTTCGAATATGTGATGGAGATGCACCAACAACCTCCAGCGCAAATGCAACATTTTCGAAAATCGTTTTCGTTTGTAGGAGTTTGAAGTCTTGAAATATCACACCGATCTGTCTTCGTAAAATAGGTACTTCATGTGGACGAATATCACTAATATCCCATCCTCCGATTACAATAGAACCCTTTGTGGGCGACTCTTCTGCGATGAGCAATTTCACCATGGTGGATTTTCCTGCGCCAGACTCCCCAACAATCGAAACAAGTTCTCCCGGTTGTACATGAAGATTCATGCCGGCAATAGCATGCACATCTCCGGGATAATTTTTGGTCACTTGTTTAAAGTGAATCATAGTTTCAGTATCAAGATCGAGCTATAGGACTTTTGTTAAAATTTCCATATTGAGGCCTGATTCTTCAAAAAGTTTCTTGCCTTAGCATAAGCTAGGGCTTCAAAACTTGTTGAAGAATCCGTCACCCAATCTGAAAATTTGTAATTAAAAGCCTACAGCACGACCTTGCTACATAGTATATCAGATTTTTCTACGTTGTTGAATCCACTGTTTGGGTGTATAATTATGAACTATATTTAATTTCTTTATATGCCCCCATCAATGCCTAATATTCCGACGCCAAAAGTACCAAAAGTACTCCGTCCTCTCTTTATGACGATCATGTCGGTTGTCTTAATGTTACTTGCACTTGCTGTTACAGCACTTTTACTGATTGCAACATTTTCAGGAACGTTTGTGATTGGTGTGAGTATCACCGCGCTTGCGCTTGGTACAATTTTAGTTGTAGGTGGCCTGGCGATCATACTAACTATTGCAACAGCCATCGGCATGCTTTTGATGAAGCGATGGGCTTTTTGGACTTTATTGGTTGTCTTCCTGCTTACACTTATCGTCCCAGTTCGTGAGATAATTGGCGGAGATTTTGTTTATAGTAGTTTAATCGCTCCTGTGTTACTGGGATTATTACTCTTTTATCTTTATCGCGCGAAGACAATGATGCGATAGCTCTCCTCTAACTTCATAACAAATGAGACTCCCCCTTACACTAAAACTTCGGAGGGCAGACAGTCACTAGTTTTATGAATTGGCATTCTGCGATCTGCATAGAAAAGAAGCTCGGTTGCCGAGCCGAAGGCGAAAAATTATAAATCGATTCGCCCGCCACACAGTTTGATCGATCATGCGAATTATTGTACGCTACGCTCAATAATTCGCCACTGTAGCTCAGATGCCCAGGCGAAGCCGGCTCTATAAAACGAAATCGCTCGCCACAGATATTGCCTAACCATAGACTTCGTTGTATTCTACCAACTCCATAGTGCCACTGTAGCTCAGTTGGTAGAGCGATTCCTTCGTAAGGAAGTGGTCCCCGGTTCAAGTCCGGGCAGTGGCTCCATGAGATCTCTCATTTTATGAGAGCTTTTTGTTTGTAGCGATTTTTATGGAAGTGGTCCCAGGTACTTGCTCGTAAACTCGCAAGCATCATTCTGCGCTGCACTCGGAAGTGCAAAGCCTATCGACTTTCCACTTCACTCGTCTCGCTTGAATGCCCAAGTCAGGGAGTGGCTCCAGCAGTACCGAAAAACCCGCTTATGCGAGTTTTTTTGTTTGTCTTGACAAAATCGTTTTTTGTTGCTAGTATGTGTTCACCCCTGATAGTTCTTTGTTTAAAAAGGAGTTCAAATGGAACGAGAATGCTGTGTCTGTCACAATACCTTCTTTGCCGCTGGCTTGGAGGTTACATGCAACATTTGCGTCAACGAGCCTCACGAGACCCAGGAATTCGCCATGACGGCGCCACAACAGCCGGAAGATTTTGAGGATCTGCTTCGGCAGATCGACGAAACACAAGGCAGCGCTCTCTCGTTGTTCGGCCTTCAGGTGATGGAGCCTGTGCCGGTCTTCTGATCATTCAACAATTCTAATCGACGACAATCGTTTACCCTCTTCTGTTTATTTTTCACAGGAAGTGAAAAAAATCGATTGTCGTCGATTTTTTTATCCCTCATTTTTTTGCATGTGTCCGAAAAATCTATTCCACCAGAGATGTGGATTTGATAGATTCTTTTTATCTTTTTGTTCAGTTTCTTTTTCTGGTGAATTCTGCCGCTGTATTACTGCCGTCTTTTCTCCAGGTCTTCGCAGGCCGAATTCTTCACGAGCTTGTTCTTCCGCGTACGCAGTTGATTGAATCTTTTTTAACAATGCCGAAAGTTGAGATCGCTCATGCTCGAGATTTGCTTGAGCTGATTCCAGTGAGTTAATCTCCTTATTCACGTTGTAATTCCGAACGTATGATTTTGCAAAACCAAGACCAAATACGCCAATTAGCATCAGCGCACCGAATACAAAGAATTTTGATCTAAAAATATTCATTCTTGAGATTCTTCCTCTTTATGACTCTTTTTTAGTTTTGCGTATTTTTCCATTCGTCCGTCGACTGATTGTTTTAAGCGTTTTAATTCTGGTCGTGAGAGATATTTCAGTTCATGAACCATATTATATAATCTTTCATGAGCTGTATGTTTTGGATGTTGTTTTTGCTTTTCATCGAGCGTTTGTTCTCGCAAGTCTAAGATCATATCTTGTACTTCCATTGGACTTCTCACGTGTTCGAGTTCTAAATGCATTGCTCCCCGCGCCCCGACAATCACAAGCGTTCCAAATCTAAATACTGTTGCGACTATTCCCTTCTGTCGAACCGTTACATCGTCAATTTGATCGTATTTTAATTCTGAAACTTCTTTGTTGAATACACCCTTTTTTTCGATATCTACAATTCTCTGGTTCGTTATGATGATTACGTCGTTGTGGCGTTTTTTTAAGGCGCCAGCCACTAAAATGAATGCGACAAAAATTGCTGTGCCAAACAATATTGTACCCAGAATTCCTTGTGCGAGAAGCCAAAACAAAAACAAAAAGCCTACACTGGCTAAAATGAAAGCAACGAGAAAACGAATGGTGTATGCCCCATAACTTGGGTAGATTTGGGCAACCAATTCTTCTCCCTCCTTAAATTTGAATTTCATACGAGTGTTCTATGAATTCATTTGTTTGATGCGGAGCGCTTGTCGCGCTTCTTCTCTGTCATCCCATTTTACCTTTTTTCCGCCTGCAACGCACATTGCTTGTTCAGCTCCCTTCCCTGTTATGAGTACTACGTCGCCTGCTTGTGCGAGATCGATGGCTTTTTGAATCGCTTGTGAGCGATCTAGTATTGAAAATAATGTTGATCCTTCTGTTTTGCCTTGCTGTTTTGCACCTTCTGCAACTTGGTCTATGATTTCTTGTGGATCATCATCGTAAGGGTCTTCATTTGTAATAATAACGATTTGTGCTACTTTTGCTGCCATCTTTCCTAAAGCTGGTCTTTTTTCTGTGTCACGTCCGCCACCACATGCGCCTAACACATGAATGACTCTATTTTTGTCCATGTTTTTAATAACAGATTGTACTGCCTTCATGGATTCTAATTCTGGCGCGTAATCTACAATCACTTTGAAATCTTGCCCTTCATCTATTGTTTCAAATCTGCCCGGAACGGCCATAGGGCCCTCAAGGATTTTTGAGAGTTGTCTGAAGTCCATTCCGCGCGATAAGCCAACAGAAATTGCAGCTAGGGCGTTATATACATTATACACGCCCGGGAGCTGTAAGTGAAAGCCGATATTACCAATTCTAAATGTTGTTTCCTGATCTTTACATTCGACATTTGTTGCGCGAACAATTCCATATCCTTTTGGACCATCTCCGGAATCATCATCAATGCCATACATGTATTTTTCTTGCGCATCGAATGATGCAAAATATTCACGTTCTGGATCGTCGCCATTTACAATAATTGTTTTGCAAATTTTCTCGCTGGTTGTGCGGTCGTTATATTTTTTATTGTCTGCATACACCTTTTCATCACCCGCTTCTGTAACTGAATACTTCTTTTTGGATTTTGACAATTGCTGAAAGAGCTTCCCTTTTTCCTTTTTGTACGCTTCAAATGACCCATGAGATTCGATATGTTCCGGTGTGAGGTTCGTGAAAACTGCTATGTCAAAATCGATCCCTTCATTTCTATGCTGCATGATTCCTTGAGATGAAACTTCAATTACTGCGTACTTTACGTTTTCGTCTACCATTTTACGAAGCATTTTTTGCAGTTGAAATCTGCCGAGCATGGTCATCTTTGTATCATTGAGCCAACGCTTTGATCCTATTTGAAATTCTACTGTTGTTGCCATCCCGACTTTGTGTTCTGTTGCATCGAGAATGCGAGCTATGAGATGACATGTTGTGGATTTTCCATTTGTTCCTGTCACACCGATTACAAGCATTTCTCGTGATGGATGTTTGTACATCGTAGCTGCGAAATTTGATAAAAACTTGTGATACCACAAAATCGCCTTTTTCGGGGCGATCCTCTTTATGTGCTTTTTCAAGCTGTGGAACATAGAAAAAAAGCGTATCATGGCGTGGTTATCGTGTAAAGATCAGCGTAAATTGAGTACGATCTTATTGAATTGATCTCCTCGATCGAATTCATTTTTAAAACCATTGAAACTAGCACCTCCTGGAGAAAAAACTATATTGTCACCTTTTTGCGCGATCGACATTGCACATTTCATAGCATCTTTTAAATCCTTCGCGTAAATTGGTCGATAGCCATATGGTTTGATTGCTTTACGCATTTTGTCTGTTGCTGAACCTGGAATCATGATAATCGATTTTGTGTGAGCTGCGGCTACTTTCGCCCACTTTGTATAATCTAATTCTTTATCCATCCCTCCGGCGATAAGCACCACATCGCGTTTTTCTATGAATGCGCTGATGGCTGCAATCATGGCGTCTGGGGTTGTGGCTGTTGCGTCATTGTAAAAATCCATTCCTTTCCATCTTCGAATATGCTCGAGTCGATACGTAATTCCTTTGAATTTTTTGATGACTTTTTGGATTGTTTTGAGTGGAATGTTTATTGAAAGTGCTGCGGCTGTAGCGAACATAATGTTTTGTGTGTTGTGCTCGCCAAACAGTGGGTACTCCCCTTCTCTCACAATCTTTTTTGTCTTTCCTTTATTTCGATACACAATCATTCCATTATCTACATATATTCCATTTGATCCATCTGGAATTTTTTTTAGTGAAACCCACACTACTTTTCCTTTTGTTGATTTCCCCATTGCACGTGTTTTTGGGTCGTCATAATTGAGTACGGTAGTGTTTTTGTTTGTTTGATATTTGAAGATCTCTTTTTTGTCATTGATATACGCTTTCATGGATGGATACATGTTTTGGTGATCATTCATGATGTTTGTCACAATTGCGAGTTTTGGACTTTTTTTAATTGAGCGCAGCCCACGTAAAAGCCAGCTTGATAATTCTGCAACAACAAGTTCTCCTTTGTATGTTTCTAAAAATTGTAGGGGTGACACACCTATATTTCCTGCCAGTTTTGCATGTGTGTGTTTTCCTTTCACCATTGCATGTAAAAGTGATGTTGTGGTGGATTTGCCTCGCGTTCCTGTTACGGCAATGCAATTTGCTTTTGGATGGAGGAAAAATAATGTCCAATCATTCACGATGGAAACGCCCTTCACTTGTGCCCTTACAATCATGTCATTTAGATCTGGAACCCCCGGGTTTTGAAAAACTACATCAGCACTATCGATAAGAGTGATATCGTGTTTTTTTCCAAGATCAAATTTGATATTTGTAAATTCTTTTAGCTGTTTCACATTTTCCCGAAGTTGTGTTTTTGTTTTAACATCAGAAATAATGACATCTGCTCCATTGCGTGCAAAAAATTGAGCAGCACTTACGCCACTTCCTTGCGTATACCCACCGAGTCCAACGATGAGTACTGTAATGTCTTTGAATAAGTTATTGTTTGGTTTTGTCATATCCTTTGTCATCCCGTAGACGTACAGGATCCATGCGGGGATGTCAGCACATTCACACTTTAAATCTCACCATTATATAAGCCCACAGCAGTTGCAGATCCATTTTGATGTAACCGAGGATTCCTTTTGCCCATCCGACTTTTTGATATTTTTTTACAATTCCCACGCCATTCATAATCCGTGTTGTGATGGGAAGCTTATATTTTTTGCAATATCTGTTCATCGCGACTTCAATCAAAAAGCCTTTTTTTAATGATGGTTTGAGGCGTGCAAATACTTCTCTTCGTAATGCTCTTTCACCGCTGATGAGTGGCAGCCAGCGGGCTGTTTTTTTGTATAGCCACGATCTGTCCCGTAATCCAACACACATGTGTGCTTTTTTCTCCTTGACCGGTTTTATCAACATGTCTGCGTGCTCTGCGGTGAACCCTTTGAGGTCTGCATCAATAAACAAAATTATTTTAGCGTCTGTTGCTTGAATTCCTTTTTGCATTGCTTGTCCTTTTCCTTGTGGGGTTTTGTGAATGCGGACGTTATCAGCTCCTGCTTTTTTTGCAACTTCTACTGTATTGTCCGTGGATCCATCTGAAACAACAATCACCTCGTCAACGAGTTTTGCCTTTTTTAATTCACGTACTACATCCCCTATCGTCTTCCCCTCGTTTAATGCTGGCACAATTGCTGCAACCATATTATTCACGAAGGGATAGTTCGTATGCGATGTGTTCCAATTTTCTGGAATGTCCTTTTGCTTGATCGAATTTTTGTCTTAGATATCCGGTGAAATCTTGTGTGTATAATTCCGCCATAATATCTTCTGCGATATTTGCGAGGCGTGCTACTTCTGGAATGTCTTTTACAGTTGCTGCTTTTGTTGCCAATCTTACTATTTCTCCCACAACATCTGATAGCGCGCCGTAGTATGTTGTTGTTGAGAGTGTTGTTCCTTTGATTGATGTAATTTGATTCCCCTCAACCACCATCATGAAGAGAGATGCTTCTGCAAATTCTTCGTTCGCTGCAGCTACTGGACCTTTCTTTGCATTGTTCCCGAATTTTCCGAGAGCTTTGAGCATTTTTGCTGCTTTTGCTAATTCCTCTTTTGCTTGCTTTACATCTCCGCGATGCATGGCAAATATCGCTCGTTTTGATGTATGAAGCGCTTTGTCAGCTTGTATGTTGCATTGTCGCTTTTTTGCGTCTAATTCACTATACTCTTTCGCTATTTTCTTGAAGAATGTTTTGTTGAGATGTGTTTTCATATGCACCTATAGTATCCCTTTTTTGTTTGGAAATCAATACAAAGAAAAAACCGGGCATACACCCGATTTTCTCTTTGGGACGGCTGGGGCTCGAACCCAGAACTCTCTGCTTAAAAGGCAGATACTCTACCATTGAGTTACCGTCCCGTAGTTAGACTGCGCTATTGTATCAAAAGCACTTTTTTTTGTCGAGACTTATTTTGATGAGTTTATTGCTTCTGTGATTACTTCTACTAACTGTTTGTGTGCATCTGGTTTGTTGAGGCGTTTTGCACGTGATGCTAGTCTGTTGCGGTCTGCTGGATCTTTGAGTAAGTCGAGCACAGCTTCAGTAAGTTCTGTTGAGCCTGCGCTCATGTGGACAATTTCTGCGGCCTGTTTTTCTACGAAGAATTCTGCATTTTTTACTTGATGTGATTTTTGGATGGGCATGAGAATTGCTGCTTTTCCGAGTGCTGCGATTTCTGACAAACTTGATAACCCTGCACGCATTATAACGACATCTGCTACTGCATATGCATCTGCCATTTCGTCGTCTAAAAAGAATTCAAATGTGTGGTATCTCTCTCCTACTTTTTTGTTGTGGTCTCGGATTGCTGGCGCAACAACCTGTTTTCCTTGTCCTGTTATGTGTAATACTTGTGCTTTTTCTAAAATTTTTGGAAGAGATTGTGCGAGAATTTTGTTGAGATTATTTGCGCCAGTTCCCCCTCCAAATGCGAGTACCGTCGGCATATCCGGATCGAGATGAAAATGTACATATCCCCTATCGCGATCCCCGAGTCGTAGTGCGGTTCTAATTGGATTTCCCGTGTGTTTGCTCTTTACTTCTTTCAATTCTTTCATGGTGTGTGCAAACGTTGCTGTTGTGCGTTTTGCGAAAAATCGCATTATCTTATTTGCTAATCCTGTTTGAATGTCTTGATGATGCACAACAGATGGAATGCGTAACATCCACCCTGCAATGTGTAATGGCACACTTACATAGCCTCCAGCGCTTACTAATACATCTGGGCGGAATCTTATGAGGATAAAAAATGCGTGGAACAGTACAAGCGGAGAAATGAGCAGATCTCTGATGTTTTTCCAGCTTTTATACCGTCGCCATTTGATAGACATCATGGCCTTGAATTTTATGCTGTGAGATCTTACAACGATTTTTTCAACTCCGCCGAATGTGCCAATCCACAATAATTCCGAACTTTTGTACTGCTTGCGAATTTCATCTGCGACCGCAATAAGTGGCATGACAGGACCGAGCGTCCCACCACCAGAAAGCAACACGCGAATCCCTCGTTTTTTTGACTTTTCGTTTTTTTGATTTTTTGTAAATGTCATGCGTGTTTATCCGCAGATATATTCAATACAATTCCGATAGCTGCCAGTGTGGAGAGCATTGCTGATCCTCCATGAGAGACGAATGGCAGCGGAACTCCTGTTAAAGGCATTATACCAATAATTGCGCCAATGTTCACTATTGATTGCATTGCGATCCAAGCTACGACTCCTACAACGACTAGTTGGGCGAAATCGCTTTTGATTCGTTTGGCGAGTTTGAGCATGCGCATGCAGAAGTATGTGAGTACTAAAACGAATCCAACAGAGACGATAAAACCCATTTCCTCTGACATTATTGCGAAAATTGAATCAGATGTCACTTCTGGGAGGTAGAGGAATTTTTGGCGAGATTGCCCAAGTCCTAATCCCATCAATCCTCCTGAACCAACTGCTATGAGAGCTTGATTTAATTGATATCCTGCGCCTTGTGTGTCGAGTGATGGATTAATGAAGGTTAATAATCTAGCGAGTCGGTATGGCGCGATTGCGATGAGACCTGCGATTCCAGTTCCTCCGAGCAGTGCGAGAATACCGATATGTTTTGGACGCGCTCCTGAAACAAAGAACATTGCAATGCCGATGAGTGCTAGAATTATCATTGTTCCTACATCTGGTTGTAATGCGAGTAAGCCTGCGACAATACCTAGAATTATTATGAATGGAATGAGTCCTTTATGTAGATCTTGTCGTTCTTCTTGCGATTTTGATGCAAGCCATCCTGCTAACCCTAAAATGAATGTAAGTTTTGCAAATTCAGCTGGCTGGAGATTTATTGGCCCGAGATTGATCCATGATTGTGATGTTCCGTACCCTGCGGCGATTGGTGTAGCGAAGACTGCGAGGAGCATCAAAATTGTTAGTCCTAAAAACCATTTGTACCATTTGAAGTATAATCTGTATGGAATGCGCATGACTATCAACATAACGATCACTCCAGGAATTACTCCACTGAAAATTTGTCTTTTTAGGAAGTGATAGCTATCTCCAAATCTTTCGAATCCTACTGGTGATGAGGCTGAAGCTAGTGTTAAGAGCCCAAAAATAATCAGCACTGCTAGAGTTGAAAGCAATGCTGTGTCATATTTTGATTGTGTTCTTTTTTTTGTCCTTTTGGGTCTCATATCGGAAGATATGTCACCATGTCGGCTAATGCTAATGCTAATCCTACTACTGCGGTGATTCCTGCGATCATCCACGCGCGCATCACAATTTGAGGCTCTGGCCAACCGATAGCTTCAAAATGATGATGAATTGGGGCGACTCTAAACACTTTTTTGTTCCTGAATTTTTTGGATAGAATTTGGATGATGACTGAAACTGATTCAATTACAAATGGGAGGCAAATAATAGGAAGGAGTAATGCGTAGTTTGTCAGCATGGCGACAATTCCTAATGTGACCCCTAAGGACATTGCTCCTGTATCTCCAAGAAAAAAGCGTGCTGGATGAATGTTATACCAGAGAAAGGCTACTATCGCTCCGACAATTACGGCGCAGAGTGCAGCGAGATCGTATTTTCCTTGAGCAAATGCAATTGCTCCGAATGCTCCATATGCAGCGAGAAGTAATCCGCCGGCTAATCCATCTAAACCATCTGCTTCATTTACCGAGAAACTGGTTGCGACGATAATGATGATGAAAACTGGAATGTACCACCAGCCCAAAGCAAATGTTCCGAAAAATGGAACGTGCAATAAATCCCAATCTAGTTTGTAAAAAAACCACCATGCTCC
>CAZHVT010000017.1:0-17673 GCA_964536205.1 uncultured Gammaproteobacteria bacterium
ACCAGCGGTGCATGTCTGGGTTCCACCCTTACACTCGCCTACGTCCTGCGTGCCATCGGCACCGTTGTAGCAAGCTTGTGTGAGAGCGTTTCCGTCATCACCTTCGTCGACCAGTCCGTCGCAATCGTTGTCTTTGGTGTCACAGGTTTCTGCTTCGGGAGTTCCGGGAGTTGCGTTGCACACCTCGCCGTTTTGCGCGACGTTGCATACGAACACATCGGAAGCCTCGCATTCACCCTGTCCGACCGTACATGCTTGCCCGACATTCGGGAAATCCTCGTCAGCTGAAGCGTCGCAGTCGTTGTCGAGTGTGTCGCAGACATCCGTTGCCGGAGTCACTTCACCCACGCAGTCCGAAAGTTCGCCACCAGTACAGGTCTTGGTCCCGCCCTTGCACAAACCGACGTCTTGCGTGCCGGCTGCGCCAGTGTAACAGGCGAAGGAAAGCGGTGCGCCGCTCTGATCGTCATCGATCGAGGCGTCGCAGTCGTTGTCCTTGCCGTCACAAACTTCGGGCGAAATCTTCAGCAGAGCGACGAGTTCGCAATCGGTGGCGAGTCCTCCGGAGCAGTTGTCCACGGTGCTGGTGCATTCGCCCACACCACAGCTTGTCTGTCCGAGATCTTCGTCAGCGACGGCGTCGCAGTCGTTGTCAGCTCCGTCGCACACCTCATCGCTCGGCAGTGTTTGGCCGAGACATTCGGTGCGCTTACCAGCTACGCAAGCTTGCGTGCCAGCCTTACACGCGCCGACGTCCTGCGTTCCGGCGGGGCCGGTGTAGCAGACGGTGGTTGCGCCATCTTCGTCGCATGCGCTCCCGGGATCTCCGGGCTCGAGAGCCCCGATGAGATTCGAGTAGTCTGGATCGAAATCCAGACGCTCGCCGGGTTCGGAATTGTCTGCGCATGCCGTAATGAAGAAACTGGCCGCCAGAAGGAAAAAAAGTCGCTTACGCATAGTTGCCTCCCTATGTACGTAATTTTGGTAACTGAACTGAGAACCGTAATCTGTGAATTTGTCAGGTTTTTTTGTCAAAGTACTCCATCTCATGTAACGATTTCGTGAGATGAATATTGCAGTTAACCATATATATGGATTGTTGTCAATACCTGAATGTGGCCTTGTATTTTACTCATTTTACAAAAAAATCCCCAGCCTTAGCTGGGAATTATTACTTATGCGGCTTGTTGCAGTTCGATTCGCTGATTTCTGCCTGCGCCGTTTGATAGAATGGTAACTGGAATCTTTAGTTCTGATGATATCAGATTCAAGTATTCCATGACTTCGTTTGGCAATTCTGCCTCGTCTCGAGTACCCGAGATGTCCTGTTGCCAGCCAGGCATGTGCTGATAGATAGGCCTTGCTGCTTCCAATAGCTCTGTCGTGAGAGTAACATTGCTTCTTGGAGTAATGATTGTTCCGTCTGGCATCTTGTACTGCACGCACACCTTGATCGTCTTGCGTCCGGAAAGAACATCGAGTTTTGTAACCGCGAGTTCTGTGATTCCAGCTTGACGAACTGAATATCCAGCCTGTACGAGATCGAGCCATGCGCACCTGCGAGGTCGTCCGGTTGTAGCACCAAACTCTCCCCCAGCCTCACGAAGATCCTCGCCATCTTTCCCCAACAGTTCTGTCGGAAGTGGTCCAGCGCCAACTCTTGTGAGATATGCCTTGAGAACGCCGATGACACGATCGAAGCTCTGACCATACTGCGCGAGTGCAATGTATGGCGTACAGAATGATGATGTTATGAACGGCTGTGTTCCGTTGTGAACGCAGAGCATCATACCTTGTGCTCCCTCAAACAACACCATACCTTCTTTCCTGAACTTGTTCACCAGAACACCAGTGTCACCCAGATGAGGCAGAATGTGCGGAGCAAGTCTCATCAATTGTGCAACACATTCATTCAGCGAAGGAGAGGTGTTGACACCATGCATCCGTGCAGTAGCACAACGTTCCTCGTAGTAACTGCCACACAGGAGTTTTTCGCGAATGCGATCTTCGCTTGCAAGATCTCCGACCTGAATGCCACGACGGGAAATGAAATCCTCGTAGGCAGGACCGATACCACTTTTGGTGGTGCCAATCTTTTTTGCACCTCTGGAATTCTCCCGCCCGACATCAATATCCTTGTGGACTTGCAGGACAACAGGGGCCTTGAAATCGATCGTCACAATCGACCCACATGCTTTTGCAATTTCAAGCTCTTGTATGAGCAGTTCCAGATCGAGTACCTCGTAGCCCGAACATGCGACATGCATTCCTTTTCGAGTGGATCCCGATGGAATCAGATGTAAAATTGTTTTCTTGCCATCAATGACAAGCGTGTGTCCTGCATTTCCTCCGCCCTGAAATCGGACGACCAGTCTTGCATCTCTCGCAAGAAGATCGACAATTTTACCTTTTCCTTCGTCTCCCCATTGAGCCCCTACTACAACAACAGATGACATCTTCCTCTCCTCGTGTTTAAAGAACGCAAACCTTTGTTAATCTACCAAAAAACTGTACACAGGTCAATACAAAAAACCGCTTTTTGGGCGGTCCTTGAGTATGCAATTTCGTTTCACATTATCATGAATATATACTGTGTGCAAATTTAATTAGGATTCACGTACACCCACTTCACCTACATTTGCATGAAATACTGAATTGGCAATGTCGTTCATTTCCTCTACAGAAAATGGTGTGTACTGCTTAAATGTCGGATCGAGCGTGTGATCTGGTCTGAAAGCTTGAAGATACAGGCGTTTTGCGCCCTTAATTTCAGTAGCCATATCTTTCAGTGTTTTCTTATCATGAAATTCTTTTATCATTGTTGTTCTGAATTCATGATCAATACCAGAATTTATTATTGTCCGAACAGACTGTTTAATTTTTTCTGGTTTCACACATCTTGGCGTAAGTTCCTTGTATCGATCCGGAGTAATCTTAATATCCATCGCAATATAATCTATGACATTCATCTGTATAATTTTCTCAATGATATCTGGGCGTGAACCATTTGAATCTAATTTTACTTTGAATCCTTCTTTTTTTACTTTTTCTATAAATGGTATGAGGTCATGCATTATAGTCGGCTCGCCTCCTGTAATTACGACACCCTCAAGCAAGCCTTTTCGCTGATTTAGAAATTTGAAAAATGCCTCTTCTGGGATGCAACTATCTTTGAGTTTTAATACTTCCTCTGTGAGTACGAACTCCGGATTATGACACATGCCGCAACGAAAATTACACCCCAGCGTGAAAACAATGCACGCTGGGGTGTCTGGAAAATCTATCAAGGTCAGTTTTTGAATTCCAGAAATTAGCATCCAAACTCTTTAATGAATTGATGATTAGCTGCTACACATTCCTCAAAATGCTTTCGACCGTAGTGCTCGGCTTTTTTTCCGATGTTGAAGTGGGATACCGGACGATGATATCCCATGACGCGTGTCCACACTTCGCAGCGTGTGCGTTGGAGTTCTTGTGATGACATAGCATGGGGGTTAATTATTTTTTTAGATACTTAGCATTTTTTGTTTTTCTACAGCTTTGGTTTTGTAGACTGCTCGATATTCTTTATCTTGTGATGCTTCTGTGATTCCTAATTCTTTATCACATGTCGGACAGAAATCATGCTCTCCATTTAAGTAACCATGTTTTGGACAGATCGAGAATGTTGGTGTGATGGTGATGTATGGGAGCTTGAACTTTGTGAGAATACTTTTCACCAGTGTTCTACATGCGACGGGCGAGGAAATTCGCTCTGTCATATAGCAGTGAAGTACTGTTCCTCCAGTGTATTTTGTTTGGAGATTGTCTTGCAACATGAGCGCCTCGAATACATCGTCTGAGTAACCGACTGGTAATTGTGATGAATTTGTATAGTACGGTGCTTCTTTCGTTCCAGCTTGTACAATTCCCGCATATCGTTTTTGATCTTCTTTTGCGAATCGATATGTTGCACCCTCTGCAGGTGTCGCCTCAAGATTGTAGAGATGCCCTGTTTCTTCTTGGAAAGCGGCTAACTTTTCACGCATATGATCGAGAATTTCTTCCGCTAATTTTTGACCTGCGGGAGTTGCGACCGATTCTTCATCGTTAGTGAAATTTCTGATTGCTTCATTGATTCCATTTACGCCGATTGTTGAAAAGTGATTTCGTAAAACTCCGAGATATCGTTTTGTGTATGGAAATAATCCGCGATCAATCCATTTCTGAATTTCTTTGCGTTTTATTTCAAGGGATGTTTTTGCGATTGACATGAGGTGAGTTAGGCGATCCATCAATCTTTGTTTGTCGCCCTGACATGTATATCCGATTCGTGCGGCATTTAAAGTTACCACGCCGATTGAGCCGGTCATTTCTGCGGAGCCGAATAATCCCCCACCACGACTTCTTAGCTCATTCAAATCGAGTTGTAATCTGCAGCACATTGATCTGACATCTCCAGGATCCATATCTGAATTAATGAAATTCTGGAAGTATGGTGTTCCGTATTTTGCTGTCATTTCAAAGAGTGGAAGGTTGTTTGGATTTTCCCAATCGAATTCTTTTGTGATGTTGTATGTTGGGATTGGGAATGTGAACGTGCGGCCTTTTGCATCGCCTTTAATCATCACTTCAATGAAAGCGCGATTAATTATGTTCATTTCTTTTTCGAGTTCGCCATATGTATATGCGAATTCTTTTCCACCCAATAATAGTCGCTTATCTTTTAGGTCTGTTGGCACAACCCAATCGAGTGTTATGTTTGTGAATGGTGTTTGTGTCCCCCATCTGGATGGAATGTTGAGATTGAACACAAACGATTGCATGTTTTGATAGACGTAGTTATAAACATCTTTTGCAATGTATTCATCTTTTGCTTGTTGAGATGTGAATACCGCACCACCTTCTTCTAACTTTTGTGTGAGCTCGAGTTCGTATTTTTTTACGAATGGTGCGAGATATGTATCGAAGCTTGAGAATGCTTGTGCGCCAGCCCATTCGTTTTGGAGCGTTCCAAAGAAATTCACCATTTGTGCGACTGCTGATGACAGATGCTTTGGAGGTTGTGATTCGATTTTGTCCGCTGGCCCATTAAATCCTTCTTCGAGTAACACGCGTAAATTCCATCCTGCGCAGTATCCTGCAAGCATGTCGAGATCGTGAATGTGAATGTCTGCATTTCTGTGAGCATCACCAACTTGTTTTGGATAAATGTGTGAAAGCCAATAATTTGCAACCACCTTTCCGGCAGTGTTTAAAATGAGTCCGCCTAATGAGTATCCTTGGTTTGAGTTTGCATTGACACGCCAGTCGAGCTTGTCGAGATATTCTGAAATTGTTTTGTCCACCTCAACTACAACATTTTTTTCAGCACGCGCCTCTCGTCTTTTTTCGCGATATAAAATAAATGACTTTGCGATCTCTTTGTATCCATATTGCACAAGCATTTGCTCAACCAAATCCTGAATATTTTCTACTGTGGGGACTTGATCTGCAAACACCTCTTCAAGTTGTACAAACACCTCTTTTGCGAGTGTGTGCGATAATTCCTTATCTCGTTTTCCCACTGATTCAGCAGCTGCAGCTATTGCGTACTGAATTTTTTTGATGTCGAAATCGACAACCGCACCATTGCGTTTTTGGACTTTTATGATCGCCATAGACAAGCTTGTTAACGAATTATTGTAATTATAATTGTATTTCTTTGTGTTGATCTGAACTTTGTCGTGCTGCTTCAACTACTTTTAATACGTTGATTCCGTCAGTGATTGTGCAGGATGGTTGTTTGTTTTCACTTATACATGTTAGAAATTCTTGTGCTACTCCTATAAACATGTCGTTTCGTTCATGATTGTATTTTTTGGTTTCTGACTTTTCGCCTTGTGTGATTACTAATTCGTTTGGGTCAAAGCTCCAATGCAGTGAGCCTTTATCTCCTACAATATGAATGTATTTTTCATGAGGTCTTCCAAGTAAGTCGAGGTGTAGATTTGCGCGTAATCCATTTTCGTATCGGGCAATAAGATCGACATTATCGTCCGTACTGATTTCAAGTTTGCCGATTTTTTCTACGTTTGCAAATACTGCTTTTGGCATGCCAAACATCCACAACACGAGATCTATGAAGTGACTTTCATCGAGCAGTGCGCCCCCACCTAAATCTTTCTGTGCCATGAAAAAATCTTGATAGTTTTCCCAGGGATGCCAGTCTGCGAGATGCGCGCTCATTACCATACGGATATGTCGTACATTTCCAATTTTGTTTTCATCCAGTAGTTTTTTCATTTCCTGCAATGGCGGCCACCAGCGGTATGTGTATCCAAGCAGGATTGTTGCTTGTGTATGTGATTCGATTTTTTGTGCATCTTCCAATTCTGCTGCGAGTGGTTTTTCCATGAGAGTTGGAATTCCTTTTTCCATGAGCGTGATTCCTTGTTTGATATGAAATACTGGAGGTGATGCTATTACTGCGCCGTCAAATTTTTCTTTTTCTAGGATTTCTTGAAATGACTGTGATTGATGAATACATTCTGTTTCTTCATGAATTTCTTTTAGTCGATCTTCTCGTGGATCGAAGGCTGAAATTTTACATCCTAAGGCCGCAAGATTTCTTGCGTGTCTTTTTCCAGCTGAACCAGATCCAATTATGAGAATGTGTGGATTCATATTTATCTCAACTTCTGTGTCATTGATCGATATAAGTTTTTTTCAAAATGTAATTCAAGATAGAGGGGTGTATTTCCTGATCTCCAGTCCTGCATGATTGTTTCTACGTCTGTCATGTTTGCTGCCGATTTTGCTGGACATCCAACTCCTTCTACAATTTTTTCGATGTTTTGATATGTTCTCTCATATGCATGTTCTGGCGCATTGAGTTTTGCTGCGGATGGCGCACATGCTCCGTATCCTCCATCTGACATTAAGATAAATAATATAGGAAGTTTCTTTTCTACTGCTGTGGCGATTTCTGAAACGTATGGCATGATACCACCATCTCCAACCACACAAACTGTGTGTTTTTTTGTGTGTAGCGCATGACCGATTGCTGTGGGAATTGCGGTTCCCATAAATCTGCCTTGTGCGCTTCCGATAAAATCTGATGAAGTTTTTGCTTGGAATAGTGTTTCGCCGACCGTGCAGAAAATTCCTGTGTCGAGCGTGAGTGCGACATCATGTTTGTTTAATTCGTTGAATATTGCAGCTGGCATCCATGGATTTTTGAGTGTTTCCTTTAAAATGTTTGTACGTGATGTTTCACACAACTCTTTTCCCCATGATGTGACTGAATTTTTTATTGTTTCTATATTTTCTTTGTTTGCAAGTATTTCTGTTGCGTTGAATCCATCGTGCATGTCGCCTGATACAACATCAAGAATGAACGTTGGTTTTTCGTAGTCTGTTGGCTTGACGACTTCGTTACATCTTAAGCCAATCGCAATTACGCAATCTGCCTGTGCTACTATTGTTGATTCTGGAGACAGCTCTTTTATTTCCCCTGTGACTACTCCGCCAGCATAATCACCTGTTTCATTTATTACCCCTTTTGCAGCTGCGGTTGTACAGATAGGAATTTTGAATTCACTCCAGTTTGTGTCTGAAAATTTTCTTGCAGCGAGTGATCCAAGAATAAGTACTGGTTGTTTGTATTGCTTTAGATCCGAAAGTTCTTCAAATTTTTTGTCTTGAGACGACTTGCATACTTCATCTGATTCGGCCGGATCATTACACATGTCGATGTGCACTGGCCCGGGAACTTCTAATTCTGCACATTCTTTCAATTGAGCTATGTCGGTTTTTTCGGATAATCTTGTGTATTGTTTTACTAAAGATTTGACGATGGATTGTTGATCTACTTTTTTATGAACTTTTGCAATTTTGATTGATGGATCGTATGCCTCACTTATTGAAAGGGCTGGACGAGCTTCAAAATAATTGAGAGTGATTCCTGGAATCATGTTTACAAATCCCGGTCCTTTGATTGAGATTGCGACTGCTCGCATTGTTCCGTCTGCACATGTTGCTCCGGCCATTATTGGCGCTGCAGCTTCGTGAGCGACGGGAATATAGTTTATTCCTTTTTTTTCTAGTTCTGTTATTAACTGCAAACTTGCACCACCTCCTGTAACTCCAAAAGCGTACTGGATTCCAGCATTTTTTAGATCTTCTGCGAGTTGTACAACGTGTGGTCGCATATTAGGAAATATGTTGTTTAATTCGTTGCGCTGCAAATCTTACGGTGATGTCTACTGATTCGGGACAGAAACCTCCAATGTGAGGAGTGATAATTACGTTGTTGTGGTTTTTGCTGTATGTGTAGAGTGGTCTATTGTGTACTTCTGGTTCGTCAGTTAATACGTCTACCCCAACTGCTTTAATTTTTCCAGATTCTAACCCACTTACCAGAGCATCTTCATCTACAATGTCTCCGCGTGAAGTATTGATAATTGTGACGCCGTCTTTCATTTTTTCAACAGCTTCTGCATTGATGAGATGCTTGGTTTCATCTGAAAGATGTACATGCACTGAAACGAAATCTGCTTGTGCTAGAACTTCTTCTTTTGAAACCATTGTTACGCCTTCTGGCGCTTCTGTCACAAAAGGGTCAAAAGCGACTACGTTCATGTCGAATCCTGCTGCATATTTTGCCATCCACGATCCTATGCGTCCGAAGCCGAGTAATCCAAGGGTTTTATTTTTTAGCATGATTCCGGGAAATTCTGTTCGCTCCCATCCACCTTCTTCTACATGATGCACTGCTGCGCGGACATTTCGCGCGCACATCATTAATAGTAACCATGAATGTTCTGCTGCTCCAGTTAGTCCATGTAAAACTTCTTTTTGTCCCTTGAGAGTAAGCAGAGGTATACTTCTTTTTTCGAGAGCTTCTTTTGCGATGTGATCTGCGCCAGTTGTTGCTGTTGAAATTACTTTCAGATCTTTTGCAGCTTCTATGGTTTCTGCTGGGATACGAACTTTCATGGATGCATCGAGAAATCCTGATGCTGTCTCAAGTGCAGGAAGTAGTTCTTCTGAAGTTGGTTCAACACGAATAACATCGGCGACTCCAGCTAACTCCTCTTCTACAACCCACAAACTTTCTTGAGGGCCTGTATATACTACTTTTTTATCCATATTAGTTGTTATGCGATCTCTCTCATGAGATGCCTAATTAGTTGAGAGAGTGTATAGGGATTTCGATAATCAATCAAGGGTTTGCATTTTGTGACTTTTTTTGATTCAGCAGCTTCTCTTGTAACTGTTTGTATACAAACAGTTACAAGAGGGTTCTATATATAAACACGTGAGATCAAAAAAGGTGTCAGATGGACACCACAATGCATCACTCTCTAGTTATTCATTATCAAATATCAGTCTTAATGCCTTTCTTGCTCTTGATAAGTGTAGCTTTATTGCGTTTTCAGATTTTCCTAAGATTGTTGCGATTTCTCGAACTGACAGTTCGTCTTTATATTTCATTACCAAAACAGATCTTTGGATTGCTGGAAGCTCTTGTGTGAATTCCCATAGCAGCTGATTATCAAATACGCGAGCATGGTTTGGCGTGTATGCTGCAATCTCCGAATCATTTGTGGATTTAGTGCTTCTCAAGGATTCGCGTCGGTAGAAATTTACGAGTAAGTTGTGTGCAATTCGCAGGACATATGTTTTGTATGAGGCATTTGCAAGTTTGTATCTGTCCAAATACAGGAATGCTCTCATGAAAACATCTTGAGCGAGATCAAATGCTTGTGGAGTCGATCCTATTCTTTTTACAAAATAGTGACGCACGATATTAAGATACTTTTTGTACAAAAACTGAAATGCAACTGGATCGTTTTGTGCTGCTTGTACTAATTCGTGATCGGCATGCCTGTCTGTTAATGATTCATTCACAGGCTTAACAAAAATCTGATATAGCGCGTCCTCTAGACTTGCCTGATCATGGGCTACTTTTTTTATCGCTTCTTTGGTTGTTATTCCGAGTGCCTCATGTGGTGATAGCCATTGTGTGAGCTGCATGAGTGCGTCTCCCGCTGTTGGCTGTGTGTTTGCGCATGTTTCCATGAATTCATCTGCAAAAGATTGAGCTCTGTTGTCGTCTGTGCGCTGAAGTTGCAGAAAGTATGCTGGATTTTGTTTTGTGCTGTCTACTACAGGAGTGATGTATGTATATTCCTGTTGTATGCCCGTTCTGTAATGATTGTTAATTTGGTGAGCCCATGGCTGCTTATCGAATTTTACTGTTTTCCATAGCTCGCTGTAGAATTCTTTTGACATTCTGCCACCCCACAATGTCCCTGCTTTTGTACCTATGATTTGCGGGGTTTGATATCCTGATTTTTTTGCCATTGCGTTGTTTGTGTAGAGGATCATTCCGTTGGTGTCGGTGATGAAAAGTGAACCTGATGCATCATCAATATACTGCTTAACTTTTTGTAGTACATTGTGTGTTTGTGATGCGGACATAGTTAATCATTATAACTCGAATCAGCACTTGTCTCAACTCTTCTACCTTCTATTTTATCTCTCCTGCGAGCAGTGGCATCCCCAATCTTTTTCGCGCACTTTCTCCCAGCATTTTCTTCATTTTTCTGAGTGGTTTGTGACCGCGCCATCCTTTGTGTTGGTCGAATGTATTAGCCTCTATGCTTGCTGCGGAATGGACAGTGTGCTTCCCATATTTTTTTGAGAGGATATCCACAGCTTCATATAGATTTTGCATGTATTCAAGTTTTAGTGGTTCTTCGAATAATCCCATTTGAGTTGGTCGGTGTTCTGTTAGGTTTGCAAGCACGACGCCTGTCGAGCGATATTCCTCTCCTTCTTGAAAACATTCTTCAAACAGCTTGCGTGCAACAGGAAGGAGTTCATTTGGAAAGCAGGATACTCGTGTGAGCTTTGCTTTCGTTCCTTTGCTGCTGAATGATTGTGTTTTAAGGAACATCACTATTTCTGATGCTCCTAGTTTGTAGCGTCGTGCTTTGATGCATGCGTTTTCGATGTTTTTAACTAATTGTCCCCATACAAATTCTTTGTTTTTTGATGGCGGTGTGAATGTTTTTGTTTTTGATATTGATACGTATCGTGTTTTTACTTCTGGAGCTACACCATAGACTGAAAGTCCTCGTAGTTCTCTGTGGATTTCTTGATGTGGTTTCGTGAAGTGTTGTGTCATCCATTCTGGTTCTCGCGATGCAAAATCTAATGCGGAGAATATTTTTAATTTTGCACAGTAGTTTGTTGTTTGTGAGCCGATTCCCCAAACCTTTCCTACTGGTAACTGCTTGAGGTACCTGTGAGCTTCTTTTCCTGGGATACATACTAATCCCATTGGCTTGTCCCATGTACTTGCTACTTTTGCTAATACCTTAGACGGTGCTAATCCTACTGATACACTGATTCCTAATTCATTTACAATATCGTCTCGCATTTTTTCTGCGATTTTTTTGTATGACATTCCGAGAGATCTGCGTAAGCCTGTGATATCTACGAATCCTTCATCGATTGAATATTCTTCTACCATGGAGCTATAACGTCGCATGATTTCGAACATTCGTTTTGAGAATAGGCTGTATGTTTCATAATCTGATGGGACGAAGATTGCGTCTGGGCAGATTTTTTTGATATCTGAGAGTTTCATTGCTCGTGTTACGCCGCGAGCTTTTGCTTCGTAGCTCATGGAGGCTGCGATTCCGCGTTCTTTTCCGCATACGACTGGCTTGCCTTTCCATTCTGGGTGCAGGGCTTGTTCGCATGTTGCGAAGAATGAGTCTGCATCGATGTGGACGATTGCTCGTGGGTATGAATGTAGGGTTAACATAGGCATGGGATTAGTGATGAATTTTTTGGTGCTTTAAAATAGAGATCGGGTTGAGTCGATTTTAATATTGATGGATTCTGACGGGATCCTTCGACTAAAACGCTCAGGATGACGTGTTGATGGCGCTGCGTAAATCTTAGTGGTATTTTCGGATGACTGCGGTGACGACTCCGGCGACGACCAACTCCTCTTTTGGTACAATCGTCGGGTAATGTTTATTTGCTGGCTTGAGGACTGTTTTTCCTCCTACTTTTTCGTAATATTTCATGGTCCATTCGTGGTCTACTTCTGCGACCACAATATCTCCTTTGCTTGGTTGTTTTCCGCGTTCAAGTAATACAAGATCGTCTGGTTGAATACCTGCTTCTATCATGGAATCTCCAGATACTTTTAATAAGAAACTTGCGACATGGTTTGTTATAAGAAAATCATCAAGACTCATGATGTCGCACAATTCTTCTTCTGCGGCTGATGGGAAACCTGCTTGTACTGTTCCGACTAATCGTGCGCCTCCTTTGATTCCTTTTGGAATTAGTCTTCCAGCACTATCTTTTTCTACAAGGTTGTGTTCGATCAACTTATCTACAACTCGGGATACTGCTTGTTTGGATTTTACTTTGAAAAGCTCGCACATTTCTGAATAGCTTGGCAGACGCCCTTGTTCTGACAAGAAAGTTCTCAATTGTGTGATCCGTTTTTGAAATGTTTCTTTAGACATAGATCTGAAAACCTATTCATAGGTTTCGAGCTGCGTTGCAACCACTACCCGCTACAACGCAACTCGTTTATTTATTATGATTTAAGTATAGTGAACGATCGTTCACTTGTCAATGTGGATAAGTTTAGATTCTTGACAAAGCCTATTTATTTTGTTACACATACCTCATAACAACTAGTGACGTGATACTAAGGAGAGACGTTGCCCCGTCCGCCAGAGATAGAGAAACGTGTTCGATTCAATATGGAAATATTTGAATCGACGCGCGACGACATACGACACATCCAGCAGACCCTTCATGTGGAATCTATGACTGCCACTGTTGCTCGGTCAATTCGTATTGTACGTCAACTACTTTCTGTTGCATCGCAACGCGGAATCATAACCGCAGTCGATGAGAATGGAAACAAAATTATCATATGTCTATGACGAACCTGGGAATATCCCAGGTTTTTTTATACAAAAGATATCCCTAGCGTTGATTTGATGTCAGCGGTATACTTTGCGCGTTCTTTGACAAGGAGTTGATATGCGACTGAACATCGTGATCATTTTGGCGATTTTTGTCAGTACATGCACATGCGAGCTGCCGATTTCCGAAGAGGAGATTCAAGGGCAAGTTGATGAAAAGCTTGATAATCTGGAATGTCAGATTCAATCGCGATTGCGTAATGCCACGAATATTGGCTTTCGTGAGATGTGTAATGGGATTGATGATGATTGTGATGGATTAGTTGATGAGGATCTTGTTGATGTTGCGTGTGAGAATATGTGTGAGGCTGGGGTGCAATCTTGTATTGATGCGCAATGGACGGATTGTTCTGCTCGAGTGCCATCTGATGAGATATGTAACGGCGTAGATGATGATTGTGATGATGTGGTTGATAATGTTGGGACGCTCCCCTCTTTAGATGAGGCTTGTTTTGAGCAGGTCTGTCTTGGCGGTGAGTGGATGTGTGATGTTGATGAGCCGATTATGAATTGCGCACTCTTGGAAACGCTTCATATGGCTGGGCCGTTTTCTCCGAAGTGGGATTATAGTCATTGGTCATTTTCATTGCATCCTGTTGTTGTGCCGACTGAGTCGTATGATCGGCGTGTGAGTGTTGCAACGATATCGAATCAGACGCTTACGTTTTCGACGTTTGCTGTGAATGAACATGATTCTCAAGAATTGTGGCAGCAATCTGATGAGATATTTGGATTGCTTGAGGATATTCGGATTCATGCGGTTTCAGATCATCAGACGACGATTATTGGACTTGAAAAAACGCAGAGTTTGGCGAGTCATGGCGGGAGTTTTCTGGTGTTTGATGTGAACGGTGTGATGCAAACGCATGATGCTGTTTCTGCGTATGATGCTCCGGATGTGTATGGGTTTGTGCCGATTTTGCGCGGACATTTGCAGTTGGGAGTTGTGCAACGGACAAGTACGAATTTGCCGCCAGCTGGATCGATTACGTGGAATCATATTCCTGCGAAATCTGACGATCATGAGATTGGGTTTGGGCGACCTTTTGGTTTGGCGGTTGGTGATTACGAGAATCAGACGTGGGTTGCGTGGCGGCCAGTGAAGAATGTCGTGAAGTATATGCGATATGATACAGGGGTTGCGATAGAAACGCCGGAGGCTGAAATTCCGATTCGTGAAGTTTCGTTTGTGGAATATGCTCATCCTTCGTTTATTTATAGTTATCCGCAGTTGGGATCGACGTATGTGTATGTGCATTTGTGTGGATCGCAGTTGGAGGAGGATCCTCATTTTACCTTGCCTTTGGAACGTCGTCATATTCGTGCAGCTCGTTTGAGTGATGGATATGTGATGGTTTCTGGTGCGCCGGATGGATTGGGTGGCGAATATAATTATGTGAATGTTGTGGGTGATGGATTTCAGTGGGAGCAGGTTGTGGGTTTGTCGCGGCGTGTGCGCGAGCGAAATATCACGGTTACTGGCGATTTAAGTGGATATAGCGTATTTGTGTTGTTTGATGAGAATTATTCAGTGAAAATGGCGCATATTCGTTGTGAATAAAGACATGCCTCTAAGGAGGCTTTTTTATTTGGCTAAATTTAGTATGAGAGTAGTTTTAGGGGTTGACACAATCGGTTTTTTGTGATAGCATGGAGTCATCGTACCTGAGCACGCCAAAAGTCGGCGGTCAGGCAAAAAGCAGAAAGGCCCTTTGACAAAAACAACAAAACGACAAAAGGAGAAACGGCATGAGGAGTCCTTGAGACTCCGAAGACTAAACGTATGCAGAGGGTGTGGCTGCGACAATTCCACGCAACTTGACTTACAAACTGGTGTAATCATGTGGATGACTTTTTGAAAGAATGAGATAACACAGTCATCCAAAAAAACGGAATCTGCGGCGACCGCAGAGTTAGTTCCGACCAGACCACATGTGGTTTAACCCAGATGAGCGACATTCAAAGATAGGGCTTTACAAGACGCCCATCAAAGATAGTCGCGGCATTGACGCCGAGGAGAGAGATTTCCCGAGCCGCCCTGGAAGGGCTATCCGATGATCTCGTTCGGAGAGGGATTATCACTACTGAAGGTAGTAAAAGAGATGTGCTCGATAGTTCAACAACGAAACCCAAAAGCCCCAACGCTGTGACGAAAAAACTGAACTGCGTTGGAGTCCTAGAACGGTGGCTGGTTCATCCACCCATAGCACATACCTGGAGTCCTACATACGGACGAGGAGAAAAGTTGTCGAAGCCGCCCTAGACAAGGGCTATCCGATGATCTCGTTCGGAGAGAGATCATCACCTCATAGGTAACGGAGACGTGCTTCAAAGTATACAAGATCTCGCAGTTGCATGGGTGGGAGGCAAGGCCCAGCAGACTAGAGATCGAGACGTACCTCCCAGACGAAATCGCGCCAAGAACATAGGGGCGCCCCGAAATACCAATCAGCCAGTGCAGCCGCCCGCGCCGCACAGGGACCGAGAGCATATGCCTCGGTCCTTTTTAATTTCACATTTATTTCAAAAAACGCGGCACATGCCGCGCTTTTGTTATTTGATTTTTTCGAGGAGTATTTCTTTTGCTTTTTCGTATGCGTCATCTATAGTGAGATCTTCGCCTTGTTCTATGATTATGTCTGGTTCTATTCCTACTCCATTAATTGCTCTGTTATTTGGTGTGAACCATTCTGCGATGGTGATTTTTACTGCAGATCCATCTGGTAATTGTTCTAAATCTTGGACTGATCCTTTTCCGAATGTTTGTGTTCCGACAAGTGTCGCTTTTTCATGATCTTGGAGTGCGCCGGCAACAATTTCAGATCCGGATGCTGATCCTCCATTTACCAATACTACTGTCGGCATGTCGAGCAACCGCAATTTTCCTTCTCGCAAATAATTTTCTTTTGTGCCATCTGAAAATTTCTCAACTACGATTGGGCCTTGTCCGATCCATTCTGATGCCATTTGTACGGCGGTTGTGAGAAATCCTCCTGGATTATTCCGTAAATCTAATATCACACCATCTACTCCTTGCGCATCTACATCTCTGATGGCTTCCCCAAATAACTTCATGGTGTCGCCGCCGAATTGTGCGACTTTGATGTGCGCGATATTTCCTTCGATTTCCCAATCCACACTCTTTAATACGATCTCTCCACGTGTGATTGGAAAATCTGTAATCTCGTCAAATCCTTCGCGGAAAATTCCGAGTACGACTTTTGTGCCTTTTGGTCCGCGAATTAAATCGACAGCTTCTTCAATTGATAAACTTAATGATTCTGTTCCATCAATAGTTACAATATGATCCCCTGCTTGTAGGCCTGCGTTATCTGCTGGGGTATCTGGAAGTGGCGCTACCACAACGAGCCGCGAATCACGAATTCCAATCTCTGCGCCGATTCCGAAAAATTTTCCCGATAAATCTGTGGTGAATCTTTCTGCTGTTTTTGGTTTGAGGAATGTTGAATATGGATCATCGAGCGCCGCGACTAATCCTTCTAGTGAACCGTAAAATAAATCATCGTCGTCGACAGGCTTATCAACATAACGATCTTGAATAATTGACCATACTTGCCAATATAAACTCGTATCAACATCTTCATTAATGAACATTTCTGCTGGTGCAATCAAAACAGGAGCTGCGGCTTGAGCGGATGATTTCGCGCAACATCCTTCTTTAAAGACGCCGCGCTCGAACATAACACCGCCGGCAAATGCAGCTAATCCGACTAATACTATTGTGTAGCCAAGAAAAAACCGTTTGATCGGTTTTGCTTTTTTTCGTTTTGGTTTGCGTTTTGGCATAGAGATATTAGTATAGCAGGATTGCGGGTGGGCTGTCATCCCGGCGTAGGCCGGGATCCATGCTGATTGAACCACACTTTGCCTCCGCTTCGCTACGGGCGGAAGCGCCGCTTCGGGCGAATTTTTAGTACTCCGCTCTGCTTTGCAGAGCTTCGGCACTTATAGTAACGGCTAACTATACTCCGTTTCACTGCGTATAGATTAGCCTAACTTGCTACATTGTTTGTGGAGTCCTGCTTCATTCTGCGAATCTTGTCTTTCTTTAACCAAGTGATTGCGCGGTCTAGAATGAGCATTGTGTTTTTGTATCCGAGGAGTTTTCTTGATGCTGTGACACTTACCCATCGAATCGCTTTAATTTTTTCCTCTTTTTGTGGTTTTCCTTTTTCTGATGGTCGCACTTCCATTAAAAAGTAATGTACGACTTTGTGGATGTGTACGTTTTTGCGTTTGAATGAAAATTTGATCTGACCCAATGGTGCTTTTACGCGGATAGACTTTAGTCCCATCTCCTCCTTTGTTTCTCGAATTGCCGCAGCTTTTATTGTTTTATCCTGATCTTCAAGATGACCTTTGGCGAAGATCCATTTTTTGTATGGATCTAAAATGAATCCGATTTGGATTCTGCCGTTTTTTCTTTTGAAGACGACACCGCCTGCTGATATTTCGTCGCGGTGTTGCATTTTTTGGGGGTTTGATCTGGGTTTCTTTTTTTGCATAATTTATTGTCATCCCGTAGTCGTGTCAGGATCCATGCTGATTGAGTCGCTCTAACGTGTCATTCTGAGCGTTTTAGTCGAAGGATCTCGGGAGGCCTTGCTGTGCCCTCCAGGTTTTGCCTCCGCGATGCTCCGGGCGGTTGCGCCGCTTCGGGCGG
>CAZHVT010000018.1:0-10184 GCA_964536205.1 uncultured Gammaproteobacteria bacterium
GTGTTTTTGTCGTCTTTAGTCCTGGGGCATGTGTTTCTGGATACTCTCCACAATTTCCAAACGTACATGAAAATGAATGTCCTGTTCCATGAAATCCTGAAGATTCATCAACCACATGCTCCTCTAATATTCCCACCTCATCGCCTTCTTTGAATGAATCCAAGTCATGCGCCATTGTATATAGCGGAATTCCCAATTCTGTCGGGTCTTTAGAAGCCGTTCCTAAACTACCATACGGCGTAGCAAAATCCTCGTAACCAACACCAGCAACACTGAATTTTCCACTTATATCTCTGTCGTAATATGATGCATTAGGATTTGAAGCATGCTCATCCCACATCCGTTGTGTGAAAGCAAATACACGTTCTTCTCCAGGGAAACTCTCCTCATCCTCTCCCACAACTTGTACAATCTGTTTACACATTTCCCTAAACACGAAAGTTATCTTTACATGCCAACTCCAACTATTATCATCATCCGATTTGCAAAGAAAATTGCGCATTGATAACTGAGATCCCTCAAAATGAATCCTTACTCCGCCTATCATTTTATCGTTACCATCATCAGCTCCGCCTTGTCCAAACATATGATCACAGTCATGATCTAAATCGCCTGTTTCTCTTGCTTTTGAGTAACCCAGTGGAAATCCTTCTGGACTCAGTGCTCCTCCCTCTATCCAAGGGTTTCCATTAACAGGATCGGCTGAATGCGCCAACGTCCCAAACACATGCTTAAACGGTGAATCCACCTCAGCAAATAAGAGCACCCAATCTTCTGATCCATCGTCATTAACAAACCGCTCAGTAAATAAACCACCACTCAAACCAGCCACCTCTTTTTTCAGAATAGTTTTCCCCTTCACGTCATTTGTACACATTAATTTGAACTGCTCGCCCAAACCACCACCGTAGTAACATCTCTTTTGATTTTTTTCTGCACCAATAAAGAACTCGTAACCTGGAGGTGGTAATTCCTCTGCCCCATCATTTCCCCATCTATCAATCACCTCAACAATAATCCCGTCAAGATTATCTGGATGAATATTTTGACTTAAAAAATCAGTTTCAACATTCGATAGATCGTAACCGCTATGAAACATATCAGTTGATCCGTCGTGCCCGCCGACCAGACTACTATCCCAGAATGCACCTGCTTCTTGGTATGTATCCTCTCCCTCATGATTGTCAACATAACTAAATACACCTTCAGATCTGTACGTATGCACGGACTTTCCAACAGCATTTTTTGCATCTTCAAATACACCTGGTATATCACTCATTACCTCTGCTGTTTTTGACATCTTTCCTTGAGATTGCGTGCACCACAACCTTCCTGATTCCTCAGGTATTTGATAGCCCGCACTCTCGAATTGATTATAGATATCAAGAATTCCTGTTGCTTGATCTATTGGCAACCATGAAGAACACGCATACGTCATGTCGTCGTCCTCAACACGCACTCGCTTATCATGCTCAAGACAATAACCTTGCCATCCGCGATATTTTTGCACATTGCGGTCTTTGAATTGACATATACCGTCTGCGCGGAGCGGCTTTGCATCGTTTTCTACATCATCAGGATCACCCAGCGGATCTTTTAATCCAGATCGTTCGTCTCTGCATGTATGAACCCCATCGCCACATACTTCCCCAGTTTTTGATTTTGCGTTGTCAGCAGAACCACCATGAAAACCACCCAAACATACTCCGCGCGGCGGTGTTTCATTAATCTCGCGATACACCGTTTTGATTTTACTTGCGTACGTGGCTTTTTGATAATTACATGAACACTCATCTCCTTTTTGACAGAAACCTACTTCCGCATATTTTTGCTGTTTTATGGAGAGCGGCTCAGTGTTGTATAGTTTGAATCCGTTATTACCCACATAAACATTATCCCAATTCGCTCCTTTTGCTGGGAATGGCGATGTCTTTTCTGGGAAGCCACGACATGAAACTCCGACATCCTGAACTTTTTGGAAATCAAATGATTTTGAATTAATAGCAGTTGTACATTTCCCTCTATAACATTTTCCATCAACAGTTCCAGCACCACATGCAGTCCCATCTACTTTTTCAAAACATGAATCTGATTTGTCTGAGAAAAATGCATTGTCAAAACCAGCACCCACAAAGGAGTCACTGTTCTCGTCCGCGAAGATATGATACTGAAACGGCGGCAAACTATTTGACTGCCACAACCCAGAAATCTCATTGTCTGTGTATTCTACATGTCGTTTGGAATATCTTTCTGCATTCATGAGTTTTCCGTATTGCGATGAATCAAGCGGATCAATCCAATCTGCGCATTGAACTACACCGGCTTTGTCTTTCACGATTCCCTGACACAGACCCAAACCGGTTACTTGTTTTTGTCTTCCTTCCGGTGCATTTGGCACAGTTGTAAATGAGTTTGGTGACATCCATTGCGCGCACTGTCGATCTCGTTTTACTTTTATTATTGTGTTTGATGCTGCGAGCGCCTTATTACACTCAAATACATACCCCTTATCTAAATCGACAAAAAATCCTTCATGGAACAATTGTTTTTCTAATTCTTTTTTAATCTTGTACTTGCCCCCAACGAATTCACAATAAGTACCTTGCACACTCTCATCACTCGCAGCACCTAATCCTTTACAAATTAAGTCTTCGTGATCCGCAGAACCAACCCCTCCGCTAGGCGGGCTTAACACGGCATTTATTGCTTCCGTGCTGCAGAAACCATTTAATGTTTTAAAGTCAGCAGGAAAATCCGCTGCATTTACCAAAGCACCAAACTGATCCTCACTTGCTAGATAAGCTTTTTTTGCGGAATACAATTTATTTGGCTCGCGCGTGTCATTGAAAATCGCACAACCCTCTTGCCTCGATGCTTTTCCTTGGCAAGATGTACGATCTAATTTTTTGTTGTCGATGACGTAGTACGATGTTGTTTTTCCTTTTGCATCGCGATCTGTTTCATCTACTAATTCGAAACATTGATCCATTTTCTGTGAACATACTCCTGTGTATGCTCCTTCTGGATTATCCTCATAGAATTTTGGATCAGTTGATTTCCAGATACCAAAACGATTTCCAGATTGTTTGAAGCTTGGACTACACGGGATATCCCCTTCTGTCTCGTCATCTGCTGATTTTAATTTGAACCATCCTGATGGTGGTTTGAAATTAATTCCACCAACCTCGTCTGCATCTGCAACACTTGCAGATTCTCGGAATTCACAAACACGCCCCGTTGCAAGAGGATCTTTGAAATAACTTACACCACGTTTTGATGTGAACGCATCGCAGCCTTGTGCTTCTGCTTGGCAGAGTGTTTGGTTGTAGTTTGATGGATTGTTGATGAGATATACATCCCCAATCTCTATTTTGTTGTCTACGACTTTCACCTCTCCCATTGCCTGACATCCTGCTGCCGCAACTGAACACAGGTTATCTTTTTTCAATACCATGCGCAGAACACGATCCGGTCCGATTATGATATTGTCATTTGGATCGATATTTTTTGTGCCGAGTGTATCTTCGTTTGCTGTGTTGTATTCTACTGCTCCTTCTTGATCTGTATTTCTGGTATCAATAACATTCTCACATCCTATCGCCTCTTCTCGACAGAGGTTGGAGAATGATTTGAGTGTGTGAGAATTTTTTTCTGTGTCAGTGTAGAGTTCACATCCGAGATGTGCGCCCGGAATATTATCTGATGGGTCTGTGTCACAGGTGACTGGCGTTTTCCATGTGTCTTTTTTGAGTGCGTAGAAATCTCCTTGAGTTAATTCGATGTTATCGATAAATGTGTCTGATGTATCATTTTCAATATCAAAGAAGAAATTAGCAGATTTCATGTCGATTCCTTCTGGAATTTGTACTGGCCCAAAAGCATATCGCTTCCATGTTGTAGTTAGTTTACGTGCTGTTTCATTTACATTATCGTCTGCAAATCGAGGTGATGGACTAACTGACCCGAAGTTTTCTAAAAATATTTTTAATCCCGGATCCACCGTTCCAGTTCCTTTTGCCCAAAATGAAATCATGTATGTTGCTCCAACTTCTGCATCGAATGAATAATTAATACCAGCATTATCGAAGATTTTTAATGAGTGACCTCCAACCAATAATGATTCTGCTGCAATCTCTGCATTATTTTCTGCATTGTGAATTTCCTCCGGCATGCCCCCCTCAAAATCCTGTTCAATAACCATGATCTGATCCGCGCCACCCTTACCCTGATATGCGCGACATCCAGCAAATTGTGCTTGACATGACGTTGATTCTGATGGGATAGCGTTGTAGATACATACCCCATTGGTGAATGTTCCGCCGTTTTCATCACAATCCGTTTGGGTTGCGCCTGATCTTCTCAACGGATGACAATCTTCTGAAATCGTAATGGTTTTGGATAATAATCTGTATGCAACTTTTCCGTCCTCGTCGTAAATTTCCCGACAGTCTGGATCTGCACCATAGGTTGCTACATTACATTCACTCTCGTATTCTGCGATTTTTGTAGGATTGGAGACATTGTATTGCGGCATGCCATCTCCGCCAGCTTTCAAGTGATGTAGTTGGATTTGATATCCGGATGCTTCAGTGCCTTCCCATGTGTAGAAATTTGGAACATTTGCTCCTGGTTTTTCACACGCGCGCACAAACGAGTAGTATTCTAATCCTTCACCGCCGGCGGCTTGTTCATCGAGATTCGTAAATTCGTCACAGCCTATTGCTGCAAATGAACACGCTTCTGCTGATTCTGGGATGAAGTACAGTGGGAAATTACTTGATTCGAAGTTTGTGGATTCTTGTTTGTATGTGTCATATCCCACACATTCTGACGGACATCTGTCTCCGAGCGTTGCGATTCCTGTGACGCTTGTTGAGTTTCTTGCGGCGTTGTACATTTGGCAGCCCACTTCTTCTTCTGCGCAGACTGGGGCGTACTCACTACATCCTTTTCGTGCGGAGATTTCTTGCGCTTGTTCAATAGTTACAGGAAGTTGAATTCCTGATGTTATCGTATCGTAGTCATAACATCTCAAGTAATCCGGCGCTACCTGAATATGCAATTCTGAATTATCTTCTCGAACAATTCGTGTGCATCCCTTGTCGGAAGACTGACATTGCGTCTTAGTTCCCTTTTCATTTAAATGAATACTTGGTGAAAAAGGCTGATTGAATTCTTTTGTGATGTTCAGCGCAGTGTGGGAAGAATTTTCTACGACCTTAGAAGCCCCCAATAGCTCACCTGTCTCTTCATCGTATTCCCATGTTCTATTCATCCACTCTAGCTCCTTAGTATCGCTGTTCGTTGACTGCATGGTAATGAACCTTCGGCATCCTACGTTTGATGCATCACACACACTATGATCTATAGTTGTTGAGATGAATCCTGTTTGTTTTCCGGTTCTTGATTTATATACCTCACAACCTGCGAATTGTGCCGGACACTGATCTGCCTTTAGGTTCCAACTATTTTTTTCAGCAATACAATATCCCCATGCACCAAGACAGTTTCCATTTGCGTCTGTGCGAGGGCAATCCTGCACATCTACACATGCCTCGCTTCTTGAATTTCCTCCTTCTCCCTGCAATGTTTGTGTGAACGCTTGTGCGTTACATCTCATTGGAGGTGCTTTCAATACCCAGTTTGGATCAATGAGATGACAAAATGGATGATCCTCATCTCTTCCCCCAGTATCCGCACATTCATTAAATCCATTTACCACCTGTGCTAACTGCCATGGATTTTGTTTTGGTGATTGTTCTGCCGCCAGCTCAAAACCTACTGGGATGATTCTCGCGCGACGCAACTTTTTCAAATTTGAATAACAATAACCAGAGTTATAACAATTAAATGATGAATTTTGCTCATGATTCGGCGGATATAATTTCCAATCCCCATGCAATAATCCCTTATCCATCGCCTGCTTAATAGTAAGCGGCTCACCCTGCTGAATTGATTTCACCGCCAACACAAACTGCTGATCCACCACACAATGATTTGGTTGTTTAAATTTCTGCGGACACGCAGCAAACTCATTCAATAAATTAATATCCCCTCCTGTGGCAATTGTTGGTGTGAGCAAATCTGCATATGCCAATTCCGCAGCTTGTCTCCCGCCGTATGAAAGTGACCCAGTTTCTGAAATAAGGCTTTCTTCATCATCGCCTGAAAGTAATTGATCTGCTGCGATAAATCCTTCGTCGATGAGTTTGTTCATCATGGTTGTTCCGAGCGTATTCAAGAACACAACTCCTGTGTTTACCAAAATATACTGCAGTGAATCTGTCACTGACATTGCGTTTACTTGCTCTTGCGTTTGCTTGTTTTGCTCACTCGGAACATTTGAGAGCGCTTCTTTTTGAATGAATGATCCTGGTGTTGCGATATTCCCCGCAACCTTTCCCGCCATATCTTTGAACCCTCCACTTGTTTTTCTTTCATCCTCTTCTGCCTTCTCAACACTTAACACTTCCTCTATCGTGCGTTCATAAATTGTAAATGCAGTCGCTAAATCATTTTCCCCACTCTCGAACTGCACACCAACTTGACCCAAAATTGCCTCGGTGGTCTCGTATTTCTCTGCGAATGCTTCTGCGTTGTTTACAAATTCATCAAACGTACATTTTGGTGGTTCTGGTTCACCAATTGGTTTTACTGATCCCAATTCTTTTTTAATACCCAGTGAGATGTCTAGTTTCATTAAAGCACCTTGTGATGGCGCACAAAAATCCACCCCCCACTGATCTCCTAGTTCATCAAGCACACCTCCGACCGCGTGTTTTCCTGCGTCTGCTAAGTATGAATCCCAATCACTTGTGAAAAGCTGTGGTTTCTGACCAGATCCTCCGGATGCAACATAAATAGCTGAATCGTACGCGAGTTTTTTGAAAAATGAATTTGCTGCATTCACTAATCCAACTTTTGCGGCCGTGAGGATTGCGTCCCATGTACTTTTTTCTACTGATTTTGTGATGATGTCTCCTGTCAAAATTCCTCCGATTAATGCATCTGTAACAGGTAATTGAGCGTGAGCTGGTTGAGGCACCACAGCAATAGCAAACACAAACACACCGAGTGTCATGCTAATCAGTATTTTTTTCAGTGTGTGCATATTATAGTCCTTGCTCAAACGCTGATTTGAAAATTTCCTTTAACTCTTCATCACTTACTTGATCGAGTACGTCTGGTGCTACTCCCTGCTCTTTCAACATTTCGCGGATTTTTTGTGGATCTTGTGATAAGAGTGCATTTGCAAGTTCTTGATGTTGAGAGATTTCTGGTGTGCCTGCTGTTTCTGCGTAAAGTTCACGAAGTTTATTTTCTGGAATTTTGTTTACCTCTGCTTCGCTTGCGCCAGAGTCGATGAGAAGTTGTTTGATTTCTTCTATTGAAACATCTTGTGATCCGCTTGCGATATTTGATAGATCACTTCCTGACGCTTGAATGGTTCCAGAGAAGTCAGGAGCTTGTGGTGTTTCTGAAAATGGGACACCGAGGTTTCCGCGTGTACATACTCGTCCGCGCGGGCATAGAGGATTTTCCCCGAGATCTACCTCTTCCCCATCGCTGATGCCATCTGAATCGCTGTCTGCAATGTATGCACTTGTTTCGTACACAGAAGTTTCTTCTAGGTCTGTGAGCCCATCGCCGTCTGTATCTAGGGTTGCGGAAAATTGTTCTTCAACTTCATATGATAATTTTGCATCTGCTGTTGCTTTTTCTTTTTTGGGACCTTCTAACGTTGCGCCCATATTCTTCACCCCTAAAACCAAAAACAATAGCGCAAAAACGCCAAAAAATACTGCGGCCCACTTTTCTTTGGTGGCGGTATTCATGATAACTCGTATTTGAAGTAAATTATAACATTTTTTTGTTTTTCATCCTACATATAATTGTGATTAACTGTGGGTAATTCTTGAAATCAAAAAAGGCGGTCCGTAGACCACCTATGCTGTAACTAGTTCTTGCCGATTTTCGTGATGCTGACTGCATCGATCCAGACGGGGGTTGTATCGCCACCCAACACAAAGCTGAACTTTGCTTTTGAATCTGTTTGCAGTGCAGTGAATACCAGCACGTAGGTTTTCCAACCTGTTTGAAGATGTACGGTGTGATTGAGTCCGTAGACATTCCATGGCGGATTTTTATCCCCCATCCACACGCGCATCGTGCGCGGCGCATCTGCACGCGCGGCAAACATTACCATGTATTGTTTGCCGGCTTGAAGGAATGTGCCGTTTACGAGCTGTACCTGGAAATCTGCTTCTTGCGACTGAAGGATGTTGGTTTTTAAGCTACACAATCCATCAAATGCATCAGTACAATCAAGATCCATGTTCGCGGTTTCCCACTTATGAATCTCTGGGAACCAGTCTGATACACCGAGTTCGAAGGATCCGTTTTTCAACAATCCCCCTGCGTCGATGAGCTCCTGCGCTCCGTAGGTTTGCACCATCATGTTGTAATTGCCGTTTTCGTCTGGTTTGCAGCCAGTCAATACAGCACCATTTGCGGTTGTGATTCCGGTGGTATTTCCGTCCATCCCACACATGTAGGTTTCCAGATATCCATTTCCGTAATCGTGCGCAGGCCAAAATTGGATGTTAAACCAGATAGCGTAGCCTGCTTTCACGTTGATTTCGCATTTGAATGCGTTTGTTTCGTACTGCGTGCAGCCGAGTAAATCTGTGTATTGCCAGGGAGTATCAGTACAGAGAATCCCCAAACCATCCCATGCCAATCCAACACAGCCGATCATATCTGCAACGTCCAAGAATGAGATTGTTGGATCGTTCCATGAGATTACGACTTTTGCGTTGCCATCTGGCGTTGCGTTGATTGGCGGATCTTCTGGTTTTTCTTCTGGCTTTTCTTCCGGCTGCTTTTCCGGTTCCGGAATTTCTGGTTCAGGCTCTGGCTCTGGCTGCTTTTCCGGTTCAGGCTGTTCAGGCTCGGGCGTTTCCGGCTCTGGTTGTGGCTGCGGTTCTGGTTCTTTTTCCGGCTGCTCAACTGGCGGATCTTCACATACTTTTTCGTAGACACAATCATTATCTACGCAAGACACGGTTGATCCAGCTAGTTTTTCGCAATCGTCGTTTTGCACACACTCGCATGTTTGCGTTGCTGTGCACTTTCCGCCACTGCAGATATTTGCCGTACATGCGTCGCCATCTGTGCAGGGTGCATTATTCCACACAACCCAACAACTTCCATCGTCGCAGACATTGTCTGTACAAGGATTTCCGTCATTGCACTCATTATTCTTTGTGCATTCGCAGATGTTTAGACCTGATGTGCACGTTTTGTTGGAACAGGTATCCCCTACTGTGCAGGAGTCACCATCTTCACAACCAAATGAGTTTGGCTGATGCGTACATGTTCCACCGAGACACAGATCGTTTGTGCAAGGATTTCCATCACTCTCGCACAGACTTTCGTTGTATCCGATGCTGCATCCTAATTGTGTGTGGCAGTAATCTTCTGTGCAGACGTTTCCATCGTCACAGTCGAGCAATCCTCCAGACACACATTCGTTGAGAAAACAGTGGTCGTTGAGTGTACATTCATTGTCATCGTCACATGGCGTGAAGTTGATTTTGAGTGCGCACTGGCCGGCTGGCTGATCTTCTACATCAATCTCGAATGTGCAATCCACTTCACCATTACAATCATTGTCGAGGAGATCACTACAGACTTCCTCGTTGCCGGGGAACATGTGCGGATTTTCGTCGTCGCAATCGGTAGCTTTTGAAACTCCGTCACTGTCGACATCCATCTGCGTGTTTCCCGGGCAGAGCATATGTGGGGTTTGTGCATTATCTTTACAAACCTCATTCATGCACTGATTGTAGGATGATTGAGTGATTTTTTCGCCGAGTTCACCACCAACAAATTCAAGTGTGTTTTTGGGGATGATGAACACGTTGTCCATTGAATATCCAGCGAATACGAAGGTGTCCCAATCTGCGATCCAGCGGCGTTTCCTGTTTTCCATGACATAGATTTCGGGACTTCCCTCTTCTTTGAAGAGCGAGCCGTTGCGGATTTGTTGCAGGCCGGGTGCTTCATCGTATGCGTCTAATAGTTCATCTGCGTTTTCGGTTTCGTTGGGGATTTTTGTGATTCCCCATGAGAGCGCAACTGCAGTAATTCCTTTTTTGTGGATACGACGACGGAAACTTCCG
>CAZHVT010000019.1:0-7181 GCA_964536205.1 uncultured Gammaproteobacteria bacterium
TTATTAATTGCAAATTGTTTCAAGAAGTTTTGCGCAGACTTTGTATGGATCCATGTTTGCTGCCGGTCGGCGATCTTCTAAATATCCCCGTTTTTTTTGTGTTGTTGCGAGTGGAATACGAATTGATGCGCCGCGATCACTTACACCAGCTTTAAACTCTGTGATTGGTGCAGTTTCGTGTTGTCCTGTGAGGCGTTTGTCATTGTCTGGGCCATAGGCTGCAATATGTTCTCCGTGCTTGACTCGCAGTTTTTCGATTGCTTCTTCAATTACTTTTAATCCACCTTCTTCTCGCATTGCTTTTGTTGAGAAGTTTGTATGTGCGCCAGCTCCATTCCAGTCGCCTGTAACAGGTTTTGGTTCGAGTGATACAGCGATACCATGTTTTTCCCCGAGTCGTTCGAGAATCCAACGTGATAGCCAGATTTCATCTGAAACTTCTAATGCGCCGAGTGGGCCGATTTGATATTCCCATTGTCCGGGCATTACTTCTGCATTTATTCCAGAGACGGTAAGTCCTGCTTGCAGACATGCCTCTAGATGATCCTCAATCAATTCGCGACCATACACTCGTTCTGCACCAACACCACAATAATATGGCCCTTGTGGTCCTGGATATCCTGAATGAGGTTCTGGCCAGCCGAGTGGACGTCCTTCTTTAAATAATGTGTATTCTTGTTCGATACCAAACCATGGTTCATGAGATGTAGTTTTTTCAGCTAACTTTCGTAGTGCTGCTCGTTTGTTTGAAGGGTGTCGCATTCCTTGCGCATCCAATACTTCGCACATAACTAATATATGCGGTGCTCCACGTAATGGATCTTTCACAAAACGTACAGGTTTTAATACACAATCACTGTCACTTCCTGAAGCTTGTTCTGTGCTGGATCCATCAAATCCCCAGTCTGGAAGATCTGACAGTTCATTCACTTCGTTATTTAGGATTTTCGTTTTAGAACGAAGTGTTGAAACTGGCTCGCACCCATCGAGCCAAATGTACGCTGCTTTTACTGCTGGCATATGCATGTGGGTTAAGTACCTAAAAAATGATCATATCGCAGATGACCGTTTTCGTCATGTGGACAATTTTTTGTCAGTTTTTAGAAATCAGACACGGCATGCCATTTTGGTCGTTGCCATGTTGTGAGAAATTCTTCAGCGGATTTTTCATTGACTGTTTTTTGTTTTTCGTTTCCATCGAGGAAGAAAATGAGATCTAATTCTGCTTGTGGTGTTTCGTATTCATGTGCGAATTTTTGTGCGATTTCGTTTGGTGTGATGATTGGTCGTCCATTAAAATCATGAAGCTTGAGATTGAGTTGAGAAATGTCTGTGTATGATTTGTAAATGAGTTCGGAGCAGACAAATTCATTATCTGTGACAAAGTTGAAATCATAGTCATAGGGTTTTCCAAGATGAGGAAGAGCTTGTGTAATGATTTTGAATTGATCATTTTTTGTGAGATTTTTTGGACGAAGTGCGACCATGCCATCAGCTCGGGCGCTTTCTTCAAGCGAAAGCATGATTACGCCTGGGCGTTTTGATTCGATAACTGCGGGGAAAAATCCGTCATCATTTTTTGTGCTCCATTGCGCGTATGCTTCGGGGAATTTTTTTTCTATGTATGCCGAAAATGTTGTTTCTTTGAGTGCTGGAATTTCGGCAAAATATTCATCGAGTTGTGAAAGTTTTCCGATGTGTAATGCTGAATGTGTCCAAAATCCTGGAATACCTACATTTGTTGCATGCCACTCGCGGCGTTGTAAGAAAATATCTCCGGGTAGAAGTTTGTCTGCGTGTTCGCCTATGATTTCCGGAGTTATGTGGTAATTTCGATTTGTTGCGCGTACAAAACTAATATCATGAGTGAATCGTTTTTGAATGGGGAACCATAATTTAACTGAACTTTTCTCTATGAAGTTTAATGGTTTTTTTGCTACCAAGCTTGCGTATTTTCCGAGTGAGCCGCTGATTGTGTCGAGGTGTTGTGAGATTTGGTCGCGGAGTGTTGTTTGTGTGTCATCTAAAAATGAGTAGTACAGACGTCCAGTTGAGAGCCTTAGTAACTCATCTGTATCAGTTAGTAAGCTTTCAAGTCGGTCGTATGTTTTGGCTGGAATATTTGCTCGTTGCTCATTAAAGAAAGTGACGATATCTTTGTTTGTAATGTGCTTGGTGAGTTTTAGGTTGTAATGATGTTGTGCAAGAAGTGCGGAAAATCCATTTATGAACGCTTTGTTTCGTAGTTCTTTTTGAGATGGTTTGTTGAGTTGATAGGATGTTTTGTATCTTTCTTTGATGAGATCTAGTTCGAGTAATACTTCTGTGTGAGTGTTCCAGAATTTTGTGAGTTTGGCTTTTTGTGAATTTGTGATGTTGGTGAAATCGATTTCGAAGATTTTGTATGTGTCTGCTTCTTTGAAATTTAGTTCTAGTCGATCATCAAGATAGGCTAATAGAATTTCATCTTCGTTGAGAGCTTGTTCGATTTGTTTATCTGTAAAATTGGCGAATGGAGTTTGTTCGGCTGGATAGAGCGTTAATACTATATAGACTGCAATCGCCATTATAATTCCGACGACAATGTGGATTTTGAAATGTGATAAATATGAAATGGCAGCGTGTTCTTGTTGTAAAATCCATTTTTTCTTCATTAAAAGAGAGTGAATGAATGGGATCCACGCAATAACAAACATGTAGATTCCTGCGATTCGGTGGTACGGAAAAAATATGCGATTTGCCATAATGACAATCGCTGCGATAATTGCGAGAATTGCGAGAATTATGCCACTGATGAAATTCATGTATATTAGTATATCATCTATTGACTTCTGTTTGAATATGCGATAATGATGGTATGTTCGTTCACAAAAAAAGGAGTGAGTTGTGGTAGACGATACTAAGGAAAGTAGAGGTTCTGGCGAGAATCTGCCGGCTGTATTGCCGGAATCTACGTCGTTTGGTGAGTTGCTCGTTCGTGAAGAGCTTGTATCGATTGCAACACTTCAGGATGCGAATGAGGAGGTTGTTCGCAGTGGCGATACGCTTCATCATGTTCTTGTGGAAATGGGAGCGGTGAAACCACAAGATATTGTCGAATTGCTTTCGCGCACGTACGGCATTCCGTCGATCGATGAGCAGGCTTTTGATCAGGTTGAGGAGTCTACGATTCGTGAGTTACCGATGGAGGTTTGTGAAAAGCATGGTGTGTTTCCACTTTCCATTCAGGGGGATTCTCTGATTATTGCGGTTTCTGATCCGACGAATATTTATGCGATGGATGATCTGAAGTTCACTACCGGCTACAACGTCGATATGGTGCTTGCGCCAGAACATTCAATTCGAAATGCTTTCACGCGTTTTCGTTCATTGATTGAAGGTGATGATATTCGTGATGAGATCGATGGGTATGTTCGTGATTCGGATGATGTCGAAGTCGAAATTCAGGAAGACGATGATGTTGACGCGTATGATTTGGAACGCGCGGCTAATGATAAGCCGATTGTGCGTCTGGTAAATTTGTTTTTATTGGATGCGATTATGCGTGGTGTTTCTGATATTCACATTGAGCCGGGTGAGTATTCGCTTCGGATTCGGTATCGAATTGATGGGGCGTTGCAAGAGGTTCGTCGATTGCCTGTGCGTTACATTCCTGTCGTAACTTCTCGATTGAAGGTAATGAGTCAGCTGGATATCACTGAACGTCGGCGTCCGCAGGATGGGCGTATTAAGTTGAAGTTTGGTGATGGCCGAGAGTGTGCGTTTCGTGTTGCGGTTGCGCCTTTTCATTATGGTGAGAAGATTGTGCTTCGTCTGCTTGATAAATCGAATTTGCAAGTTGATATGACGAAGCTTGGTTTTGAGCCAGATGAGTTGAAGAAGTTTCAGGGCGCAATTCATCAGCCGCATGGTATGGTTTTGGTGGTTGGGCCGACTGGTTCTGGAAAAACAACTACGCTGTATAGCGCGTTGGCAGAACTGAATAAAGTTACTGAAAATATTTTGACCGCTGAAGATCCTGTTGAGTTTGATTTGCCTGATATTAACCAGATGCAAATTCGCGAAGAAGTCAATTTGAATTTCGCGAATGCATTGCGAAGTTTCTTGCGACTTGATCCGGATATTATCATGGTTGGAGAGATTCGTGATTTTGAGACAGTTGAGGTTGCGGTGAAAGCTGCGCTGACAGGTCATGTTGTGCTTTCTACATTGCACACAAATGATGCTCCTTCTACTATCACGCGTTTGATGCATATGGGTGTTGAGCCATTTTTAGTCACAGGTTCTGTGATTATGATTGTGGCGCAGCGTTTGGTGCGACGAACGTGTTCGCAGTGTCGAGTGCCACATCAGTATGACAAGGATGTGTGTCTCGGGGCTGGCATGAGTGAAGATGATTATGAAAATGCATCTATGATGAAAGGCGGTGAAAGATCTTGCCGTCACTGTAATGGCACGGGTTTGCGTGGTCGAGTTGCAATTTACGAGATTTTGGAAATGACGGATGAATTGCGCTCTGCCATTCTCGGTGGTTTGGCTGGATCAGAACTCAAACGAGTTGCAATGCGCGATGGAATGCGAACTCTTCGTCAATCTGCATTGCGGAAACTTGCTCAAGGACTTACAACTCCTGATGAGGTTTTGCGTGTTACACGTTCTGACTAGTTCGATGATTCCTCCTATTGGGAGGAATTTTTTTATTGTGATATAGTTTAATAGTATGAAATATCTTGTTTTTGTTTTTCTTTTGTTTTTTGCATTGCCAGCGCAGGCTGCGATTAATCCTGATTTGGTTATTTGTGAGCGGTATGGCTTTGAAAGAATTGAGAAGTCGACTGCAGATGATGATTATATTTTTTGTAAGCTTCCGGATGGTTCGTTGTGTGATGTGATGGATGTGTATAGTGGTTTTTGTAATGACGAGGCATTGCCGTTTTTAGCCTGTGTTGAGGAAGGGGAGTATGTGTTTGATCAGTTCGAGGAATGTTGTGCTGGGTCTGTGCCTTATTTGAAAGAGGGGTATAGCGGACAACCATCTTGTAAGAAGATTAACAAGATTCAGGAATTTTTAGGTGATGCAATTGATAATCCTGCTATTTCCTCTTTTTTGATAGTGTTGGGTGTTGGCTTAATTACCGGATTTCTTGTACATAGAAAGAAGAAGCGTTTGAATATTGAATAATAAAAAATCACCGAAGTGGTGATTTTTTGGTACAGGAGTTATGTTAGTTTCAGTTCTATGTGATCGGCGATGTGACCTATGTTTTTTTCGAGTCTTTGGTTTTTTGATTGTACAGCTACAATTTCAGTCGCGAGATTGGTGTGTAATTTCATAAAACCATCGATGTGAGTCATCATGCGCGTTTCTGATTCTGCGATCTCGGTGTGGAGCTCTTCTTTTGTAGCAGAATTTTCCACCAGAAACTCGATCAGTGTTCGATTTTCTTTTACGTTTTCTTCAATACCATCAAATCGACTATCCATTCCATCGAGTCTGCTATCCATTCCATCGAGTCTGCCATCAATTCCATCGAGTCTGCCATCAATTCCATCGAGTCTGCCATCAATTCCATCAAGTCGTCCGTCGATGGAATCGAGTTTTTTGAGAATTAATTTTTCTGTTTTTGTTTCCATATGAGGTCTTTATTACATAGTATGTGTTTACTTTCACAACGTCAATCACGTAGTAAGCGTGCAATGCGTAGATCTTTGAAGTCGTATTTATCTTTGAGTTTTATTTTGATTGGTGTAAGAAGTTCAGTGTCTAAATCTGTGAAAGTTTTGTGAATTTCTGGGAGAGCTTTTTTGAGTTCTGGTGAAACCATTCGCGTGAATATTTCATCTCGTGAAATTTTATCTTCCATGAAAAGTTCTTCGATGTGTCCCATTATGGTTGTGATTTTGAGTTTTCTTTCCTCTGCAACTTCGGGAACTGATTTTCCTTGTTTCCAAATATCGTATGTTTTGATTTTTGTAGGGATTTTATTTATTGTGCTTTTCTTTTTCGCTATTTCCTTGAGCTCTTTTTTGGAAGCCGTTTCGATTGTTCCGCCGCAGTTAAAAACGAATTTGTTTTGCAGTGTCTCATCGATTTTAGATTTACTTGCTTGTTTTGATTCTTCTTTGAATTCAGCATCGCGTGCCAAAATGTTTGGGTGAATTTGAAATGTTTGTTCGTTATATCCTAATAAATGCAATCCGGATAATCGGCGGACACGAGAAAGTGCAACGTATCCTTGTCCAAATTCAAATACATTTGATAAATCCATTACGGCTTCGTCCAGACTCATTCCTTGGCTTTTGTGTACAGTGATAGCCCATGCTAGGCGAAGTGGGAGTTGTGCAATGCGTGCGCGGATTCGACCATCTTCTTGAATTGTCCATTCTGCCGGCGTTACATGTATGGTTTTTCCCTCGTGTGTTTTTACTATTGGTAGTTGTGTTTTGAGATCGAAATCATGAATTGTGCCAAGTGTGCCGTTGTAGAATTTTTGTGCTGGGTCGTTTTTGGTGAACATTATTGTTGCACCTTTTTTTAATTGCAATTCGGCAGGAGAAAGGCATCCTCTTTGCAATGTTTCGATGCGCTTTTTGGAACCTTTTGTGCTCATCGAATATGTTTTTAGTTTTTCGGGAAGTTCTGCGAGGCGTTTGTTGTTGTATCGATCTACATTTCTGTTGTGAGTATGGAGGTGTGGGACATTGTTTGGTGCTTCGTGTAGGCGAATTGTCCTGTCCACCAACATGCTTTTGTGGCTGTCTTGAAGAGAATTTGTTCTGATTGCAGAAAGTAGTGAGAGAAAATTTGTGTCGTCTTGTCTGTATTGTTCCGAAATATAGCAGACAGTTAAATCTGCTTCTTCCCATGCATCTGCCTGAAAAGCAAAACTTTTTTGTTCTGAATGAGTGACCGGTGGCAGTTGAAAAAAATCTCCGACAAATACTACTTGTAATCCACCGAATGGCTTGCTGTTTTGTTTTACGAGTTTGAGGATTGCATCAACATTTTCAATAACATGCGCCGCAAGCATTGAAACCTCATCAATAATAAGTACGGAAACTTTTTCCATTCTTTTTTTGACGGTTTTTCTTCCAGCGACTGCGTGTAGATCGTGGCGCGACATGTGTTCTGCAATTCCAATTCCAGCTCTATGTCGTAATCCAAATCTTGGCGGAACTTT
>CAZHVT010000020.1:0-5281 GCA_964536205.1 uncultured Gammaproteobacteria bacterium
AAAGCGTAAGCGGTGTCGCCGTGGGCGACGAATTATTATTGTCGCTTCGCGATTCTTTTTACGCATTACGCTTTACGAGTTACGCATTACGAAATAAAACATGTTCATAAAAAAGATAGGAATTGATTTAGGAACAAAAAATGTGCTCGTCTATGTTCCAAAAAGAGGGATCGTGATAAACGAGCCCTCTGTTGTTGCTATCTCAAAAGAAGATGGAAAGGTTTTGGCAGTTGGAGTTGAGGCACGCGATATGATTGGCCGAACACCAGATTCTATTGTTGCTTCGCGTCCATTGAAAGACGGCGTGATTGCAGATTACAAAACCACTGAAGCTATGCTTCGGTATTTTATTAATAAAGTCGTAGGGGGATTTCGATTATTTCGACCAGAAGTGATGGTTGCGGTTCCAGGAGGAATTACCTCAACAGAACGTCGTGCAGTGGTTGATGCAACTCTCGCATCGGGCGCACGAGCTGCATACATTATTAAAGAGCCAATTGTGGCAGCGATCGGCGCTGACATCCCAATTGGTTCTGCATCCGGCCACATGATTATTGATATTGGTGGTGGAACAATGGAAGTCGCTCTTATCTCACTTGGAGGAATTGTTGCATCAGCATCAGTCAGAATCGCTGGAAATAAATTTGATGGCGCAATCCAGGAATTCATCAGAAAAAAATATGGATTGGCAATTGGTGAGAGAACATCAGAAAAAGTAAAAATCGAAATTGGTTCAGCATTATATTTGGATAAAAAATTAGTTCTTGATATTAAAGGGCGAGACATGGTTACGGGATTGCCGCGCATCATGAATGTGTCTTCAGATGATGTCACACAAGCTGTACAAGCTGCACTTGAGGGAATGGTGACGGCAATCAAGGAAGTATTAAATGAAACCCCTCCAGAGCTTGCAGCAGATGTGATGGATAAAGGAATGATTTTGTCTGGCGGATCATCACAGTTGAGAAATCTCGCACAATTATTTTCACAAGCAACAGGTGTACCAGCATATGTCGCGGATGAGCCTTTGTTATGTGTGGTGAAGGGGACGGGAATTGCGTTGGAAAATTTGGATAGTTATAAACGTTCGATATTATCGACAAGATAATATGAAGTTGATAATAGATGCATCGCGTGCAAACAAAAAAGAACGAACAGGAGTTGAGTGGTACGCCTTTAAAATGATCACAGCACTCAAAAAAGTGATACCTCAGGAGACTGAGGTTTTGTTATTGACGAAAGAAAATCTGATGGATGATTTTGGTGAGCTTCCAAAAAACTGGAAACACAAAAAATTGTTGTGGCCATTTCCGCGTTTTTGGACACAGCTACGTCTCTCATGGGAAATGAGAAAACACAAAAATGATATATTATTCATCCCAGCATCTGCTCCGCCACTCATCCGCCCAACATGTGTCGTAACAATTCATGATGTGGGATTTGCTGCTATGCCAAACGTATATAGTTGGTTCGATCGACATTTTCAGAATTGGACAACGCGTCGGGCAGTAGATCATGCAGACCTCATATGCACACCATCACAATTTTCAAAAAACGAAATCATAAAATATTTTGATGCACATACATCAAAAATAAAAGTCATACCCAACGCACCGGCGACGCAAGATGTTCACATACAGCGAGATCCAAAACAAACACTGTTATTCATCGGACGCATTGAACACAAAAAAAATATCACAACATTAATTCGAACTCTTGAGATATTGAAACGCTCCGGAAAAAAAGTAGAACTACAACTCGCAGGAAAGCCAGGATATGGATATGAGGAAATAGCAGATCGCATAAAAGAATCGCATTACAAAGATGACATCAAACTTTTCGGATACATATCTCAACACAAAAAAATTGAATTACTCGCGCAAGCAGGAGTTTTATTATTTCCATCGTGGTACGAAGGTTTTGGGATCCCAATATGCGAGGCATCTGTGCATGATGTTCCGGTGATCGCATCGAACATTCCCGCTCACAAAGAAATCGCCGGAGACAGTATCGTATATGCAAAAGTTGACAACTCACACGACTGGGCAAAAAAAGTAGGAGAAGTAATGAAAAGTTATCCACTGTCGTACAACAATACAATCGAGCAAAAAAACAAACTCAATCAGTATTCATGGGAAAAATCCGCGCAACTTTTTTGGAACGAAGTGCAGAAGTTGCAATCTGTTGACTAGCACTATACAATATATCTAATTAGGTATTAGGGAGCAGGGAACAGGGGGCAGTAATTTTTTAAAATAGACTGCTACCTGAAACCTGCTACCTGCACCCTCATAAATATCAATATGCAAAAACTCGAACAAGACCTCATAAAAATTGGATTGTCAGAAAAAGAATCTCAAGTGTATCTATCATCATTGTCACTTGGTCCATCATCTGTTCAAAACATCGCAAAAAAATCAAACGTAAATCGTGTGACAACGTATGTTATGATCGAACAACTCACGCAAAAGGGATTGATGAGTTCGTTTAGTAAGGGTAAGAAAAAGTTGTATGCAGCAGAACGCCCAAACAGATTAATGAGTTTAATTCACGAACGAGAAAAAGAATTAAAAGACCAAGAAGCACAGTTTCGAAGTGTTCTGCCGCAACTCAACGCAGTGATGGCGCGCTCTGATAACAAAACGCAAGTAAGATTCTACGAGGGTATTGAGGGCATGAAAGCAGCTCATGAGCTTTTGTTGGGAGTATTCGAATCAAATGATGTAAAAGAATATCGGGAAATTATTTTGCCGAGCCAAACCAGTGGAGTATTCAAAGAAGGGGATTCGCCGGCGAGAGATGCTGCTCGTAAAATGATCGTAAACAAAAAAATAGAAGCGCGAAAAATTTATGTGATAGATCCAAAAGCCCCAAGAAAAGAAGACTTGTTTCAATCTGCAACAAGAGAGCACACTCGATTTCTATCAGAAGAAAGTTATCCTTTCAGTTGCGAATTCGGAATTTATGGATCAATCGTAGTATTTTGGTTGTTGAATGAAGATTACAATACCGTATTGGTTGATGATGAATACGTTGCAGAGAACATGAAATTGATGTTTGATCTGTCGTGGTCCGGTGCAAAAAAAGGAACAGACATATAATTTTGATCAAAAAAATAAAATCAAAAAAGAGGTACCCGTAGGTAACCTCTCCAAGCTGACGCTTGATGGCCCTTCGCTGCGTACTATCAGCATGAGCCAATTGGTGATTCGCGCTGCTGCTTCTTCGTCCCTACGAAGAACAGCCAAAGCCGACACCATCATCCCCGTTGGATGTGGGCGCGCAGCCGAATCCGACACCGTCGTTGCCGCAAGTACGTACTTGGTTGATGGGAGCAGAAACAGGTGGTTTAAAAATATTCATTCTGGTTTATCCTCTTTTCTATTCAAACTGGAATAAAGAGAATGCACGCAGAGTAGATATCTGTGATCTATGAATCGACAAGCATGTGTCGGTTTTTTGGTTGTTGATAAAAGGGCGGTTGCCCAGACACATGTTTGAAAGTCACCACGCCAAATGTGGGTTTGCCTGAATTGGGGAGGATGAGTTTTACGTTGTTACGCGGAACTCTCGTCCGATTCAGATCGCTGTAGACTCGATTTCGCTAGTCACTATCTATTCGCAGCGCATTCATTGGCTTTTTCATTTGGCGAGGTGCTTTGTCGTTTTTGCTAAAGATCTTAAGATGGTTGAAATATATCATATGCATTTTGTTTTGTCAAGATGACAAATAATAGACAACACTTTATTATACTAAATTTAGTAAAAAATATACGTTAGCAAATTCAATAAAATGGCATGGTTTATAGTAAGTATTGACAAAACGTATAAATCATGCTATTATCTGTGCATACTTAGTCCCAGGTAGGGTAGCTAAGTCAATTGCTACTTTCAAAAAAACAAATCGAATTGGAGGAACTACATGAGTTCAAAAGGTTTTGGTGTCCGTAAGCGGTCCGCTCGTCACGATGCTTCTCACACGTTGGCGAACATTTGCCGGCGCACGAGCATGTGGGTGCAATTCAAGTTCGGAGGGCTTCGCGTTCGCCGACGTCTGCCCAAGCATGACGATCACTACTATCGGCTGCTCGACATCGACGTCGAGCCGATGAGTTGTGAAAAGGGCGGCTACAAAGAGGGCGTTCGCGTGTATTTCACGGCGATTCAGCCGGCGTACACGACGAAGGGGCGCTCGTTCCAGGAGGCGGCCTATGCTTTCATGATCGAGAGCGGAAAGGTTTTCCTGAAGGGAGACAAGGACACGATGATCGAGCTGGACTTGAGTCTGCCGCGATTCGCACGGGATCAGGATGACGGGATGGTGCTCTCTGCACTGCTCTCGGAAGTCCTGTACTTCCTGTGGGAGGCCGAGCGTCTCATCTTCTCGGACAAGTCGATCCAGCGTCGCCGGGATTCGGAGCGGGCAGAAAAGGCCAAGAAGGCCGCCGCCAACGAGAAAGCCAAGAAGGCAACGGAAGAGGCCAAGGCTGCGGCCGCCGCCGCTGCGGCAACCGCTGCCGCAGCTGCGAAAAAGGCCGCCGATGCAGCCAAGAAGGCACCCAAGCCGAAGAAGGCCGCCGCCAAGCCGAAGAGGGCCGCTGCCAAGTCGACGAAGAAGAAGGGCAACGGCACCAACGGCAATGGCAAGGATCTCGTCGCCAAGAACCAGGCAGCGCTCGAGAAGGCTGGTCTCGTCAAGAAGAAGACCACCAAGAAGAAGGCCGCTGCCGCGTCCAAGTAGTTCCGCAATTGCCATTCGCTTCAGTGTATTCACGCGCAGCCATCCGGCAAAGCGCGACACAGAAGTTCTCCTCATCTCCATCTCTGTTGGATGCCCCTGGTTCGCCAGGGGTATCCAACCCTCACCTGGAGCAAAATTTCCACAGAAACAGCCACCTACGGGTGGTTTTTTCATTTCCAAAAAGTTTGGCATTTAACAGATTGATCGCTATAATATCCCACTATGAATACCATCGGAAATACGGCCATCATCAATCAATTGCAAGGTATGGTTCAATCACGCGCATTGCCACAAGCAATACTATTTATTGGGCCAGCACATGTTGGCAAAACACACATCGCAAAAAAAATTGCCAGAGAAATGTTGAATATAGATGACACACGATCACTCAACACACACCCAGAATTTATGTGTGTTGAAAAAGCTGATGATGCAAGAACCATTGTTGTTGATGACATCAGACGAATGATCTCACAAAATACCCACAAAGCATTTAATGATAACGCCCGCGTTGTCATGATCAAAGATATACATGCATGT
>CAZHVT010000020.1:5291-6848 GCA_964536205.1 uncultured Gammaproteobacteria bacterium
CCAAGCTTCAAACGCATTACTAAAATCAATTGAAGAGCCTCGCGCATCAACATATTACATCCTCACAGCAGCACACACACAAACTATTCCACAAACAATTTTATCAAGATGCGCGATATATCAATTATCTCATGCAACAGATAATGAAATGATATCACTCATAAAAAACACAACGGAAGAAGCGCACACACAAAAAAAATTAACATGGGCGGCAGGACGTCCAGGAATGTTACATCAACTCGAAAACAATGATGAAACGCATGCGCAATGGTACGACGAATCACGACAATTATTTTCGCTACTCACATCATCACACGACAAACGATTGATATGGGTAGAAGAAGTAATCGGAAAAGGAGCAAAAGCCGCAAAAAAAGATGCACTATGTGATCGACTCGATCGCTGTATCGTAATGTTACGCGCATTATTATTTTCACACGGACTACAGAAAAAACAACTTACTGCACAACTACTGAACAGTTTGGATAACGCATACGAAGTAAAAGAAAAGCTACAAAAAAATGTACAACCAAAAGGCCTCTTTGATGCATTTGTACTTTCACTTCCAAGGTTGTAAAATAAAGACATTATAACTATCACAACATATGAAAAATTTTGCAGTGCGATTATTCGGATTATCAGCATTAATCATTCTCATGGGGCAAGGATGTTCGCTTTCAGGTGAAACTCCGCGTCCACTCGACGGGGGTGTATTTGCCACAGAAGATGGTGGGCAAACATGGGAACATCGAATCAAGATTCCAAGCACAACAGGAGCCCCAGGAAGCATTGCGTCTGTAAATGTAAAAACACTAAATACAGATCCATCAGATAGAAACGCATTGTATGCAGGCACACAAGCTAATGGAATGATTTATAGTTATGATCAAGGAAGAACATGGGCACAGCCAGAAGATATTCGAACAGGAATGGTTTCAGATATTGCAGTCGATCCACGAGACAAGTGTGTTGTCTATGCAGCATCAAACAACAAACTTTTAAAAACAGAAGATTGCTCACGAACATACTCAATTCGACACATCGATGAAAAAGCATCAGCACGTATCACTGCAATTGAAATCGATCCAAAACATCCGGATGTTGTATATGCAGGAACGCGATCAGGTGAATTACTCAAGAGTGTAAATGCAGGAAAGACATGGCGCATCAAACACACATTTAAAGCAGAAGTGAGTCAGATTCTCATTTTCGAAATCGATCCTAATATTGTATACGTAGGACTCGAACGACGTGGATTACACAAAAGTGCAGATGGCGGAGGGACGTGGATTGACGTAACTCCAGAGCGCGATGAGCATGGCGATATCAATAGTGTAAAAAATATTGTTTGGGATGCACACGATAATATGCATGTAGTAGCGATTGATTCTCGAATCTACACTACAACAAATGGGGGAGCAAACTGGACACGGTTAGATCTTATTTCTCCAGCAGACGCAAGAATATTTGGTCTTGCAATCAATCCAAAAAATAACGAACAGATCCTCAAATCCCTCAAACTTACTTCGCAACTCTTTGAGTGAAGTTAGAAGAGAA